>CBDUQW010000186.1:0-2073 GCA_965369625.1 uncultured Thermoplasmata archaeon | reverse complement strand
ACCGGTAGGGTTGATTCTGCATCATCGTGGATCTACTCGGGCGAGCCTGGGGCATATCGGCAAACTATATCGTGGATGCCATCACTCCACCCTCACAAGGGGTTACACCATGGGCGAGGCAGAGACTGTCGATGCTCCAGACGACACCTTAGACCAACCTCCAATGGGGGGAAAGAAGAAACGCAACATCATCCTGGTTGTGTTGGCGATCATCGTCGTAGTGCTCCTTTTGACAGCTCCCCTCCTCTACTTCTGGTTCCAGGAGGACGAGATCGCCATCGACGGCCTGTTCAACGACTGGGCCAACGTGCCCAAGTTCACCGACATCCTGGAAGGGCAGGAGAACGCGGACATCGACATCACCGAGTACGCCGTCAAGGACAACGCCGATTCCCTGAACTTCTACGTCAAGGTCAAGGGTCGCATCCTGGGTGGCGAGGCCTCTTCCCCGGGCTCCGACTCGATGCAGATATTCCTGGACACCGACCGCAAGTCCGACAGCGGCTACCAGGTCTACGGGATCGGCGCGGACTACCTCATCAACATCACAGGTTGGGGCGGAGAGGCATACTTCACCAACCTTTACAGGTGGACCGGCCCCGCGGGCACAGACCTGGTCAATTTCGAGGCCCGCTCGGATATCAAGGCCGCCACCCAATTGGACAAGCTGGAGGCCAGTGTGGGGCTTGGCAAGATAGGCGTCTCCTCCAGGGATACTCCCGTCCGCGTCGTCATGCGCACCGTGGACAGCAAGGGCCACGAGGACTGGACCGACGCCGCCGCCAACCAGTTCCCCCCAGCCCTGGGGTTCAAGTACCTCTCAGGCCAGAGCACCAACCAGTTCAGCCTCAGTGCCGTTGGCCACCACGACAACATCACCCTCGACCGCCTCCGGATCCGCTTCGAGGACTACCGGGGCTTCCCCGCCACGGGGAGGGCGACCATCACGGTGGGCGGCAGGAGCTACCCGGGCACCGGTCCCGCCCAGGTATCTGACGTCACCTTCTCCCCACCCCTGCAGTTCACCCCCGGCGTGACCCAGACCTTCTCGGTCTCCACCTCGCTCGGCGGTGCCTTCGCTGTGCGACCCGCTCTCCTCTATTCCAGCGACATTGATGCCCGTGCCAAGCACTACCCCTCCGTGGAGGTATCGGTGAAGCCGTCCCCCAGCTACACGTACATCAACACGATCGCAGTCCCATCGAAGGACATCCGCATCGACGGCAACTTCGATGATTGGCTCCCCTTCGGCATCAAGGGGGAGACCACGGGCAACGTGCGCAACCGGAACCTGGATGCTGACTCCGTCTACCCCTACGCCACCGGGAACCGCAATGTGGACATCAACGGCATCCAGGTGAAGATGACCCCCACCAGCGGCCCCAGCAAGCTCAACTTCTACGTCAGCACCGTGGGCAGGATACTCAACGGCTTGGTTATCGACAATCCAGAGTTCCCGAAGATACAAGAGCCGGGGATGGGCCCTCCGGCAGAACCCGCTGAGAACAGGTACCTTGAGGACCGCGTCATCATATTCATCGACAGGGACCCAACCTCGAACGAGTCGCTGGTAACCGGTGCCAAGGTGTGCCCCAACAACCCCCTCTTCGGGGCCGACATCCAGATAGACATAGCGGGCAAGTTCGGGAGGGTCATCCCCGCCCTGTCCACCATGTCGGAGTTCTCGGGAGGTGCGTGGCGCCCCAGTTCGACGCAGCCCAGCGCGGCATGTGATTTCCATCGCTTGGAGGTCTCGGTGAACCTGACCTCCATCGGGCTGGACCCGGACGTCACGCCTTCCACTTACTTCTTCACCACCGACTGGCGTGGCAACTACGACGACACCCAGTCTTACGACAACCGGTGATGGTGTGGTGGGGTCGAGCACTGTTGTACAGTGCGCCGGAGCGGGACGGGGCGTGCGGCCCGTCCCGGCATGGGGACCCTGTCCTGGAGCGCTGCCAGGCACGACCCGGGAGGTCCATCGGCACCCTCAACGTCCTGGACGCCGTCCGCAAGTCCAACATCCGCATGGTCCACGCCTCCACCTGCGAGGTCTACGGCGGCGCCGAG
>CBDUQW010000185.1:0-2165 GCA_965369625.1 uncultured Thermoplasmata archaeon | reverse complement strand
AGTAGCCGCAGGCCTCCACGAGGAGGCCCTCCAGCCTGAGGGTCTCGGCCCTCCCGACCCGTACGACGGTCGGGGCCGAGGGGTCGGCGGGGCGGATCGAGGCGCCCCTCCCCGTGGCCGAGGTCGTCACCACGAGCCCCCCGCCACGCTGGACGCGGAGAACGTACTGACCCGGGTAGCTGCAGTTGAACGTTATGGCGGTGCCCCTCACCTCCAGGAGGCCACCATCCGCCACAGTTATGTTACCCTCCATGAGGAGGCTCTCCTCCTCGAGGACCACGGTGCTGGTCACCGTCCAGTCTCCCTGTGAGCTGGAAGCGCCGTCGCTGGCGAGGACGAGCGAGGCGCAGGCGGCGAGGGCGAACAGGAGGAGGAGGGCGGTGCCCCTCATCCACCCTCACCAACCCTATGCCTTGCAAGGAAGGCGGCGATGATGATGAGCACCGACGCGAGGAGGGCGATGTATAACGGCCACGGCACCTCGTCCTCCGTCTCCAGCGTGCGCCCAGTCCGGTTCAGGCTGTAGACGTAGGTGCCCCGGTTCCCCGCCCCGTCCTCCAGGGTGAACACGAACGTGTTCGTTCCGTACCAGGGCAGCTCGAGACCCACCTGGAACCCGCCGGAGGGACCGACGAGGGTCCAGTTGGGCTCGCCCTCGAGCCTGAAGCGCAGCCCCTCCTCGCTGGCGCCGACGGCTGTGACCGAGGCGTTCTCGAGCGAGCCCCCGTTCTCCGGGGACACGATATCAAACTCGAGGGTCCTGTCGCATATGCACTCGACGGTCTCCGCGAGTGAGTTGCCCGCCAGGTCCGTGACCACGAGCGTGATGGAGTTGCCACCCTCCGCCAGCGCCACATCGACCGTGAAGCATCCCTCGGCCCCGAGGGGCACCTCCTCCCCCGCGAGCCGGAGGACCTGGGCGTCGGTCCATCCGGAGATCGTGAGCCTGCTCTCCCTGGTCAGGGCGGGGAAGGGCCCGAGGACCATTCGCGGGGCCTGAGTGTCCCTCACAACTCTGACGCTGATGGCGGCGATGTTCCCGAAGGAATCCCAGGCCGCGAGGGTGATGGCATTATCGCCCTCGTCGACCAGCTCGAGGGTCACCGAGAAGGTGCCGTCACCTCCCAGCTCGAGGGACCTCCCTGACAGCTCGGCGCCGACAGCGCCCCTGACAACGCCCTCCACGAGGACCTCTGTCAGGTTCGTGAGCGCGCCGTCCTCCGGGGACGTGAACGCGACCTCGGGCGGCTCCGTGTCCATCTCGAAGGCAAGGGTCACCTGGCACTCGTTCCCCCAGGCGTCGCGGGAGCTGACCACGACCGTGTGGGTCCCATCCACGATGGGCTCCTCGAACTCGACATTGGGCCCAGGGTCTGAGAGGGTGCGCAGGACCTCGCCGTCGACCTCGACCGCGAGGGCGGAGACGGAGCTGTGCACGTCGTCCAGGACGACGGAGAAGCGGACGGCGGAGGCGTTGAACCTCGCACCGTCGACGGGCTCCACGACGTTCACGACCGGAGGGACGTCGTCCAGCACGAGCACGAAGGAGTGCTCGTCCTCGAAGGGGACGGTGAAGGGGTGGACGATGCCGTTGAACTCCACGTTGACCGTGTAGGGTATGTACCACTGCACCTTGTCCATAAGGTACCTCGCCTGCGTGATCCTCTGCGGGCCCACCCTGCCGTCGACGTCGGACTGGTACTTCCCCAGCGAGGGGGCGGAGGCGGGCACGAGCTCGCAGGGGACGTAGGGCGCGGGGGTCCCGTCGGAGGCGTAGACCAGCTCGAGGGTGCAGGTCCACACGAGACGCACCTCGGACCACTGGTCGTGGAGGGCGAAGGCCCCCCCGTGCTGGCAGTCGAGGAGGACGACGATGCTGATGTTGGCCGCCGTCGCGTCAAGGTCGCAGGAGGAGAGGTCGCACCCCTCGAGGGTCACGGCCGTCCCGAGGTCTGCCGCCACGCCGATGGAGCAGTTGGTCACCGACACCCCCCGGATGAGCCCCCTCACCGCCGAGAGCCTGATGCCGACCCCGCACCCGTCCAGCGAGACGTCGCCATCGATATTCAGCTCGGACCCGATGACCAGGAGGCCCGTGCCGCCGCCCTCCCAGCGGTTCCCCTCGAGCACAAGGGGCTCCACGTCGCGCAGCAGGGCGCCCACGT
>CBDUQW010000184.1:0-2299 GCA_965369625.1 uncultured Thermoplasmata archaeon | reverse complement strand
TTTCGAATCGAAGGAGGATGTGATGAAATCAGAACTCTGGATCATGAGACTTCAATGAGATCTCATCTTAAGGACTTCCAAAAGCTGAGTTGTTACGTCAGTTGTTTGTTACATCGCCGATGGTGTGGAATGCAGGCTCCTGCGCTGGACAACGGGTATTGCGGGGTGCGCGGCAAGGCGACGCTGCGCGGACGGCGCACACGCACCGTCATTGCCAGGACAGGGTGTTCGCCCCGGTCGAGGGGAGGCGCTGCCGGCTGGCGGGGGAGCAGGGGGACCCGGTGCTGGGGTGGGAGTGGAGGCGACTGGACCTGGAGGTGGGGCGGAGGTGGCCGCGGGCCGCGGGGGGGGGGAGCGGGTGAGGTGGCTGGGAAGGAGGTCCGACGCATCAGGCGGATCGGGATATTGGTACGAGACAAGCCGTATCGTGGCGTACGGGACAAGGGGAGCCAGATGATCACTGCTTGGACATAACAAGGATGTTATCCCGTACCGAACAACAGCCACGAACGAGCAACGTACCTCCCCGGATCCCACACCATCATCTCTCCGACCTTTCAAATTCCCACATCCGCCCATCCCCTGCCCTCCCTTTATATATCACCAGGGGGATTCTTGTTTGATTTGCGCAGTATACTGCGAGAATAAGCCTCAAAATGCGCAATATACTGCGAAAATTTAAGTAGTGCCGAGGAGATGGGAACCACATGACCTCGAAGGACGTCATCCTGGACGTGGTGGGATACTGGGCGGAGGAGATAAGGGAGGAGACCGTCCACCGCCGGAACCTGACCCCCCAGCTGGTCGAGAGCATAGATAGGGAGGAGGTCACGGTGGTCCAGGGGGTCAGGAGGTCAGGCAAGACCTTCATGTTGTACGGGCTCTTCAGAGAGCACGGCGGCACCTACGTCAACTTCGAGGATGAGCGCCTCATCGGCTTCACCGTGGAGGATATGGACAAGCTCTTCGACATCGCCATGGAAGAGGACCGGAAGATCCTCTACATGGACGAGGTCCAGGAGGTGCCAGGATGGGAGAAGTTCGCCCACCGGGTCCACAGGAGGATCAAGGTCTTCGTGACCGGCTCCAACTCCAGGCTCCTCGACTCGGACTTCTCCAAGGGACTGGTCGGGAGGACCAAGACCTTCCGGTCGCATCCGCTCCATTACAATGAGTTCCTGGGGTTTCGGGGGGAGAGGAACAGCAGGAAGGCGTTCCTCGAATACATGAGAACGGGAGGGTTTCCCCGCATAGTCCTCACCGGGGATGTGGGACTGTCAGGGGAGTACCTCGACCGGATAGTCTACCGGGACATCGTGGGGAGGAACGACATAAGGCACCCCGAGGCTCTCAGGACCATCGCCAGCTTTCTCCTGTCCAACGTCGGCAAGGAGTTCTCCTACCGGACCCTCCGGGAGGTGAGCGGTCTCGGGCACGAGTCCACCGCCCGGGACTACGTGGCCCACCTGGAGAGCGGCTTCCTGCTGGGGGTCATCAACGCATACTCGGGTTCGCTCAAGAAGCAGGCGACCTACGGGAAGAAGGCGTATGCCGTCGACCCCGCGTTCATATCCCTCGGGAAGCGGTGGGACGACGATGAGGGACGGGTACTGGAGAACGTCGTGTACAACCACCTGGTCGGAGGAGGCGACCTCTACTACCTCAAGGAGAACGGCGAGACGGACTTCCTGATATGCGAGGGACTGCGACCCACGAAAGCGATCGGTGTCGCGTTCGAGGCCGCGATGGAGGCCACCTTGCGCAGGGAGGCGAGGGCGCTGATGTCGGCGACCAGGGCGTTCAATGTGCCCGGGGAGCTGGTTTCGGTCTACCCTGTGAAGGGATTGCCCGAGGGCATCGAGAACCCGTTGGCCCACCGATACTTGGCGAACATCCGTTGATCGGGTCTTGGAGTGCTCCGGACGTTACGATCGGTCTATCGTTGAAAAGGGGATATTGTCGAGTACGGGACAATTCGCAAGGGGGGTGTAGGTTCTACCTCCTGGCTCCAGTTGTTCTGCACGGAACAATGGGAGTCAGTAACTTCTGGGAACCGTGTTGTTTCATACCAACCAATCACTGTTGTGGCTTACAGGACAATGAGAATAGGTCGCCTAATTTTTTGGCTCTGGCTACCCTAGTTCTGTACGGCACAACTTGTATTGTCGGGTGCGGGACAAGGTGACGCTGCGCGTCCGGCGCGCACCGTCCTTGCTTAGATAGGGGAGAAAGGGTGCTCCCCCCGGTCGAGGGGAGGCGCCACCGGCTGGCGGTGGAGAGGGGGACCGGGTGCTGGGGT
>CBDUQW010000183.1:0-2519 GCA_965369625.1 uncultured Thermoplasmata archaeon | reverse complement strand
CCCTGTCAGGACGGGTCGCACGACCCGTCCCGCTCCGTCCTACCACTCCCCCACCACCGCCGCCACCATCACGACACCCCTCAGCCTGTGCAGCTCCTCCACGAAGTGGTCGATCCCCCGCATCTCCACCTCGACCCACTCGATCCACGTGAGCAAAAGCTCCGCCATCCCGGCCTCCAATGCCTCCGGAACCTCGTCCGTCCCGAGGTACACCACGAACTCGCCCGGTACCGCCGCCGGCACCGGCTCGCACGACGTCCCCTCCACACCCTGCCTGTCCTGGCAACGAGGTCGCACGGGTGTGCGGCCGAGGCGCAGCGTCTCGTCGCTCGCGACCAAGGTCTCCACGGCCTCGTTCACCCGACCACCCCCCGCAGCCACGTCGCCCTCGCGGCCCACAGCCACCTCTCGGCCTCCTCACGAGCCCTCCGCCCATCAGTACCAGTATTACCTTATGGCATCAGGGAAAATGGCACCGTAAAGACCACCTGGCCACTCCATCACTGGATGCGAGAGCCCCATCAACCTGTAGGGTAGGAAGAAGTAGACCTCCGCGATGTTCTTCAGACCGGTGAGGAAGATCACATAGGCCTCGTCGTAGAACAGGGACTCGTGGAACCAGACCGTGATGTTGCTCTCCGGTACATCGAGCAGGTCGTGTTCGACGAGGACGGTGTCGATGTCGGGAAGGTCGGTCACCAGAAATGCGATCTCGAGCTCAGGCCAGTGGTGCTCGAAGAAGAGGACCTGACCTGTTCCGGCAGCGAACTTCAAACGGATCTGGTTGCTTCCCGGACCCGAGTTGAAATCGAAAGGCCCCACTCGCCTCCCGATGGAGAGTTCGTACTCGACGGTTCCAGGATAATGCTGGATGTCGTACCTCCATAGAGAGATCCTCCCGGTGTCCTCCGGAAGGGCGTCCCGGTCCTCGAGCCATTGGACGGCGTGCTCCCTGGCCGATTCGTTGGAGCCGAAGATGTCGCCGGTGGTGTGATTCGTCCGGGAATCATACCATATGCATCCGTCCTGCCAGACCTCGAACGACCTCCCAAGGGCCACGTTCCGGTACTCGACGGAATGAACATGTTCTTGCTCGTCCCGCGTCACCTCCCTCTTCCATCGGTCGATGTCCATTTCCGGGAAGAACCTGGACGCGGTGGACTCGACGAAGTCCTGAGTGAGCTCATGAGGAACGTTGACGAACACCGGGACCGTAAGGTTGCCGGGGGTCGTATCGATGAGCGATTCGAGGTCGCCGTCCGATATCACCCGTCCACCCCAGACACTGCGGTCGTATCCCATCTCGGTGGCGTTGTAGTACTCGTCGTAGAGCCATTCCTCGTAGGTGGAGGGCTCCCAGCCCTCATCCCCATCCTCAACCCTTAGGGTCGAGCTGATCACCAGGATGATAACCACCAGCACCGCTATCGCAGCCAGCGGCATGACGTTCCTCATGGATATGGCCCTCGCCATGGTCGACACCTTGGTCCGGGACCTCTGATAAAGTTTGGGGCTTGCGCTCCCCCTGGGTGCCGTCCCGTCCCCCCCGCGCCTGGCGGCGCTCCAGGACAGGGCCCCCCATGCCGGGACGGGTCAAACGACCCATCCCGCTATGGCCGCCACCATCACGGCCCCCCTCAGCCGGTGCAGTTCCTCCACGAAGTGGTCGAACCCCCGCACCTCCACCCACGTGAGCAGCAGCGCAGCAAGGTCAGGCTCCAGCCTGTCCGGTACATCGCCCGTCCCAAGGTAGACCACGAACTCCCCCGGCACCGCCGCTGGCACCGGTGTTCCCTCCCCACCCTGCCTGTCACAGCAAGGAAGGTGCGCGAGTGCGCACCGACCGCGCAGCGCCCCGTCGTCGCTCGCGACCACGCTCTCCCGCCGTTGCATCGGGTGGCCGTCTCAATCGTAGAACCGCCTGCGCCCCTCCTCCTGGTCCTCGAATCGTATTACCTCGGATGCCTGGAAGTCCCTCATTCGCCCGGAGGGGTACTGAACGGTGAGGAGGGGGAACTCCCGCGCGCCATCGTTCCTCTCGACGGCGATGGCCACCGTGTATCTCACGAGCACGAACTCGTCCTCGGCGGGCAGCCGGCAGCGGTCCTTGTGACGCAGGAAACGGGTCTCCACGACCGCCCTTCCCCTGCCCTCCGGTATCGTGTAGACCTTTCCGCAGATGGGACACTGGACTTCGGTCAGGGGCAGACCCTCACTATCAAAGAGAGTGGAAAACCGATAAATCCTTCGGTTTGCAGTGGGTCCGGTGGGAAGGGAGGCACCGTCATCGAGAACGGCAGCTGGAAATTCCCACCTATGCCAACGGGAACGGAAACCCGGTCCCGTCCGGGTCGCTTCGCTCCAGGACAGGGTCGCATGCCAGCACTTCACGGTGGGGCGTGACGCACGTCCCGCCCCCCTAAGTCCTCTATCTCGCCCCCCATGCTGCGGGACTTCTCGGCGGCCGTCCCCTGGTCCCGGACCCTGCCCACATAGGCAAGCCTGTAGGCCCCCGTGCG
>CBDUQW010000182.1:0-2654 GCA_965369625.1 uncultured Thermoplasmata archaeon | reverse complement strand
TCACCGCCGCCGACATGGTGGACCCCTCGGGCCACGTGTACGCCGTCGACCTCCATCCCCTGGCCATCGAGAGGGTGACCCGGCGGGCGTCCAATCGGGGCCTCGCCAACGTCACCACCATCAAGACGGACCGGGACACCGGGCTGCCTGACGGTTCCGTGGACGTGGTCCTCCTCTACGACACCATCCAACTGCTCTCCGAGCCCAGGGAGGTGCTCGAGGAGGTGAGGAGGGTGCTCAGGCCGGAGGGGGTCCTCTCCCTGTCCTGGCACAACATTCCCAAGGTGGAGCGGCTCTTCGAGCCAATGAACGAGGGGAACTTCAAGATGTTGAAGAGGGGGAAGCTGTGCATCAACTACACGGTGGTCCATGAGTAGGGTCGAACCCACCAGTCCATCCCTGTCCTGGCAAGGCCGGTGCGCGCGTGCGCACCGGCCGCGCAGCAGCCGTCCACGTCCTGTCGCTGACCTCAACGCGCGCGCCGTCGCCGCGTCAGTCCCACCGCTAGCGCGGCCAGGGACGCCACCGCCACCAGGGCGCCGAAGCCGGGGGTCTCGTCCTCCGGCTGTGTCACCTTCATCGACTTGGGCGACGTCCACTCGCCGTAGGTGTCGTTGTTGCCCGCCGTGTCCCAGGCAACGATGACGTACTCCATCGTCACCGCTTCCAGGCTTGCGTCCTTGGGGATGGTGGCCGACCAGGTGTCCACATCGGCGGTCATGGCCAGGTCGCTCCACACGACCTCGTCGTCGATCCTGTAGTAGAGTGTCACCTCCTCGATGCCCTCGTTGTCGGTGACGGTGACGGAGATGGTCTTGGCCTTGCCCTCCTCCAGCTTGGTGGGCTCCTTGGCCATCACCATCTGGGGCGGCTCGGTGTCGGCGGGGGTCGTCACGATGGCCACCTCCAGCTGGTAGGCTCCCGGCTCCCAGCTCGACGGGTCGCCTGGGGCCACGACCACGTACAGGTAGCCGTCGGCGGCCCCGGGGATGTCGATGATACCCTCCCATGTGGCGGTGGTCCCGTCCTTGGACGATAGGGTCTCGAAGGGGGCGACCCCGCTGTCGCCGATGATGCCCGCCTTGGCGGGTACGGTGGACTGGCTGGTGAGGTTGATGGTCACCGTCCAACCCGCCTGCACCGGTATCCTGTAGGCGTCGGCCTCGTCCACGTCGCCCATCCATGAGGTGTAGGTGCCCGCCTGGACGATGTGGCCGTCGGCATCGGTGCCGGGCACGTCCTCGCCGGAGCCCGCGTCGTCCTGCCTGACCACGTCGAAGGCCAGGTCGTAGTCCCCCGGCTCCGTGTCCAGCTCCACCACCAGGTAGTACCAGGACACCAGGGTCTCGTTGGCGGTCCAGTACCACCCCTCGGCCTCCACCGAGTCCTTGGCGTCCAGCTCCCAGAGGGTCCATCCCTCCCAGTCGACGAGCTCGAGGTAGAGGAAGTCGCCGGCGGCATCGGAGGAGAAGGTGACGTGCACCCTGTCGCCCTCGCCCATCCGGAACTTGTAGCAGTCGGCCTCGTCCTCGTCCTCCAGGTGCCCCGTCCACGTGCCGGCGGCCAGCTCCATGGCGGAGGCCTGGTCCCCGGGCGCCTCGGTCTGGGTGTCGGCGTCGTCCTGGTGGCCCACCAGGAGGGTGAGGTCGTAGTTGCCCAGGTCGGTGTCCATGTGCACCCGGAGGTACCAGTAGGAGGTGGTGGTCTCCAGGGCGGTGAACCAGACGTCCTCGGCCATCACGGAGTCCTTGGACTTCAGGTCGAAGATGGTCCAGTCCTCCCAGTCCACCAGGTCCAGGTAGATGAAGTCGGCGTCCGAGTCGGAGGTCAGGGTGACCTCGATGATGTCCCCCTCCCCCGCGGAGAAGCGGTACCAGTCCTCCTCGTCGGCGTCGGCCAGGAGGCCGCTCACTGTGGCGCCCGTGGCGATGGGGTCGGCGAACTCCATGGCGCCCCCGGCGTCCTTCCCGAGGCCCCCGTCGTCCTGGTCGGTCAGGGTGACGGTGAACTCGTAGTCACCCCCCTCGGTGTCGGACTCGACGTAGAAGTACCACGTGGCCTCCGCCGTCTCGTTGGAGGTGTGGTAGGTGCCGCTGTCGACCACGTTGTCCTTCGACTTGAGATAGATGATGGTCCACTCGTCCCAGTCGGACAGGATGCCGTAGAGGAAGTCCTGCCCCGTGCCGGCCTTGAACGTGACGTCGATGGACTGGCCCTCTGACACCGTGAACCTGTAGTAGTCCTCCTCGTCGGTGTCGTAGGTCAGGGTGCCCGTCACGGTACCGGCCGGCAGCGCCTCCGCGCTGGCGTAGTCGTCGTTCGGCTCCTGGTCGGCCAGGGCGCCCACCGCGGTCAGCATGCACACCAGGCCCAGGCCCACAACTGCTAGGAATAAGGCTCTTCTCGTCTCCACGATCGACCCTCCCCGGGTATGGTAACTATCGTGGGACCGGCCGATATATAAATTTTGGGGAAGCTAAAGGGGGCGGCCCGCCCAGGGGGGTCCTCGGACGGCACGGCCACCGGAGGGTCGGGTTGACCACCTCCGGCGGTCCGGGCCCGCCGCCGCCCCCAGCAATGCCAGACCACCGCGGTCACTACCCTTATATCCCGCGCTCGCCAATCCCGTGGCCGGTGCCCCCATGGATCGCCCG
>CBDUQW010000181.1:0-2725 GCA_965369625.1 uncultured Thermoplasmata archaeon | reverse complement strand
TCAAAGGTTACTGGCTTCCTTGATTTTTAAGCAACGACTTCTGGACAGTCCCCCCTGTGGCGAAAGGTAGATAAACGGAAACAAGCTGGATTGGTGGAGATGACGACCCGTTCCCGAAGCGTCAAGCTGGTGGCCGTATCCCTCGTGTCGGTCACCATGCTGCTCAGCCTGTGCCTGGGCAACGGTGGACCCGCGATGGTGGGCGAGGCCGCACCGGACTTCACCGTGCTGGACGTGGACGACGTGGCCCACAACCTCACCGACTACCGGGGGCGTGTGCTCGTCGTGGACTTCTTCGCCACCTGGTGCGGCCCCTGCACGACCCAGCTCTCCGTGATGAAGGACCTCCGGGACGAGCTGCCAGAGGAGGACGTGGCCTTCCTGCTCATCGACCAGGACGGTCGGGAATCCCAGGAGAAGGTGGCCAAGTACAGGGACGACAACGCCATCGGATGGCCCGTGGCCTACAACGGCGGGGACGTGGGCACCGAGTACGGCGTCGACGCCATCCCCACCACCGTGGTCATCGACGGGGAAGGCATCGTGCGCTACTACCACACCGGAACGACCTCCAAATCGGAGCTGAAGGAGGCCATCGAGGACCTGCTATGACGCCCTCCCACCCCACCATGTCCGGGACAAACCGTAATAAGAGGCCTTCCGTATAACATGTCGAGGAGACCCCATGGCGAAGAGAGCACGTAAGGTAAAGGACGGGTCTGGGCGGAAACGCCGATCCTCACCCCCACCGCCCCCCGACTTCTGGGCCATGAACGGAAGGAAGGTCATCGGGGCCATCTTCGTGATCGCCATCGTCATAGTGGCGGCCTACGTGGTGGTGAACTACGAGCCCGAGGAGGACACCCCGAACGACAGGGAGCCGGCCCCCCCCTTCAGATTGAGCGACATAGACGGTGCCCCCATCGACCTGGAGGCCTACCGTGGCAGGGTGGTGGTCCTGGACCTCTTCGCCACCTGGTGCGGCCCCTGCGTGACCCAGATGGAGGAACTGAACCAGCTCCGGGACCACTATCCCCCGTCCCAGTTGGTCATCATCTCCATCGATGTGGACACCAGCGAGACGACCCAGCAGATCCGGACCTTCCGGGACGAGAACAACGCCAACTGGGCCTTCGCGTCGGACACCGACAAAGTGGGCACGAAGTACAATGCCGCGAGCATCCCGACCCTGGCGATCATCGACCAGGACGGCGACCTGGTCTGGCGGCACGCTGGTGTGGCCTCCTTCGGCCAGCTCCGGGGATTGATCGACCCTTTGCTGAGGGTCACCGAATAGGGTACCTTTGATATACATGGTGCTGTATTCTGAGAAAAAGACGGTGGTACCTTGAAGGGTATGGCCAGGGCTATCGTTGGCATATTCATCATCATCCTAGGCCTGTCGTTGATAGCACCGCCGGCCGTGGCGGTGGACAAGGCCCCCAACGTGTCCCTCGTGGATGTCCACGACATCCCGTTCAACCTCACCGACTACCAGGATGAGGGCACCGTCCTCGTCCTGGACTTCATGTTCCTAATCTGCACCCCCTGCAAGGATCTGGCCCATGACCTCAAGGACATGTACGACGGGGACAACAGGAGCTACGAGATACTGTCCATCGACACCTCCATCGACCTGGACTCCGCCGAGGCGCTGAAGGCCTACGCGGAGGAGAACGGGTACGAGTGGCGTTTCTCGATGGACAACGACAACAACGACGCCCTCAAGCTGTACAGCCCCACCTTCTTCCCGACAGTGGTCGTCATCGACGCAAGGGGGTACGTGACCTACCGGGATGCGGCATCCGGAACGAGCAACGTCGATGTCGAGGAGCTGTCCAAGGCCATCGACGAGGCGATCTCCGGTGAGGCCGAGCCCATCGACCCCGCCCGGCAGCTGGGGCTCATCGCCTTCGCCTTCATAGCGGGCCTGGCCGCCTTCTTCAGCCCCTGCTCCTTCCCTCTGCTGCCCGGTTACATCACCTACTACTTCAAGGTGGGTGCGGACGCCCAGAAGAAGAAAGAGGAGGCGGGCATCGTCGAGGAGGGCCCCAGCATGGGCAAGCAGGTCAGGACCGGTCTCCGGCTGGGCTCCATCGCGGGCCTGGGGATCGTGACGGTCTACTTCATCCTGGGCATCATCCTCATCCCGCTCCTGTGGCTTGGCTTCACCGCCGTGGGCGACGCCATCACCTACCTCAAGCCCATCGTCGGCATCATCCTGGTCGTCATGGGCATCCTGACCCTCTTCGACATAACGATCAACACAGGCTACATCACCGCGCCCTTCCGCTGGCTCAAGGACAAGGTGCGGCCCAGCAAGGGGCCCAAGAAGCCGACCTTCAACACCACCGGTCTGTACCTGTACGGCATCGGTTACGGCTCGGCCTCTGCCAGCTGCTCGGCGCCCATCTTCCTGGCCCTGGTCTTCGCAGCGGTGTCCACCGGCGTCCTGGCCGACGCGGTGATGACCTTCGTGGTGTTCCTCTTCTCCCTTTGGCTCCTGATGGCCATCGTATCGGTGGCCCTGACCGTCTCCGAGGAGAAGGTCAAGACGGGGATGATGAGGTACTACATCTACATCAAGAGGGTGACCGGCATCGTGTTCATCATCGCCGGTGCCTACCTCCTGTACCTCTTCTTGGAGGCGGAGGGGTACATCAACCTGTAGCGCCGGCCTTGGGACAATATCTACGCTGACCCCTTCCGAGGCCAGTGAGGTGTG
>CBDUQW010000180.1:0-2727 GCA_965369625.1 uncultured Thermoplasmata archaeon | reverse complement strand
CTAATTCAGATGTGCTAAAAAAGGCCTAAATGGAGAAATGGAGAAACATCAAGTCAGTACCACATGTCTCTCAAATTGTTTAAAAAAAAAGCTCTTCAGTATGATGATAATTGTGTTGTTTGAATGTGATTAGCGGAAGGAATTCTTTCCTTCAACATAAGACAATCATACCAGCAATAAGGATCGTTGGTAAACAGATCCCCATCACGCACAGGTGATACAGGCCCGCTCTACTAGAATGAGAGCTTGCTCCCCCGATATAATTCTATGAGGAACTCGACGAATGGCCTCAAGTTCCCTTTCACCTGGGCTTCGTGAAGGACATCATAATATCGATTCCTTTGTGCATTGGGGATATTGACCATCGGTAGGCCGGTCCTGTGGAGGATGAAGTTCATGAGGAGCCTTCCAACCCTTCCGTTCCCGTCAACGAATGGATGGACCGTCTCGAAGCCCACATGAAAGTGGATCGCCAGCGCTAGGGGGTGGACCCTCTCCCTGTTCTTCGCGTACCAAGAGAGCAGAGAGGCGATGTCCTGAGGGACGTCCTCGGGCGATGGAGGGATCCATTCAACCCCTCGGATGTAGACCTGCAGGGTCCTCCAGGCACCCACCTGGTCCTCCAGATCCGGATCAAGAGTGTCCATCACCACAAAGCGATGAAGATCCAGGATAAGCACTCGTGTGACATCGCCCTCGTGCTCGAGAAGATGATCGAAGGCCCGTTTGTGGTTGAGGACCTCGTTGACCTCCCTGAGGCTCTTGCCAGGTGAGATACCGTCGAAGAGCAGGCTCGCAGTTTCCTGAAGGGTGAGCGTGTTGCCCTCGATGGCGGTGGAGTCGTGGGTGAACATGGATACGAAGGCCTCGTACCTGTTCTCCTTTGTAGAGGGGGGTTGTTTGGCGTGGGCCTCCTGCAGTTCCTCAAGGAACTCCAGCTCCTCTTTGGTCAGTAGGGCCCCGAGGACGCCCATCTCCATGTCGGCCTCTCCCTCCGCCTCCAGAAGAGCCTCCGGTGTCAAGTCTGTTCCGAGATACTTACGCACCTTCCGCACCTTCTCACCTTCCCGGACGGATACTGTCCTGTAGTAGTAATTCCTGCCGTTCCTCTCCTTCTTCTCGGTGAAGGCCACGAATATATGTACGTCTACATCATATATAGAATTGTCGATTGATGTAGACGTACAAAGACGCCAGGGTGCATGGTATTGTGCCCTTGGAGGACCCCGAGCCCCCAAGTTCAGTGCGACATCACGTCCTGCTAGACAAGTGCTTACAGGACGACCCTCTTGCGATGCATCGCCCTGCAAAAGGGTCAAAAGCTCGGAACGGGTACCCCGACCGTGGATGATACGGAGCAGGATCCGAGGGTCGCCTTCTGTCTGGACATGGCCGGGTCCCAGGGCCCTACCAAGCCCTCCCACGACCTCGACCACGTCCGAAGGGTGGTGGCGCTGGCACGCCACATCGCCCGCGTGGAGGGCGCCGACGAGGCCATCGTGGCGTGCGCAGCTTGGCTCCACGACATGGAGCGGGGCCGCGAGGACGCCGGCGGCGAGGACCATGCTGTGGCCGGCGCAAGGACGGCCCGCCAGGTGCTCCCCGGGTCGGGTCTGTTCTCTCCCGAGGATGTGGAGGCCATCGCCGACGCCATCGTCTCCCACAGGTTCAGGTCGGGCCCTCCTCCCACGTCGATGGTGGCCAGGTGCCTCTTCGACGCCGACAAGCTGGACGCCATGGGGGCGGTGGGCGTTAGTCGGGCCTACATGATGGCGGGGGAGCACGGTCAGCGGTTACACAGCGAAGTGGATGGTGGGGAGGTCCCTCGCCACGTGGGCGAGATCGACCACTCGGCGTACTCGCCCGTGGAGGAGTACACCGTGAAGCTGCGCCACCTGCCCGACCGGATGACCACCGACGAGGGAAGGCGTCTCGCGGAACGGAGGTCGGCCTTCATGGCATCCTTCTTCGAGGAGCTGGAGGCGGAGGTCGAGGGGAGGCACTGACCCTCAGAGGAACACGGCCCTCGCCCGGGCCTCCTCGAGGCCGTCCATGTAGACCTTGGTGAGCACGTCCTCGTCGGCCTCGATGATGCCGTACGATTCCATGTCCTCCCTGTTCTGGTGGAGGTAGACCTGGGCGTCGTGGGCCTGCACCTCTGCCACGGTGAAGCGGACGTCCCCCCGGTATTCATTCTCCAGCTCGAATATGCGGTCGTTGGCGTACGCGAAGAGCAGGTCCCAGAAGTCCTCGGGTCGGTCCATGCGCTTGAGGGCGTCCATGACCTCGGTCGTGCCGACCCTGCCAGAGGCGCCCTCGGCGGTGGTTATCGACCCGATCCTGAGCATGGCGGAGAGGACCAGCATCGAGTCGCGCTTGGAATAGCCATCGGGGAGCATCAGACCAGGATGTCGCCCTCCGTATTTGACCCTTTCCGACCCCTGCTGGCCTGAACGGGGGCTGTTTCTCACTAATTGGTACTTGTTTTACATGACATCTTATCACACTGAACTTGGGGGCTCGCTGTCCCCCTCAAGGGCGCAATACCAGGCGCCCCGGCGATGGCCATGTAGGCCAAGGCCCTCCTGCCAATGTTCACAGCAGCGCCGAGGTCCGCGTTGTACTCCCCACAGGACGTACATACGAAGCGACCCTGGCTAGGTCGCCTCCCGTCCTGGTGACAGATACGACATTCGCGGGACGAGTATGCCTCGTCGACCTTGATGA
>CBDUQW010000179.1:0-2738 GCA_965369625.1 uncultured Thermoplasmata archaeon | reverse complement strand
CTGCATCTTGTTAATGTAGGGCATTATCCTTTAAATACCCAGACAGGGGGGGTCGATGAAGGTGACTGCGTGGAGCAGCCATGATAATAGTTCACATGCTAAACAAATACGGTGAGTAAAATACACATCCACTCTCCCCTGGACATCGATGATCCATATACTCGATGATATCCAGATCCCACTGAAAATAGTGATGCCGATGGGATCATTAACTTATCTTTAAGGAACATTAAGTATCTTTAACGTGTGGGGGTGCGACCCCCCCCATGGTCGGGCCGCGAACGGTTCTCATACCAGGGCCAGGAAGACCTCGAGGGGCACGATGGCCCTCCCTCCCCTCGCCTCCAAGGTGTCTCGGGAGACTACCAAGCCTCCCTTGAAGGACTTGAGCGGTACCATGTCTCCCGACGTCACCCGGGTCTGGTACTTGACCTCCACGGGCCGGAACCCCGAAGGGAGCCTGGCCACCAGGTCCACCTCCCTGCCAGAGCTCTTCTTCTTCCAGAAGAACAACGCCTCCCTGGGGTTGTGGAGGTCGCTGGCGGTCAGGTCCTCCATCACCCGGGCCATGTGGGAGGCCACCAAGCCCTCGACCAGCCCTGCCCTCCATTCCCTCGACGACAACCTGGCCCTAGACAGCGAGAAGGGGTCCGCCTCGCCGAGGACCCAGGCGGAGAAGGCGTGGGCCATGAAGGGGTCGGCGAAGTGGACCTTCCTCTCCGCCTTGTACTTCGCCCTCCCCTTGTGCAGCTCCAATTGGAACAGGTTGGCCAGCACGAAGGCCTCCTCCAGGGCGTCCAGGTACCTGCCCACGGTGCTGTGGGAACCCATCTCCGTCGCCTTGGCGATGGAATTGAGGCTGAAGGAAGAGGTCAGCCTCTCCGCGACGGCCGCGATGACCTGCCTCGCGGGTCCCTCGGACATCCCCCACCTGGCCAGGTCCCCGAGCAGTCCCCGGACGTAGAGCTCGTACGTCCCCGGCGCGATGGAGCCTCCCTCGCGCAGCTGCCTCACCGCCCTCATCATTCCGCCCGTGACCATGTACTCGTCCAGCACGCGCCTCAGATCGGTCCTGAGGGCGTGCACGGGCCCTCCGAGGGCATCCGGGACCTCACCCTCGAACAACCCCATCAGGACCTCCTGGCGAGTTGTCCCCTCCTCCTGGAGGACATCCTCGACCTCAGAGAGCAGGGGGGGGGAGACGGTGGCGACGTACTCCGAGAACCTCAATGGTCTCATGGTGACGTTGACGGGGACCTCGCCCTCGCCCCTCCTGCCCGCGAGGCGACCCGAGCTCCTGCTGAGGTCCATGGCGTGGGAGCCCGTGAGGACCACCGTGGAATCCACCATTGTCCCCATGTCCACCAGGCTCTTGACGCCCCGGTCCCAGTCCCTGACGGACGTCACCTCGTCCAGAAGTATCAATCGACGCTCGCCTTCGGGAACGCCCCTAGAGGAGCCCATGTAGGCGTCCACGGCCGCAACGATCTCGCCAGGGTCGTGGAACAGGTCGCAGGAGAGGTACATGACCGACCTGGGATGCGCACCGGAGGCCAGGACCTCCCGGAGCAGGAGCTTGAGCAGCGTGGTCTTGCCCACCTGTCGGGGACCCCTCAGGGTGAACACCCTGTCGCGGTCGAACCGGAGGGAGTGCCTCACCATCGGGTCCCACTTGGGCTCGTGGGACTCGTACTCGACCACATGGAAGTCCTCCTCGATGGCATCAACGCGGCGCCACCAAGGGTTACGTCGCTCCAGTTCCTCGGGCTCCATGGCTAGTCCATAAGCAATCAGTATATATATAGATTGCTAACAGATAATCAATTCATATAAAAACGATTGGACAGATCAATTGACCGACTCCCGATGTGATCATCAAAAAGGATGCAGATCGGCGAAGAGCTGTCGCGTACGGATATCATGAAATTGCACTGCACGTACAATGGAAGACCGATTGTGGGGTACGTGGCAACCGGGATCACGCCCCCCCCGTGCCAACCCGGCGCTAGAGCACCCCCGCAAGCACGTGGTGGTCGAGGCGCAGGTGGTTCCCGGGGCCCCATGCGGATGCCTGCTGCTGCCGCAGGGGCATGAATTGCTGCTGCGCCTCGCCCGGCACTCGTTGCCAGGATGGGGGAGAGGGGCCTGGGATCGATCGTGGCGTGCGTGACAAGATGGGATGTCGGGTGCGGTTGCAGTGATCATTCAATCACCTGACCGGAACAACCTTCCTCCTCTTCCAGGTCTGCCAGGATGGCCTTCAGACGTTCCTCAAAGGGTAGTAGGTCCTCCGTGATGATCCGCCAGACCAATGCTAGATCAACATGGTTGTAATCATGGACTACCTTGTCCCTCGTTCCTGCAATCATCTTCCAAGGCACATCGGGGTATTTCGACCTCACGTCATCGGGGACGGATTTCGTCGCCTCACCAATTATGGTGATCCGTCTGAGAACGGCATCCTGGATCATCGTTTCATCCTTGAAGCTCTCCCAATTGACATCCTTGATGAATTCCCGAATATGGGAGATGGACTCCAACATGATGAAGACGTAGAACGATATGTCCTTCTTCATAGGATCCGCCTCTCCTCGCTCAATATCCTTTTACGCAAGCGAGGATGGAGGCCATCATAAGTCGTCACATCGACCTTGATCCCCAAGAGGTCCTGCAGATCTAGCTGGAGACCGACCAGGTCCAGGAGGCTGGCTTCCTCGGGAAGCTCCACCACCACGTCA
>CBDUQW010000178.1:0-2750 GCA_965369625.1 uncultured Thermoplasmata archaeon | reverse complement strand
TGAAGGGGCGCACGATGGTCACGTCGACGTCGAAGGACCTGGCGTAGGCGTAGCACAGGCGGTCGGCGCCTGCTTTGGAGGCGGCGTAGGGGCTGCGGGGGTTGAGGGGGTGGCCCTCGTCCATGGGCTTGTACTTGGCACCGCCGTAGACCTCGCAGGTGGACCATGCGGATGCCATGCTTGAGGACAGCGTCCAGGACGTTGAGGGTGCCGATCGATCTCCCGGGTCGCGCCTGGCGGCGCATAGGATAGGGCCGCCCCCCTGTCGGGGCGTGACATACGGCCCCGTCCCGCTCCGCCCTCACAGGCCCGTGAGGTCCACGAGGACGGCGCCAGTGGACGGGTCGACCCTTGCAGGTAGCTCCTCCTCCCCCGCGAAGGGCCTCAGGGTGCCCAGTCCCGGGACCCTCAGCCTCCCGCCGACGGCCGGGAGGTTGCCCTCGGGGTGGGCGTATACGCGGAGGAGCCGGCGGTCCGGTGAGACGTGAACGAAGACGAGCCCGTCCCGGAACGTGCCGGATTCGAGAACCTCCTCGCTCCTCCTCCTGACGACGGGTCGCCCGTGAGCGACCGGGAGACCCAGCAGGTGCCAGCCATCGGTGGCCTCCTCGGGCGGCCCCTCCGCGGGCGTCGGGGCGCGAGCGGTATCCTCCTCCAGCTCGGCGAAACGGTGCTCCAGTCCCTCCACCTCCATCTTCAGGGTGGCCCGCACATCCCTGAGGCAGACCAATTCCACCTCCAGCCCCTTGGAGCGGTCGACGGCCGCGTCTCGCTCCCTCTGGAGCCGGTCCAGCTCCCCCCTTACCGCCTCCTCGACCCTGGCCTTTATCTGGGCGCGGGCCTGCTCGAGGAGCGTCCTCTGCGCCGTGGCCTCCAGCCCATCCACCATCTGGGCCACCTGGTCAGGCCGGAGGTCGAAGAGGAAGGTGGCGTCCACCCGGGCGATGGGCTCCGCGTAGTAGACCGTCGAACCCGCCGGGGTGACGTAGTCGTGGAGACGGCAGAAGTAGGTGTCACCGGCCCGGACGACGTCACCGCCGCGCTTCTTGTCGGGGAATATTATGCTACCGTCCAGGGGGTACCGTCCTATCGGGTCGGTCCGGGTGGTATCCGGGTTCTTCGAGAACGTCACCACCTCGATGTCGTCGGTCCATGGGCCCAGCTCGTCCAGCGACCGGCCGCCGGGGGCGTCGCCCTCCCCTCCATCGCTCACGCGGTCATCTCCTCGCGGTCCCCCATCACCTGGAGGACGGCCAGCTCGTCGATCTCGTGCACCCTGTCGGCCACCTTGCGCAGGTGGTGCGAGAAGGAGCTGCCCTCCCCCGTGGTCGAACGGCGACCGAAGAATGCCACCTCCACGCGCCTGCCCTCCGCCCTGACCCGCTCGACGGCGGGAACGAAGTCCCTGTCGCCGGTCACCAGGATGGCCACGTCGTAGGCTCCACGGTAGGCGCCGGAGAGCACCTCGGTGGCGAGGGCCACGTCAACCTCCTTCTGCCCCCCCTCCTCGGTGAACGAGACCTCCCTGGCGACCACGCGGAAGCCCTGGTACGAGAGGGCGTCGTGGAGCCGCCTCCTGGGCTCGTCGACGGACCGGTCCTTGGTCGATATGCTGTCGAAGACGTAAGCACCAACCAGCCGGCGGGAGCCCGCTAGCTCCTTGACAAGGCGGTAATAGTCCAGACGCACCCCGGATGTCTCCTTGTGGGACACCTCGGTCTGGACGTTCGCCAGGTCGATGAACACCATCACCCTGTCGTCAGGGTTCTCTGTGACGAGCATGGAACATGATACCCCCTATGGGCCAGCCGCTGCGGGCCGGCACCGGACCGATTCAAGGGGTCGGGCGGGTATTTGAGTGTGTCGGTGGGAGGACCGGTGCGGGTGACGGGACGGTCGCGCCTGAGGGCGCTCAAGGATTGGTATTATCATGTCGGGACGTGCCACATGGCGCGTCCCGCTCTGGCAACCTGATGATCCCAGCCCAATCGCCGTACTTTCACCCACCCCCTACATCGGAGTATTAATATAGTAATCACCATGTTATGTACCATGTCAAATGTCAAACAAGGTCCGTGTCCAGCAGCACCCGACCGGGCAGCTCACCATCACGTTCCCCCGCGTCCTGGCCCAGGCCATGGGCATTGGGAAGGGCGACCTGATGGAGTGGCTCCTCGAGGACGGCAAGCTGATCGTCAAGAAAGTGAAGTGAGCCATGCTACTTCGCATGCTACCGCGCTCCTAGCCCTGCCCCTCGTCCTACTCATGAGCTACGCCGCCGAGCTCGTCCTCGCCGGCGTCCTCGTCTTCCTGTTCTTCCTTGCCATCCTGGTCCTCCAGGGCCTGGAGGAGCGGGCGAACGAGCGGGGCGAGTCGCTGATCCGCCATGGACGGTCGGGTCGCCCCCGACCGAGGAGATCCTCCTGGCACGTGGACGAGGCCCTCTCCACGGGGCTCGAGTGGCTTGCCGAAGGGAGGGACGAGGCGGACGTGGCCGCCATGCTGAACATCCGCACCCACCGGGGCGAGGATTTATCTGAGGAATCGAGGGCTCATTATGAGAAAGCGATGGATGCCCTGCGGGAGGCCGACGGGTGGGACTGGATTTTCCAGGCCGAGGAGAGGCGGTGGGCCCTGGACGAGGCGGAGAAGGAGCTGTGGGCCACGAGGGTTGAAGATCTCAAGGAGATGAAGAGATGAACGAAGCGATAGAGAGTATTGTGAGCAGGAAAAACGAAACGACTCTGCGC
>CBDUQW010000177.1:0-2808 GCA_965369625.1 uncultured Thermoplasmata archaeon | reverse complement strand
GGGACGCCCAGACCGATGATGGCTGTAATTGCGGCGGTCGTAGCGGGACGGGTCGCGTGACCCGTCCTGACAAGGGGCGACCGTGTCCTGGAGCGGAGCGACCTGGGACGGGACGCGTGTCCCGTCCCCGCGTTCCGCTCCGGCTGCTCCACACCCATTGCGTCGAGGAGGCTGGCACGACCATCTCGGGGCACCACCTGTGGTTCAGCAACATGGGGATGAGGGCATTCGTGCAGGAGCAGGGGCTGGTAGGCCACCAGATCGCCTTCTGCAAGGTGTGCCATGAGGAATTGAGCGAGCAGATCCTCGACAACTACAAGGCGATGGAGAGGTTCGACGAGGGGGCGAGGTTCCTCGAGGACTATGGCAGGGTGGACGAGGCCTTCGCCCTGCTGGCAGAGATCAAAGGTTAGGTGTTTTCTACATCATCGCGATGCTATTCGGGCGAGACTTGGGCATGCACTTGCCACATTAGAACAAAATATCTCTAGAGAGAACTTATTTCAATCACAATGCAGGTTAGGTGTCTGGTGGGTGGTTGAGAGCCAAGTGTCTTCCATTGTTCATCGTACTAGTGATCCTGTTCGCATCACCAGCCCTGAGTATCGACCTGACTGTTGACACGGAGATACCGGATTACATCCTGGATGACCACATCCGCATTTCGGGGACAACCAACGACCCGGTCGGCCCCCTGGTGATAACCTCGGACGAGGACTTCTCACGGGGTGATGCCACTAACGTCACGGTGGAGGATGGCTCCCTCGTCTTCGACCCCCATCTCGACATCGAGATGAAGAACGGCGGCGAGCCGGTCTTCGAAGGTGGAGTTGCAGGCAGTTGGGACACCCACCTCTGGGACAACTACTACATCCTGCAGCAGGATGGCCTTTACTACCTCTACTACACGGGTTCCCGTACCACCTCACTCAGGGACCCCCGCCACATCGGCCTGGCCACGAGCACCGACGGGGTCAACTGGACGAGACATCCGGACAACCCGGTCCTCAGATCGCGGGAGGAGGCCTACGACTTCACGAACATCATGGCGCCCGTGGTGACCGTCCTCGATGGCCAGTGGCACATGTGGTACGCGGGGAATCACGGCAACAATGGCTCCCACCCGCAGCAGGACATAGACATCTGCTACGCCACATCGGACGACGGCATGAACTGGACCAAGCACCTGGACAACCCCGTTATCCCGAACGGCGACGCCGAGTGGAACGACATTGAGATACGTCCGGTGGACATTCATGTGAATGAAATTCAAGGCTGGTTCACGCTTAAATACAGGGGCATGGGCACCACGAACCGCAATCGTCCGTACCTTGCCAGCGCCTTCTCAATGAATGGAGTGGACTGGACCCCGGAATCGACCAATCCTCTCCACCTTGGTGACACGGGAGCATGGCACAACGGGGAGCTCCATTACGGGACCCTTGAGGAGACCGGTGGGATTTACAGGATGTGGACCTTCGGTCGGATGGACGACTGGGGGATAAGCTGGATCACCTCGTTGGATGGCGCCAGCTGGGAGGAGAGGGGTGAGCCATTCCTCGAGGCCACGGCGGATACCATCTACTCGAAGTACATCTGGTTCCCTCGCGTCCTCCGTGACGATGAGGGGTACCTGATCTATGCATTGTGCCTGGACGATAATGATGTACAGACCCTGGGACTCTTCAGGGCCACGATCTCCTTCATTAGGGGACAATATCTGTTGGACACTATAGACCTCACGATAGAAACGACCATCGAGTCCATCGATATGATGGCCGAGTGGTCCTCGCCTGGTGGTGATGTTAGATTATGGGTACGCTGGACCGACACTCTGGGAGAGTGGAGTGATTGGATGGACATAAGGTACCCGGAAGTGGCCATGAACCAGTCTGCACGGATGTTGGAGGTGCGCTTCACCTTTGTTTCCAGCTCTGACATCTCATGGGTGAGGATCGATGAGCTGGTCATCGATTTCGTCACGGTGGATGCAATCGACATCCGCGTGGATGGAGGGGAATGGCAGGCGACTGGGATTACTTTCAGAGAGTGGTACCGGGACATCGCGCTGCACGAAGGAGACTACGACATTGAGGTCAGGATGACCGAATCCACCGGGAGATCGGTCGTAAAGCAGATACCAGTGAAGGTCGACCTGCTGCCGCCGATGGGGAACATCACGCTTGAGGGGGGCAAGGCGAGGACGGAGTCCACCACCCTAAGCGTGGCGTTAGAAGCGAACGACACTCACGGGGTGCCATCGATGCAGGTCTCGTTCGACCCTACTTTCGACAACTCCTCCTGGATGGAGTTCGACCCCAAGGTTGAGGTGAAGTTCAAAGGGGACGAAGGAGAGGTTACCGTCTACGCCCGGTTCAAGGACGGGGCTGGAAGGGTCAGTGACGTGGTGAGCGACACCATCGTTTTCGAGGAGCTGGCACCGGCCGTTTCCCTCACCTCGTGGATCATAGTAATAATAATCGTAATGGTAGTCGCGATCGTATCGATATGGGTTAGGAGGAATAGCAAATAGGATCGATAATCGATTGATTCTCCATGGGTTGTCTTTGAATTTCCGCTACCACTGCCCCTCCCCCGCAGCCCCCACGCCGCCTCCAAGGCGGGGGCCGACCGCCTGTGCTACGCCTACGCCAGGTCCTTCGGGGTGAACGTGACCATCGTGCGCCCCTTCAACATCTACGGGCCCCGGCAGAAGACGGGCAAGTTCGGCGCGGTGATACCCATCTTCGCCAGCATGGTGATGGCGGGGGAGGCCCCCCGTATCTTCGGCACGGGAGAGCAGACCCG
>CBDUQW010000176.1:0-2978 GCA_965369625.1 uncultured Thermoplasmata archaeon | reverse complement strand
CCAGCCTGTACGCCTCGACCAGGTCGCTGATGTAAAGATAATCACGGGTCTGCTCCCCCGTGCCGAAGATACGGGGGGCCTCCCCCGCCATGACCATGCCGGCGAAGATGGGTATCACGGCGCCGAACTTGCCCGTCTTCTGCCGGGGCCCGTAGATGTTGAAGGGGCGCACGATGGCCACGTCGATGTCGAAGGACCTGGCGTAGGCATAGCACAGGCGGTCGGCCCCCGCCTTGGAGGCGGCGTAGGGGCTGCGGGGGCTGCGGGGGTGGCCCTCGTCCATTCTCCCGAACTCCTCGAGGAACCTGGCCCCCTCCCGAAACCTCTCCATCGCCATGTAGTTGGCGAGGATCTGCTCGCTCAATTCCTCATGACACCCCTTGCAGAACGAGACCTCGAGGGTGACCAACCACGATACTTCATCGAGGATCTCCCAGAGTGTCGCTAGATGTTGATGGGAATCGATTGTCGAGACCATCCAAAGATGCGGTCACCTTAGATCTGGCATCGGTCGTTCGGACCTACTTCTCGCGGCGCCTGTAGAAGACCGCCCAGACGCAGACCGTTGCGAGTGTTGCCAGGGCCAGGAAGGCACCGAGAAGGGCGTTGGTCCACTCGTCACCTTCGGTTTCAGCGTAGTTACCCTGGATGTCGAGGATGATGGTATCCTTGGCTATCATGTTGTCCTGGTTGATGACCGTGAGGATGACAGTGTAGGTGCCAGGCTCTTCGTAGACGTGGACCGGGTTCGCCAGGGTGCTCGGGTCGGAGCCGTCGCCGAAGTCCCAGGTGAAGCTGATGTTCTCATTGCCATCGATGTCGTACGAACCATCGCTGGAGAAGTGGATGTCCATGTTGGTCCCCAGGTCGTCAGGGTCCTCCAAGATCTTACCAGTGGCCACCGGTGTGGGGTTCTTGAGATCGATGGATATGGTGTAGTCCACCGGGCCCTCGGTGTCGGTGCCCAGGGGCCAGTCCTTGTTGTCGATGACGATGTAGTACCGGTCCTTCTCGCTGGCCGTGAACGAGTAGTCGAACACGCCGGTGGCACCCTGCTTGAAACCATCGGCCATGAAGGGCACGAAGGTGACCTGGGGATTGCGTTTGTAGGTATGGAAATGGACCTCATCGAACAGGTAGATGTCGGCGGGACGGTCACCGATGATGGTGATCCTGACGATGATCTCCTGGTCGGCCCGGAGATCGCACAGGTATGCGACCCATCCATCACTCATCACGGCCACATGCTGGGGGTCGACCAGGGCAGGGTCATAGAAGGTCATCTGTGTGTTCGGTTCCACTGCCTTGATGATCATATCCGTGTCGCCGTAGTTGCGCTGGACCGTGAGGACCAAGTTGTCCGTGTCCATTACGTTCTTCGCGTCGATGACCGTCAGCTTGACGGTGTAGGTGCCCGGGTCTTTATAAATGTGTATCGGATTGGCCAGGGTGCTTAGGTCCGTTCCATCGTCGAAGTCCCAGGTGAAGCTGATGCGGCCCTCGCCGTCGATGTCGTAAGAGCCATCGGAGCTGAAGTGCAGGGATATGTTCGTCCACAGGTCGTCCTCCTGGATGCTGGCCACTGCGACGGGCGGGTGGTTCTGGGGGTGGATGACCAAGGTGGTGGTGGCCGACGCGGTCATCAGGCCGTCGGTGACCCAGAGGGTGACTGTGTAGGTGCCGGTGATCTTGTAGGTGTGGGTCGCGTAGGGGGAGGCGGACCACTCGGTGCGGGTGTTGTCGCCGAAGTCCCACCTGTACTTGAGTCTGTCCTCCATGTCCGGGTCCCCGGACCTGGAGCCGTCGAAGGTCATCTCATGATCGGTCTCCGATCTCAAACCACCCGGCATCACGACGATCGGCACGTTGTTGGTGTGGATCCACACGTTGAGGTATCCGTACTTCACGCCGTCGAACAGCGTGAGCGTCACGTTGTACAAGCCCTCGACCTTGAACTTGTGTCCGGTCCTGGGAAGGGTCGCCACGTTGGGGTTTTCCTCCGTTGCGTAAACGTCGTCGAACTCCCACCTGTAGGAGGTTATCAGCTGGCCGTCGGGGTCGTAGGAATCGGAC
Source organism: uncultured Thermoplasmata archaeon (assembly GCA_965369625.1). Lineage (GTDB taxonomy): Archaea > Thermoplasmatota > DTKX01 > DTKX01. The sequence continues at coordinate 905 of CBDUQW010000176.1, read as the reverse complement.
GCATCGAAGACTATGGTGTCGCCCTTGTTGATACGGGCCTCCAAGCCACGGTACAAGGGGGAGTTCTTTGGTGGGGTGACCCATTCGATGGCGGGAGCGGTGATGTTGATGACACCCACGGGCTCCACGTTGGGCTCGACGATGACCAGGATGGTCCTCTTCACGCGACCGTTGGTCTCGTTGCCGTCGAAGGCCTCCACCTCCAGGAGGTACTCGCCCGGATTCGCGTAGCTGTGGTTGACGTAACCCGAGGTGCTGGTGAAGTTGTCGCTGAAGTTCCAGTGGACGGAGACGACATCCCCGTCGGGGTCCTCCAAGATGGCGCGCCACTCGGTGTTGACGTACGTAGGGGTCGTGACGGTGTCAGGTACGTTGTCGAACAGACCTAGGGCGTTCCTCGTTTGGATCGTGATATTGGGTGGGTGGTTATTGTCCTCCTCGGCGGAGTCCGCGAACACTGGTTCCACGGCGACGGGGATAGGTGTATCTCCGTCGGGGAGGGCGAGGGCTAGGGTGAGGAGTAGAACGAAGAGGACGACAAGTCCCGAGAACCTCAGTGGACGCACGGTCAACCCTTGTACCCCAGATTGCATAGTTGCTCAGTATAGATAAACTTTGGTCATTGGTTGGCCACAGGTTCGATGGGTGGTCTTGCGACGACACAGAAAACGGGGACGGTCCTCCCGTCCCGGGTCGCTTCGCTCCAGGACAGGGTCGCGTCCCTGTCGGGACGGGCCGCACGACCCGTCCCGCTCTGTCACCTCACCATCCCCCTCCCGTCATCGGTTCGGCCCGACAGGGCCATCTTACGTGAGCCCTGTCGGTCCATCACCTTGCCGTCGTGGGCCCCGGGGGGCCGGCCGGAATTAGAATGAACACAGCTCAACTGCACGATACCCGGACCT
>CBDUQW010000175.1:0-3037 GCA_965369625.1 uncultured Thermoplasmata archaeon | reverse complement strand
GTTGTTGCTTTCCTTATGGCAAAGGGGTGACACATGTCTTTGGTTTACACACAAATGATGGCGATCCCCATGTAACAATGTATTTATATACACAGGTCAAATCCCGTCCATCCGCCGGGGTGGTAGGCCTGAGCAAACGAGTGTGGGTAAGGATCGACCGGTTCAACCCCAAGCTCACCTTGAAGGAGGTCTACGACAAGATCGCCGAGATCCAAAGGGAGAACCCTGACCTGGAGGTGTTCTTCGATGGTGACGAGTTCGCCATCTGTTCCAGACCGCGACTACCTCCACCTCCCCCCAGCACCCTGGAAGAGGAGTGAGGGCAGCGGTTCAGGACCTCCTTTTTACCTTGAGCATGAGATCCACCGGACGACGGGCCCTCTGGACGAGGTCGTCATCCAGCTGGACCCTGGTCTCCAGGTTCTCCAGGCTGCTTTGGATGTTGAGGAGGGTGATCCTCTTCATGTTCGGGCACAGCCCTGGTGGAGCCACGTGGAACTCCGAGTCGGGTCGCAGCCCCCTGAGGTGGTGGACAAGGCCCTCCTCGGTCCCGATGATGAACTCGTTCGCGGGGGACGCGCTCACCCGCTCCGATATACCGCGGGTGGAGCCCACGAAGTCCGCGAGGGCGAGGAGCATCGGTGGGGCCTCGGGATGGATGAGGGTCTCCGCATCCGGGTACGTCTCCTGCAGCGTCAGCACGTCCCCGACATTGATGTTCTGATGGACGTGACAGAAGCCTGGCCAGGGGAGGACCTCCACATCGGGAAGCCGGTTCGCCACGTACAGGCCCAGGTTGATGTCGGGCACGAAGATTATCTTGTCGGTGTCCAGGCTCTCGACCACCTGCACCGCGTTGGCCGAGGTGCAGCAGATATCGGATTCGGCCTTCACCGCCGCGGAGGTGTTGACATAGGCCACCACGGGTACCCCCGGGTTCCGCTCCTTGACCTTGCGAAGGGAGATGGGGTCGACCATGGCAGCCATCGGGCACTGCGACCTGGTGTTGGGATGCAGGACCATCTTGCCGGGGTTGACCAGCTTGGCGGTCTCGGCCATGAAGTCCACGCCCGCGAACACGATGATGTCCGCATCGGTCCTGGAGGCTTGGAGCGCCAGCTCCAGGGAATCGCCCAGATGGTCCGCGACCTGCTGGATGTCCTGGGTCTGGTAGTAGTGGACCAAGAGGATGGCGTTCCTCTCCTCTACAAGACCCCTGACCCGGTCCTGGAGCTCCTGAAGGTCCTTCATCCGGCCCCCCCTACGGGAATGGTCAATACAAAAACATTGTGCAGCGACCGACCTGGTCCCCATCTGACGATGCTACTGGTGGTGGCCATTGGTACTGTCGGTCCCGTTGTCGACCTACCCGACGACCTCGAAGTCCTCTGGTGGGGCCTGTGGGGGTGGCGTCGCCTTGCGGATCGACACCCTCTTGGGGAAGAACCTGAGCAGTATGATGTCACCGACCGAGGACACCCATCTGTAGGGAACGGCCACGTTCCTCGAGTCTTCGACCAGAAGGGGATTGGTGTCGGTGATGAACAGGCTCTCCACCTTCCTGTCCTCGATGTCGAGGATAACGTTACTGACGTTCCCAAGGAAGGTACCTTTCTGGGTGTAGACCTGTATCCCGATGAGCTCCGAGACCTCCTCCAGCATGTGAACATCCCTGCCTTATGGAAGCACCTCTTCGAAGGGCCATCATACCCCCTGGGCGCCTCCTATCCAGGATATGTGGTTTGTACTATTTATATACAACGAAGGGCATTCCAGAGACCCCTGGTCCCGGGTCGCATCCGGGACGGGGTGGGGGTCTTCCCATGGCTGCCGGGAGGTACGTCGTCAAGTTCTCCTTCGATGGACATGTCTTCAGGGGATATGCCAGACAGCCCGAGGGGGGAACGGTCGAGGACGAGCTGTTGGAGGCCCTCGAGGCGGCCAAGGTGATCGAGGGTCCCAGGCAGGCAGGCTTCGCCTCCGCGAGCAGGGTCGACAGGGGCGTTTCTGCCATCTCGGCCGCCGCCGCCTTCGACACTGAGGTCACCCAGGACCGCATCCTCAGGTCCGTCAACGCCAAGGCCCAGAACATCCTCGCCCACTCCATCGCCGAGGTGGTCGATGGCTTCGACCCCCGACGGGAGGCGCGATCGCGATGGTACCGGTACCACTTCCGCGAGACTGACCTGCCCTCGGGCCTGCACGTGCCCTCCATGAGGGAGGCGGCCCAGCTGTTCCTCGGTGAGCACGATTTCACCGCCTTCGCCAAGGTCGAGGACAGGAACCCCAGACGTTCGGTCCAGCGCATCTCGGTGGAGAGGCGATCTGGCGCCCTGGTGCTGGACGTGTGGGGGGCCAGCTTCCTGTGGAACCAGGTACGCCGGATGGCATCCGCCCTCCAGATGGTCGGGGCAGGGGAGATGGACATCGATACCATGGCACGAGCCCTAGAGGAGGGAGAGGGGGGGCCCTTCCCCCCGCTGCCCCCCGAGGGGCTGTACCTGATGGACGTCATCTTCGACGGCATCGAGTTCTCGAGGGAGACGGAGTACCCAAAAGGCAAGGTCGCCCACCTGCGGGACGCGTATTACCTGCATAGGTGCGCCCTTCGATATTTCGAGTACCTGGAGGAGCGGGTGAGATACTAGGCCAGACCCCCGCGAACTGGGAGTCTTCACGTTACTTTGATAAAAACCCAATCCAACATATATATATACAACGCTTCGGATATGAATGTCCAGGCGCACGCCTGCGTTACTTCCCGGATAGGTGGAAATTATGAGAAAGGTCATCGCAGTTCTTGCCATTCTATTAATGGTGCTCATGGGATTCCCGAGCATCATGGCGGCCGGAGAGCCAGAGGATGATGATTCCAGGCTCTTCATGACCCCGGACGGTCTCTACTGGACCGACGACATGCGGGTAACCGCCAACTCGGCTCCGGATTCCATCCCCCAGATAACCGTGGACAAGGCCCACGATGCGCACATATTCTGGATGCGGGATGGTTGGTACTACAAGAAGTTCGACCGGTTCG
>CBDUQW010000174.1:0-3304 GCA_965369625.1 uncultured Thermoplasmata archaeon | reverse complement strand
CGCCGCCAAGGAGTCCTCCGTGGTGGGCTACGCCAACGCGACCGTCCCTGGCTTCATGAAGAAGGTGTGCACGGACCGTTCCCTCACCAAACTGGGCTGCGTGGCCTATCCGGCCATACGCATCCAGGTCAACCTCAATGCCGACGGCACCGACCGGCCCAGGCTCCTCGGTTGGACCCTCACGTACGTTCCCTTCGGTGAGTGGCGGGACAAGTTCCTCGGCACCGGCAAGATGGAATTCCACAATGGGATCAACGTGACCGGTGGTGTCGTCGAGATCGACCGGTCGCGCATTGTGATGATGGTCGGAACCGGTAACTATGAGGCGTACCCACCTGTGTTCATCCCCTTCGGTGAAGATTCCACCTCCTTGAACGCGTTCTACCCCGATGTCGGTGGGACGGGCTACGAGGATCGCACCCAGGTGACGTGTCAGGGAACGCGAGGCGTCGCCTTCGATGACCTGGACGTTGACGGGGACCTGGACCTCATCTGTGCAAATTACAAGCTCAACTCCAATTGGGTCGATTCCCAGATATTCTGGGGCGATGGGACCGGGACGTGGAGTTCCGCGGATGCGACGGACCTCCATACACAGGGTGCGTGTAAGGTCGTTACCGGGGACTTCAACGGCGACGGTGAGATAGATCTCGCATTTGCTTGCACCAATGACGGGAATACCGCGAAGGCATTCCTCAATCAGGGAGGCGGTGATTTCAACTATCAGCCCGATGTTGATTTCGGGGTTGAAGCCGGACTGATGGCGTCTGGAGACCTCAATTCCGATGGTTATCACGATATTGTATTTTCTAACCCCACATCAGGATACACAACTTATGTCTACTATGGAGGTCCCGATGGGCCAGACACCACCGCTGACCATACCTACACTGGCCAGTCCGCTCCGCACGTAGAGGACATCGATGGTGATGGTTTCCCAGACCTCCTCCTCGGGACCAAGAACCGTCCTGGAATGAACATCTATCTAGGTGGACCGGACGGACCAGGCTCGAATCCGGATTACCAACTGACGGCACAAGGAAGGGACGGCTGGTATACTGATGCTGGCGACATCAACGGAGATGGCTTTATCGATCTCGTGCTGCTAACGCACGATCCTCCGCATCCTGATGATTTCCGGTTATTCATCTTTGGGGGCTCCGAGAATGGCTGGAGCAGCAACGATCGCCATCTGCTCCGTACAGATGATTCTCGGACGCGTTTTCAGGTCCTCGATATCGACCTCGATGGTTACGAGGACATCCTGATGACTGGCCAGAACAAGTTCGAGGTCTGGTATGGAGGGTCCTCCTGGCCCTCATCCGCTGGCATATCAAAGGATATCGATGACGAGTATGGTGACGATATCGCCGCTGCCGTCCCCAAGTTCGGGGTCAGAGCGTACGCGGGCTCCCTTATTACCGAGGAGATCACCCTGCCACCGGGCAGGAAGTGGGACATACTTGACCTCGAGGCGGCCCTCCCTCGGAACACCTCGGTGAGCATCTCGGTCCTGGACGGCGACAAGAAGGTCATTAGTGGCTACAGAGCCCTCCCGGACACGAACATCGACCTCTCCGGCATCTCTGGCGAGCGGTACATACACATCCTGATCAGGATATGGAGCGAGTTCAACAGCACCACCCCCGTGCTGGACAGGATGATCGTCCTGTGGCAGGACGAGATGACGTGGAGGGAGCAGTTCTACGGGCTGGCCAAGGTGGACCGGTGCCTGGGAATGGATGTGGTGGACGGCGCCCTTGGTGGGTCCACGGTCTCCGGAGCCGCCCCCCAGATCCTGTTACCGAGCATGAGGGGGGACGATGGCTACAACACGAGGAGCATGCTCTACCTCGATTCTGGAGGACTCGACTACCTCTCGAGGGACCCCATGCCCTTCATGACAAGGGGAACGTCAGCTGTATCCGTCGCCAAGGTCGATGATGATGACCTGATCGACGTGGCCTTCGCCGTCCACAGGACAACCGTTGACAAGTACGATGCCAAGAGCCCGTTGTTCCTGAACTCGCCCCTCGGATGGAAGTCCGTGCCCGACCACACATTCCCGACGACAGGCGCTACGGACGTGGTTATTGAGGACATCAATGGCGATGGCTTCGTGGACGTGGTCTTCGCCCAGGAGCAGGATGGTACGACCTTCCATGTCAACAGCACGCTCTTCTGGGGCTCGGCCGCCGGCTGGAGCCTGACCCCCGACGTCACCTTCGCCACGACGGGGGCTTCGGACGTGGAGGTCGTCGACGTGGACGGCGACACCCGGCTGGACCTGGTGTTCGCCTGCTTCAGGGACTCCTCCACCACCGCGACGGACAGCATGGTGTTCCTCCAGGGCGCCACGGGCTTCGACGGGACCACCCCGGACCACCTGCTGGCCACCAAGGGCGCCCGGGGCGTGGCCTCGGGGGACATCGACGACGACGGCCACGTGGACCTGGTCTTCGCCAACAGCCGCTCCGGGGGCCTCACCGAGATAGACAGCTACATCTACTGGGGCAAGGCGGGAGGCGGCTTCGCGACCGGACCCAAGCGGCTAGCCTCCATGGGGGCGATGGACGTGGCGGTGGCCGACCTGGACAGGGACGGTCACCTGGACGTGGTCCTCGCCAACGAGATGGACAACAGCCTGGAGCGCGCTATAGATTCCTATGTCTACCTCGGGGATGGAACCAGGGGCTTCGGCAGCTCCCCCGACGCGACCCTGCCCACCACTGGCGCGGTGGCTGTGGAGGTCATGGACCTGGACGGGTCCGGCTGGAAGGACCTGGCCTTCGCGTGCCAGTTCGACGGGACCTCGTACGAGGTGGGAAGCCCCGTCTACCTCGGCGGACCCTCAGGTTGGTCGATCACCCCGGACATCCTGCTTCCCACGGAGGGTGCCTCCGACGTGATGTCCGTCCATATGTTCAACCCTGGACAGGGGGGCTACAGAAGCAACGCGATCTCCCTGAGGAATCCCAGGGACTTCGACGTGTTCCACACCTTCATGTACACCGCCAGCCTGGGGCCCGGACAGTCGGGCACCCTGCAGATCGTGGACTCGGATACCAGCGAGGTCCTCGCGGAGACCCCGCTCATGGACGGCACCAATTCCTGGTACATCGGCGACCAGTTCCTAGTGAGGGAGCACAGCTCCATCCAGGTGGTGGTGGTGGTCCAGGGCCTGGATGCCAGCGGGGCATTCTCCCTCGACGACCTCTGGCTGAACTGGACCCAGCGGGTGGAGAGGCATCCCGTGGTGCACGGCCTGGACATCTCGGAACCCTCGGTCCTCCGGTTGAAGAGC
>CBDUQW010000173.1:0-3566 GCA_965369625.1 uncultured Thermoplasmata archaeon | reverse complement strand
TCGTGCCGAAATGTTCGCCTGATCAATCACTTCTGTCGCACCCATGGAGAGCAAGTAAGGTTCCGCAGTCCTCCGACGTTCGTTAGGAAATGCGCAACCATCTGAGCGTCCCGGTACCACCAGGAGTGTCAATCTAGATAAATATTTTCGGGTTTTTAATGTGAATAAATGAAGACAAATATAAATGATTAAGTAAGAACATAGACGTAGGTGACCGCTTGTATCGATGTTTGTGCAGATGCTATGACAAATGCATCAACACGAACAATTGCATCATCCCGAGTAGGAGGTGTGATAGGATATCACCGGAGGGTGCGCGCGCACAGGAGTATGTTCACTCGGTTGATCATCCACCTGTGCCATCCCAATGACGGCAATATCATTGGGCAGTAGCCGCTGTCGGCATGAATATCGCTCGGACCCCTGGCCCCTCGCCAGCTACTCCTCGAAGACCCCCGACAGCCAGCCGCCCATCCACACTCCATCGTCGGGCACGTCGTCCTCCACGGCCGCCACGACGGCGTCCCTGCCCACCGTGCTGCCGCAGACGACGGCCCCGCCGCCCAGCCGGGCACTGTCCCCGACCTCAAATGGTTTACTTGTATCGTGCGTTACAAGGAGTATTGCGGGGTGCGGGACAATCGATCTCTGATACAGAATGCTGCGCCTCGGCCGCACACCCGTACGGCCTCGTTGCCAGGACAGGGGGCAGGGTGCTCCCCCTGGTCGAGGGGAGGCCCCACCGGCTGGCGGTGGAGCAGGGGGACCGGGTGCCGGGACGGGAGGCGGCGGGACCTGGGGGAGGGGCGGGGGTGGCTGCGGACGGCGATCCGGGACGGGGAGGCGGTGGCCGAGGCGGCGAGGAGGCACCTCGACAAGGCGCTGGCGAGGCTGGAGAGCGCGAGGGGGGGTGAAGGGGGCCGTCCACGAGGACCGCGCGGTGTGCATGCACAAGCTCGAGGATGGCATCGATCTGGTGTGAGGCCCTAGCGCGGCGGACTCCCCCTCGTGCGGAGCACGAGCAGTGCCACGACCGCCGAGAGGGCCAGGATAGCCACCACCAGGGGCTGGAAGTCCTCCTTCGCGGGCTCGACGGGCGGCGGTCTGTGGTGCACCGTCACAGCCGCCGCCGCCTCGTTCCCGGCCGCGTCCCGGGCCTCCACCTCGAGGAGGGTCGTCCCCCCCTCCGCGATGGCGACCTCGGCCCTCCAATACCCGTCCGCGTCCGCCTCGCGCCACCCCTGGCCGGCGAACCGGACGCTGGCCCCGGGCTCCGCCAGCACGACGACCTCGATGTCCTGGACCTCGAAGGTCGTGTTGTCGAGGGGCGAGATCACCCGCAACGTCATGGCCGTGTCCAGCGTGATGTTCGCCCAGCGGTGGGCCTCGTTGCCCGCCTCGTCGAGGGCCCGGAAGAGGAACCCGTTCGGGCCCTCCAGGAGGTCCAGGAAGACCGAGAACCTCCCCCCCGGGAGGACGTTGACGACCTCCCCGTTCACGTACACCCTCGCGCCCGCCCGGTCCGTGATGCCCCCCATGAGGACGGTCACCTCGCGCGTCAGCGGTTCGTAGGCATCGAGCTCGAGGAGCGGTGCCACAGTATCCCTGATAATCCGTAGCGTCACGGAGGCCGAGTTGTCGAGCCAGTCGAGGGCGACGAGCCTGAGGGTGTGCTCCCCGTCCCGATCAAGTCGCAACACGACCTCGAACCTGCTGCCGTTGACGGGCACCTCCTCCCCGTCGAGGAGCAGCAACCGATGACCCGTGACGCGGCCGGCGACCCTGATGGAGATGGCGGAGGTGAGTGTCTCGTTTGACCCCGGCTCGGTGACGACGAGGTCGGGGGGCGTGGTGTCCACGAGCACCTCCGACCTGAGCGTCGCGGCGTTGCCGCTCCCGTCGGTCGCCACGTAGGTCACCGCGTGCGAACCGTCCTCCAGGCGCACCTCGCGCGCCCATGTCCCGCACCCGGAGAAGGCGTCGGCGCCGTCGATGCGCACCACGAATGCCACTGGACCGTGGGCCCCGTCCGCCGCACGACCGCTGAACCAAACGGAGGACCGGTTGAGCCCCCCGGGCACCGGCGCCTCCACCTCGATGGTCGGAGCCACGTCGTCCAGCAGTAAAAGGACCCTTGTGAACCTGAATATGCCCACCGTGGCGCTGCAGCCCCTCTCCGAGGTCGTCACCGTGAACGAGTGGGGCGTCCAGTTGTGCTCGGTGACCCCCTCCAGCTCCAGCTCGAGCACCACGACGGAGACCGGGAGCCCGGAGGGCATGCAGTGGTAGGAGCCGACACGGCCCCCCTCGCGGTCCCTGATATCAAGGGTCCCCGGGACCTGGTACGCGCCGCCGCTCTCGTAGCCCGTCTCGACCTCGACGTCCCACCACACGCGGAGCTTGGACGTGCCGTCCACGTCGTACCGCCTCGGGTGGCTGGTGTTGACGAGGTCCAGGACCGAACCGCCAGCCAGCGAGACCGACGTGGATAGCGTGTCCAGCCTGGACTGCTCCACCCTCCCCGACGCGCCTCCTTCTAAGCGGATGCCGGTGGGCCCGCTGAGGAGCGACACGTTCTCCGCCCCGTAGTCCCCTCCGACGACCCCCACGGCGGTCCCTTCCCAGGAGGTGTGCAGACCGTCCACCTCCCGCGTCCTGGTGGACGCCGTGGCGACCAGGTCGGCCACCCCGCCGACGAAGCTGCACCCATCGATCATCGTCCCGGTCGAGTTGATCAGCTCGATGGCCAGCCTGCAATCCTCGAAGGTGCACCATAAGAGCTCGTTCCCGCTGGCACCCGCCCTCAATTGGGGTTGCAGGGGGTGCATCTCGTCCGTCACCATCACCCCCAGGTCGCAGCCCGAGAAGCGGTTCCCCACCAGCGTGTTGTTGGACGAGGCGAGGACAACGCCCGAACGGCACGACGAGAAGCGGTTGTCCGAGAGGAAATGGTAGGGCGGGCTGAACTTCTCGGAGTTCACGACCCTCAAGCCGCATCCCAGGTCCTCAAAGGAGCAGCCACTGACGGTGGCCGTGGACGCGTACTCCAGCACCAGCCCGCGGGAACCGCCCGAGGGGTCGAGGCTGCTTTTGATGTACACCCCACTCACCCTCACCAGCTTCGAGTGCGTGACGTAGAGCGCCACCCCACCTTCAGGCCACAACCGCCCGCCATCCACCACGGCCTCGTCGCAGCCCCACACCACGATGCACCCCGCCCTAACCACGTTCTTTGAGAGCCTCAACCCGTCCGAGAAGTAGCACAAGATGGCCGCCGACGTCCCGCTGACGCTGTTGCCCTCCACCCTGGAGGCCGTGAGGCTGTCGACCTTGACGGCGTACCCCTCGGAGTCCTCGAACGTGTTGTCCTCCAGGATGGCGTTGGCACACATCGAGAGGTACAGCGACCGGTAGCAGTTCCTGAAGGTGCAGCGCCTGACAACGGGGCCATCGACGTCGCTGTCGTGTATGGTGATGGCGGGATAGAACTCGTTGATGCCCAGGGGGATGAAGTAGCCGCAGGCCTCCACGAGGAGGCCCTCCAGCCTGAGGGTCTCGGCCCTCCC
>CBDUQW010000172.1:0-3584 GCA_965369625.1 uncultured Thermoplasmata archaeon | reverse complement strand
CAGAACACGGCGGTGACGCCGGCGTCCTTCAGGGTATTGACCATGCCCTTGAGGGTGGCCTCCTCCTGGTCGAGGAAGTTCTTGAGGGCGAAGGGGTCGTCGATCTCGATCTTCGCGTCCACCTCGGTCTTCTTGATCTCCATGGCCTGGTTGAGCAGGGCGATCCTGGGCTTCTCGATGTACTTGGGCATGCCCGCGTGGGCCGCCTCCTTGTCGACGATGATGCCCTTGATGAGCTCGGTGTCGCGGATGGCCCCGCCCTGCTTCTTGACCACCTGGATGTTGTCGATGTCCGCCACGGTGCGTCCGCCCACGTCCTCCACGATGGAAAGCACGGCGTCCACGGCCATGTCGGCCAGGAACTTCATGCCACCGATGGTCTTCGAGGCCATGGAGGTCATGGCGATCTTCTTGAGCAGCTTCCGGTCGTTCTGGTCCTTGAGGTCGATGGCGTTCTTGTTGAGGACGCTCTTGGCCTCCAAGGCCGCCATCCTGTAACCGTTGGCGATGACGGAGGGGTGTACGTTGGAGTCCAACAGATCCTCCGCCTTCTTCAGCAGCTCGCCCGCCAGCACCACAGCGGTGGTGGTGCCGTCTCCGCATTCGTTGTCCTGGGTCTTGGCCACCTCGACGATCATCTTCGCGGCGGGGTGCTCCACATCCACCTCTTTGAGGATGGTAGCGCCGTCGTTGGTGATGGTCACATCACCCATCGAGTCGACCAGCATCTTGTCCATGCCCTTCGGTCCCAAGGTGCTACGTACCGCGTCCGAGATGGCTAGGGCCGCCTGTATGTTGTTGAACTGGGCGCCCTTGCCACGTTCGCGCTTCGTACCTTCCCTGAGCACGAGGATTGGGGTCTGTCCTCCCATCATTCGGAAACCTCCTTGCTAGTGATAACAAAGGTTGTACTTCGAGTATACGTGAACTTCTATAAAAATCTATCGTCCCTTCGAGGACGCGTGGCTCCCTTGGTACCGTTGTTCAAGGCTCTCCCAGGAGGAGGGAGCGGTCGTCGAAGAGCAGACGGTTCCTGAGCAGTTGGAAGAAGATCTCCTCGACGGTCTTCTCCCGCATGTTGAACCGCTCGGACACCGTGGCTACGGAGACCGTGCTCCTGTCGGTGATGTAGTAGAGCACCCTCCGCTGGTTGTAGTCGGACGAGAGCAGGGCGATGAGGTCGTTGGCCTCGCCCATCAACCGTTCCTTGGCCATCAGGAGGGCGCTCCTGCGGCGCTCCAGGTCCGCCAGCTCCCTGTTCACGTCCTGAAGGGTCATTGCCAGTCCCTTCAGTCGCTCGTGGGGGTCCTCGACCTTCTCCAGGGACCTGTACCTCTCGTTGATGTGCTCGTAGTCCTCCAGGACCTCGGGTGGCTCGTCCGGGTCGTACGTGCTCATCTTGGCGTTGAAGAGGTTGGGTCCGATGTCGATGCGGATGGAGAGCTGTCTGGTGGCGGTGTAGGCCTTCCTTGGAGGTCCACCTGCGTCGCTGGGCTCATCCTCGCTCTCGACGAGGCCGTTCCTCTCAAGAACGGCCAGGTGCTTCATGACCGCCTGCTGGGACGTGTTGAGCTCCCGGGAGAGCTGCAGGGGATAGTGGGTCTCCATCACCAACCGGGACAGGATCTCCCGTCTCATGGGATTGGAGAGCACCGAGAGGGCGGTGTCAAGGTCGAGTTCTGCCATGGTCCACACCGGTCTTCAGATTGCTATCATGCAATTTGTTAACCAAAAGTTGATATGACCCTTTCGATATTTAAAAGTTGCCACACAAGGATGCGGTCAAGCCCCTATGGGAAGGTGTCCTCCATCGCGGTCTGGCATATGATGTCGGCCACCTCTTTCAGGTTGACCACGTCCGCCTCGTTGTACCGGAGGAGCAGGTCGAGGGCCTTCTCGTTCCCCCTCCTGTCCCATAGGTGCCAGAGGTGCACGGCGTCCTCGCCCGTCATCATCGCGAACTCCCTGTCGCGCTCCAGGCCGAGCTGTCGCTCAATCCGCTTGAGCCCTCCTCCCAGACCCACGCGGCGGGCCAGGTAGCGGAGGTCGAGATGGGGGATCTCCAGGGTCGGCACCGGATACTTGTTCCTGAGCATCGGGAGGTCGAAGGAGGCACCGTTGTAGGTCACGATGAGCCGTGCGCCCTCCATCTCCTTGGCCAGGTTCTTTCGGGTCAGATCCTTGCCCCTGACGAGGGCCCGGAACCTCCCTCCCCTGGCCAGGCCCACGACGGTGATGGCGCTGTGCCTGGATAGACCGGTCGTCTCGATGTCCAGGAACAGTGCGTCCTCGGAGAAGTTGGGGTACAGGCGCCAGATGTCCCGGCCCGGCATGCGCTGGGCGAAGAACTCCGATGAGCGCCTCACCATCGCGTCCTTGGCCTCCTCGAGGGTACGGTCAGCCACCTCCTTGCGCTGGGGCGAGAAGGGTGAGACGGACTCCCGGTCCAGGAAGTCGTCCCAGGTTCGCACGCCCTGGTCCCATATGCGCCGCTCGGTCCGGTCTCCCACGCGGTCGAGCAGAACGAAGGTCCTATCAAGCACCAACCAGGTCGCGCTCCCGGGCCTCGATCGAGTGTCCACGAGGCCGTGGGCTCCGGGATATCGCTGGGGTCTAAAAAGGTTGCCGGGAGATGAGCGGATGTGCAAACTCAGTGGGGGAAGTACCAGCCGCACTTGGGGCAGGTGTTTATCCCCGACAGCATGACCTGGTCACACCGCTTGCAGGTTCTCAGCTCGGTGGTGATCTTGGGCTTGGACTTGGTCCCGTAGAGGCCGCTGTTGGAGCTGAAGGCGGTGGGGGCCGCGTAGGCGCTGGTCGCCATCACGTTCATCGATGGGATGGTGGCCCTGTTCGAGACCGATGCGGTGGAGATCAGAGCGAACCCGAAGGCGGCAAGGAACACGACGCAGCTGACCAGGAGGTTCCCCAAGAAGGTGAGACCGAAGTACGACAGGAGCAGGAAGCTGACTATCACCGTCACGGCGAAGACCGTAATGAACACCTGCTTTCCCACGGTCTTCCGTTTTTGATAGACGGCCTGTATCGCCATTGCGTCCCACCTTCCTTGACTCACCACACACTGGCCCTTTCTCAATCGGGTCAGGTGCGTTGTATTGACGGATACCACCTTTTAAAAGGGCACCGATGAGATTTTCAAGTGTAATTCTCATGTCGCGGAATCACGATATTGCTCCCTGTGCCCCCTTCGTATATGCGATCCGTACCCTGGCTAGTTCTCACGAGGGGGGAATAACGGACCCGGGTCGATATGGGTCGCCCTTAGTGGTTTTATGGGTGGGTCCCGTTCACACCTTGGAGGGCTGGGCCGCTCCTACCTTCTCCGGGTGCGTGACAGGCCCACGGCGACCAGGGCCGCGCCCAGCATGGCGAGGATGGCGGCGGCAGGACCGAAGCCAGGGGTCTGCTCCTGCTCCTCCACGTATACCGTGATGGTGGATTCCGATCCCTCGTAGCCGTCGGACACCGTGAGGGTGACGGTGTACAGGCCTGGTTTGTCGTACTCGTGGTTGGCGAACAGCCCCTCGGCCGTATCGCCGTCCCCGAAGTCCCAGCTGTACGTC
>CBDUQW010000171.1:0-3591 GCA_965369625.1 uncultured Thermoplasmata archaeon | reverse complement strand
GGGGGCGGAGGGGGGTTCGGGCATCGATGGTGGCCCGGCCTCCGTTGGTGGCTCTGGCACCATGGAGGTTGCCTCCTTCCCGGGAGGGCTCATCGAGGGAGGAGGCCGGAAGGGCTCGACCCGGGGTGGAGGGGGCAGGACATGGCCTGGCCCCGGTCCCTCCGGTAGGTCCACCATGACCTTGTCCGGCAACTCGTCCGGCAGGGACGGAGGCGGCGCCTCGGGGGCGACCACCCTCTGGGGACGCACGGCCGTCCGCGGTGCCGGGGGAGCGGCCGTCGGAGCGGCCGAGGGAGCGGCCACGGGTGCGGGAGGGGCGGGTGCGGTCGTCGGTGCAGGTGGGGGAGCCTCCGGGGCCTCCTTGGGCGGTCCAGGTGTCGCGATGGCCATGCTGACCACCACGTCATCCGCGTCATCCTCGACGGAGGGCATCCTCGGCCAGGGCGGGCCGTGGTCGACGATGTCGGGGGGCGGCTCCCTCTCGTAGGGTCTCAGCTCCCCACTCTCGTAGGCCTCCTTGGCCTCCCGGCCGCCGGGTGCCAGGGGTTTGGTGCCCAGGGAGCCCAGGTACCAGAGGTCCGACTGCTCCACCAGGCCGGGAGGGAGGCGGAACGAGTGGCCGGTGGTGGTGATGGCCTGGCCGTAGGCCAGGCGGGCGCTCCCCGAGATGTGCATCCGGAGGAGGGGGACGGTCCTGCGTCTCGGCACCACGCCGTAGGGGGTGAAGAACTCGGCCTCTACCGCCCTCTCGTAGATCATCAGTCCCTTCCCCCTGATGCCGAGCAGCAGGTAACGGATGCCGAAGAAGCCTACGGCCACGCTAGCGCCCAGGGTCAGGATGGACGTGAGGGTCGCCCCCCCGCCTGCCCTAGGGTCCTCGGTAAGACCCATCAGGCCCAGGTAGAGGCCCAGGACGCCCACCACGAGGAGCATCACGCCTAGGAGGGTCCTCCGGACCCGCCACCCGGCCAACTCGGTGGCGGAGGGGGCGTGCACCAGCGCGCCGGTCTCCATGTCCTTGGATATACCCAGGGGGTATTTGTCAGTTGGCACCCCCATTCCATCCGCTGCGATGGACCCGCACCTCGGTGGGGGCGGAAGCCTCTTAAGGTGTACGCGACATTCCCCCGTCCGTGCGACGAGACACCGATGTCCAGGCGTGGGAACCCAAGGGCCGGTACCGGCTCACCCGGGTGGGCGTGACCAACCTGGTCAAGCCAGTCAAGGTGCGCAGGCCCTCGGGCGAGGTGGTGCTCCAGCCCGTCATCGATGTGTTCGTCGACCTGCCCCCGGACCTGAAGGGTTCCCACCTGAGCCGGAACGTGGAGGTGCTGGGCGAGGGCGTGGACCTTAGTGTCCGGGACCCCGTCACCAGCCTGGAGGACCTGTGCCAGCGCCTGGCGAGGGAACTGCTGGTCCGCCACGAGTACGCCAGCTGGTCCCAGGCCCAGGCCCGGGCCGACTACTTCCTGGAGAGGCCAGCAGGCAAGGGCAGGACCAGCCTGGAGCGCTACCGGCTGATCGCCCGTGCCCAGGCCCACCGGGAGGACCCCATCCGCATCCGCAAGCTCATCGGCGTGGAGGTGGTGGGCATGTCCGCCTGCCCCTGCGCGATGGAGGGGGTCAGGGACATCATCTCCGAGGAGCGTCCCGACCTGGCGGAGCCCGTGGACCAGATCCCCATGATGAGCCACAACCAGAGGAACGTGGCCACCCTGATGCTGGAGGTCCCCGAGACGGTGGACCTGGAGGCCAACGACCTCATCGACCTGGTGGAGGGGCAGCTATCCGCCCCCACCATGGAGCTCCTCAAGCGGGAGGACGAGGCGAGGCTCGTCATCCAGGCCCACTCCAATCCCAAGTTCGTCGAGGACATCGTGAGGGACATCCTCGACGCGGTGGTGCACCAGTACCCTGACCTGCCCGACGACACCTCGGTGATCGTCAGGTCGGAGAGCCAGGAATCCATCCACAAGCACAACGCCTTCGCCGAGAGGGTGACCACCCTCGGCGAGCTGCGTTCGTAGGAGGCCCCGGCATGACCGAGGAGGGACGGCGGTACGACCTGGTGGAGGTAACGGCGGACGTGGCCATCCGCGCCCGCGGCTCATCCCTCTCCCAGCTGTATGCCAACGCGGCCTGGGGTATGTACGACCTCATCTGCGACACCGCCACGGTCGAGGCCATCCGCAGCTGGGAGGTGGAGGCGGCCTCCGATGACCTGGGGGGGATGATGGTGGACTTCCTCACGGACCTGCTGGTCCTCTGGGAGACCGAGGGCGTCCTGGCCTCGGAGGTGGAGGTGGACATCCCCGAAGGGGGACCGCCCTGGCATCTCGTGGCCCACATAAGGGGCGAGATCTTCGAGGCGGGACGCCACGAGCTGCTCCACGACATCAAGGCCGTCACGTACCACACCCTGGAGGTCCGGCCCGACGAGGGGTGGGCCCAGGTGCTGTTCGACATATGATGGCCGGCACAAGCCTTATCTGGGTCGACGGTTCTAAGCGGAGGGAGGTGGCCAGGAGATGGATTGGAAGCAGGTCCTCGAGAGGGAGAGCGACGTGGTCTGGGTCATCCCCAAGTCCACGCGAGAGGGCATGCTGACCCGAGGGCGCATCTATGCAAGCGAGGAGATGATGGGCCCCATCATCCGCGACAACGTCCTCGACCAGGTCGCCAACGTCGCAACCCTCCCAGGCATCGTGGGCGACAGCCTGGCCATGCCCGACATCCACTTCGGCTACGGGTTCCCCATCGGGGGGGTCGCCGCCACCGACATGGAGGACGGCGTGGTCTCCCCCGGGGGCGTGGGCTACGACATCAACTGCGGGGTCCGCCTGCTCCGGACCGACCTGGACGCCAGGGACGTCCAGGACGAGGTCCGGTCCCTGGTCGACACCATGTTCGCCAACGTGCCCTCCGGACTGGGCTCCAAGGGCAAGCTGCGCCTCTCCGACCGGGAGCTGGACGAGGTAATGACCGAGGGTGTGGAGTGGGCCGTCCGAGAGGGTTACGGCTGGGAGAAGGACCTGGACCACACCGAGGAGGGTGGCTCGATGCCAGGAGCCCTCATCGAGCACATCTCGGACAGGGCCCGCAAGCGGGGCAAGCCCCAGCTGGGGACCCTGGGAGCGGGCAACCACTTCCTGGAGGTCCAGCGGGTCGACCGCATCTACGAGCCCGAGACCGCCAGGGCCTTCGGCATCGAGAGGGAGGGGCAGGTCACCGTGATGATACACACCGGTTCCCGTGGCTTCGGCCACCAGGTGTGCTCCGACCACCTGCGGGTGATGGAGACCGCGGTCAAGCAGTACGGGATCAAGCTGCCGGACAGGCAGCTGGCCTGCGTGCCCGTCGACTCCCCCGAGGGTGAGGCCTACATCGGCGGCATGGCGGCCGCGGCCAACTTCGCCTGGACCAACCGCCAGATGATCATGCACTGGGTCCGGGAGAGCTTCTCCGACGTGCTTGGCCAGTCCCCCGAGGACCTGGGGATGGACCTGGTCTACGACGTGGCCCACAACATCGCCAAGAAGGAGGAGCACGTGGTGGAGGGCCAGCGAAGGAACCTGTTGATCCATCGCAAGG
>CBDUQW010000170.1:0-3653 GCA_965369625.1 uncultured Thermoplasmata archaeon | reverse complement strand
TCGAGGTCATCGTCCTCGACTTCGACATCCTTCTGGGCCGTATCGACCATGGGAGGCTCGCGCTGACCCATGTACATCCACAGCATGATCGCCACCAGGAGCAGCACCACCACCACCAGGGCGACCACCAGCCACAGGTAGTCCCCGCCGTCCTCCACGTCGGAGGTGTCGCCGTCGTCCACCACGGCCTCCAGGACCTCCACCTCGAAGTCCACGGTCGCCTTGCCCTTGCCGTCGGTCAGCTCCGCCGTCACGAAGCGAACGCCCACCGTCTTGTCGTCGGGCAACCAGAGGATCTCACCGTCGGCGGTGATCACCATGCCCTCGGGCGCGTTGACCAGGGTCCACGTGAGGTTCACAATATCCCAATCGTCGCCGTCGGACCCCACCAGCTGGAGGTGGAAGGCCTCGCCCGCGGTGACGTTGACCTCTCCCACCTCCTGGATGACCGGCACCTTGTTCGGTGGCGGCGGGGGCGGTGGCACCGGGGGCTCGGGCTCCGCCTCCACCGTCACGGTGAACTCGTGGGAGATGGTCTCCGTCCCGTCGGTGGTGGTCACCTCGCACTCGTAGGTCCCGGGCTCTGCCTCGAGCCATCGGATGGCGCCAGAGGTAGCTGTGATGGTGATGCTCGAGCCTGGTTTGCTCGATATCTCGTAGGTGAGGCTGTCTCCGTCCTCGTCCTCGGCTAGGACGTCGAGGAACATCACGTCCCCCTCCATCAGCTCCTGGTCCCCGGGTGTCTCGACCCATACGGGTGCGTCGTTGACGTTGGCGACGGTGATTGCGAAGTACACCGAGTCCTCGAGCCCACCATCGCTTGCGGTGACGGTCACGAAGTGGGTACCCACGTCGTCGTTGGTGGGTATACCGGCCAGAACACCGGCCCCTCCATTGATCACCAGCCATCCAGGACCTGTCATCGACCACCCCATGACGTCGCCCACATCGACGTCCTCGGTCTCGAAGGTCAGGTTGTACTCCTCGTCCTCCGTGGCAACGGATACGACCTTCGTCAAGATGATTGGTGGGTCGTTGACGTTGAAGACCTTGATGGTGAACTTAGACCACTCGCTACCTCCGTTGCCGTCGGAAACCGTTATATTTACCACGTGGTCGCCCACGTCGTCGTTCGTGGGTGTCCCCATGATGTGGTTGTCGTATATCGATAGCCAGTCCGCCTCGGTGTCGAGGGACCATTCCAGGATATCGTCGGTGGGGTCGATGTCCTCGGCCTTGTAGTAGACACTGTACAGATCGTCCTCGTCCACGGTGGTGACGTCATCCGTGGTTATCACCGGGTCGTCGTTCACGTTCATCACTGTCAGCAGGAAGCTGGTGCTGTCACTGGTCACATTGATATCTGTCACAGTGATCCTGACAATGCACGAGCCCACATCCTCGTTCGTGGGAAGCCCGCTGAGGATGCCCGTGGTCTCGTTGAAGTCGAGCCACTCGGCACCGAGTTCGACGGTCCAGCTCAGGACGTCACCAGGGTCCGCGTCGGTCGCGTTGTACCTAACCGAGTAGGGCTCGTCCTCCGTTGCCTCGACAACGTCCTTCGTCGATATCACGGGGACGTCGTTGACCGGGAGGACCGTGATGCTGACCGTCGCCCTGGATGACTCGTTGAGCATGTCCGAGTGGCGGTACGTGAAGTTGACCTCCCCCGACCAGTTGGCGGGGGGGGTGTAAACAAGGTCCCTGCCATCGGGAGTTATCTCGACCAGACCGTGAGGGGCCGGGGTGATGTTTGTTATTGTCAGGTCACCGCTGGTCGTCCTATCGTTGGCCAGGACGTCCAGGGTCATGGTGGTATCCTCGTCCATCACGGCCGTGTCGATATAGGCGAGTGGGCCGTGTTCAATCCGGTAGACCTTCAGGTCGCGGGGGTCGTCCTCACCTCCTATGGCCATGTACTTCCCATCAGAGCTCCAGGATATTGAAAATCTCCAACCATCACCGAAGGACCACGAATGTTCTGTGCTCAGGTCGGAGCCGTTGAAGGAGCTGATGCGACAATCATCACCGGTGCTTTGTCCGGCGACGGCTATGTAACCACCGTTGGGGCTCCAGGAAACTGCCATTTGCGGGCCCTGATGGTCATAGCTATCACTGAGGGTCATCGCAGTCCTGCCGTAACGGTCCTCGTAGATATAATAGACCTCCAAAGGCCACGCCCCATAACCCTCATCATAGCCAATGGCGATATAGTCACCGTCCGGGCTCCAGTCCAGGCCTAAGGTTTCCTTTCCCAAGGTGTACTCCAATTCGGTCCTCAGGGAGCTACCGTTGAACGAGAGGATCGTCAACTTGCCGATTATTGGGAAGTCTGGATGGGTAGATACACGGGCGAACCAAGTGATCGCAAGTCGGGTCCCCTCCGGATCCCATGATACGTCATATCCTCCGTAACGGACGTATCTTGAATCCACCATGGTGAGCGCGGTCCCGTTGAACGAGTATATAGCAAAGTCGTCTGGTCTGTTGGAACCAATGGCAGCCAGGAACTTGCCGTCCGGGCTCCAGGCGAATTTGGACACCCAGCCGTGGTGGTTGGAGGCCACCTCGGTGAGGGCGGTCCCGTTGAAGGAGTATATCTTCATGTTGTTCCCCTGGCTGCCAGCGTTGAAAGCTAGGTAGCTCCCGTTGGGATTCCAAGCGACGGCAAAGACATACCCGCTCAACGACCATGAGATCACGGTCATCAGGTCGGTGCCATTGAAGGAGTACAGCCGGAATTCGCCCCCACCGTATGAGGCGTAGGCACCAACGGCCAGGAAGCTCCCGTTCGGGGACCAGTCCACGGAGGTTATCCTATCATCCAGGTCCCGCGTCGTGACCTCCTGGAAGGTCTCGATCTCCGCGGGAATGTACGTCCGGTTAGACCCGTCCCCCGTGAGGGACTGGGGAACGGGATCGTGGGCATCTCCCGTTGGTCCCACGGTTCCCAGGGAGGGGATGGAGCCCATGCCTATCAGGACAATCAACAACACCGCTATTACAATCGGTCTGCTCGGTACCACTTCACCACCACCCGTCGCAATTTCCTCGTTACCAGACTATAAAGGGGCCTTTAAGCCTAAAAACCCTACCACTGGTGGCGTCTGGATAAGTACACCTCAGGCGTTATTGTGGGGTGCGGGACCAGGGGTATTGCGGGGTGCGGGACAAGGGGAGCCAGAGAATGGATCCCTACTCTGTACAATGAGTATCGTGGACCGCGCCGCCCCGTCCATGGCCCGTGCCGGCGCCGATGCGTGCGTGCTGCCGGGCCCCGGTGGGTCCCTCGGGAGGGTGTCTGGAGGGGTGGAGCGCCGTGGCCGGGCGGGCGATGGTGGCCGTTCGGAGACGGTGTGGGGAGCGGTTTCGGCTCATGAGGGAACCGATGGTGGGGTAGGAGGGTGCGGGGCAAGGTGAGCCATTGTAGAAAATATATTCGAACGATTATCGGTTGTGTTAGACGAGTGCAGAATGTTCTGGATCCATCTTGCAGGGTTTGGTTTTTTTAAAAGACTGAGGTGAAGGCAGAAAGGCGATTCTCTACAACGACACTATCGTGGTTCGACAGCTCATACACAGACAGGAGACCAACCATCTATAGCGTCAAGAATCCGTTGGGTTCTTACATGTAGTCTCATTATCCCTGATAG
>CBDUQW010000169.1:0-3667 GCA_965369625.1 uncultured Thermoplasmata archaeon | reverse complement strand
GGGCTGGCCGGAATTAGAATCATCACATCTGAACAGCTCGACCACCACGATACTTCGGCCTGATCTTCAAGACTTAATCGGGACAATCAGACTCGCCCTTTCGCCTCATCATGAGCGCCGCCACGCCGACGAGCATCGCCAGCAACACGAACGCCCCTCCCAACGCCGGGCTCTCCTCCTCTTTGGGGACCTTGACCTTGAAGGCCGCCACGGGCTCTCCATCGCCCAAGTCGTTCTTGGCAACGACGGTGTACCAGTAGGTCTTGCCCGGCTTCACATCATCATCGGTGAAATTGGTGGTGGCAGGATCGACCTCCTTATAATGCTCGAGCTCCCCCTCCGTGAGCCCGCGGTAGATGATGTAGCCCGTCAACGGGCTGCCCCCGTCATCCTCGGGTGCAGACCACTCGAGGGTGATCGTCTTCTTGGTGGCAACATGCTCCCCCAAGACTACCTTGTCGGGCACGGCGGCGGGCATGATGCCCGTTACGTTGGCGAATTCCCCGGGACCCACGATATTGAGGGCGGCAAGGGAGTAGTTGTAAGTGACGCCGTTGACGATCTCGTTGTCCACGAAGGAGGTGACAACAGGTAACATGAAGATCTCCAGGTCGGGCTCACGCAATATGACGTAACCGAGGACCTTTGAGTGCCCGTCGTCCAGCGGGGGCTCCCATGTCAGCTCCACCTTTCCATCACCGGGTGTTGCGACCAGATTCTCGGGCGCACTGGGTAGGCCGTAGGGCATCGCCGACACGGCGGTGCTGAGGGGCCCCACCCCCGCTGACGTCACAGCGGCTACGGCGTAATAGTAGGTCGTGCCCACGACCACATCCATATCATTGTAGGACTGGAGGGTGCCCTTCAACGTGTGGACTTCCTCTAGGTCACCTGGTGAGATGCCCCTGAATATCTTGTACTCGGTGATATTATCGCCACCGGTATCCGAGGGTGGAGTCCAA
This sequence comes from uncultured Thermoplasmata archaeon, assembly GCA_965369625.1. GTDB lineage: Archaea > Thermoplasmatota > DTKX01 > DTKX01. The sequence goes on along the minus strand of CBDUQW010000169.1, from coordinate 2,705 downwards.
TTGACCTCGACCACACCATCTCCAGGAACTGCCGAGAGGTCGAGGGGGGCCAGGGGTAGGCCGAGGGGCGTCGCGCCTATGGAAACACCAAGGGACTGGTCCACCTTGTTGTACGCAGTGACGGTGAATAGGTAGGTCTGTCCGTTCTGAAGCCCCGTGTGGTTGTAGAAGGTGGTGTCGGGACCGACCTCGTCCACCAGGTCTCCGGGCGGGGCCTGGATGCTCCGATAGATCCGGTAACCGAGGATGGGTGCCCCTCCATCGCTCAACGGTGGGTCCCAATACAGGTTCACGTACCCATCGCCTGCTGAAGCAGTGAGATCGGTGGGGGCTCCGGGAGGTATGGGGTCCAGGGAGATGTTGAAGTGGATCATCACCGGGGTCGAATCGATACCATCGGACACGTTGAACCAGAGGTCGTACTCCTCGATCGGTTCGGTGAACAGCACATTGAGCATCAGGCCGTTGGCGGTTGCGTGGGGCGAGTCGACGATGAGGAACAGGTCCGTTGTATCATTGTCGATGTCCCACACATATGATGACAGGTCCATGGTCCAGGGCTCGTCCTCCATCGCCATCTGCTGCTCCGGGATGTCGTGCTCGGGTGGGTCGTTCACAGGCTGGATGGTGAAGTCAACGATGGCCGGGACCTGCGAGCTACCGTCAGTGAGCACGAGGGGCACGCTCGCTTCCAGAACGCCGTTCGGGAACTCGAACGTGACGTCGAGGCCGTCGACGGAGGTCACGTACGGTGATACCGATGTGATCTCCAGGTCCTGGATGGGATCGTCAGGGTCGCTGACGTTGGCCGAGAAATCGTACGTGAACGGCACGTCCTCTACAGCGTTGAGAATGGGGATCTGATGCCATATCGGGATTCTTGCCTCTGAAGAGAAGATCAGGTACGTCTGGCCGGCATCGGAGCCCCCGTCATCATTTTCATAGGCACCTATCAGTACGTCGTCACGCCCGTCTCCGTTGACGTCGCCGGCACCCGCGACCGACCCTCCGGAAGAATCGTCCGCCTCCTCGCCCCAGAAGGATGCGTCCGCGTCGGACAGGTCGGTGTCCATCGTCCATCCCGAGGCCTTGCCGAGGATGAGGTACGTCTGGCCGGCCTCGTCGCCGCCGTCATCATTCCAACGGGCACCTATCAGGATGTCGTCGTACCCGTCGCCGTCGACGTCCCCGGCACCCGCGACAGAGTATCCGGCATAATCGTAATCACCCTCCCCTAAGAAGGACGCGTCCACGTTGGAAAGGTCAGTGTCCATCGACCATCCCGACGCCTTCCCGAGGATGAGGTACGTCTGGCCTGCGTAATAGCCCGCATCATCATTTCTACTGGCACCTATCAGTATGTCATCGTACCCGTCGCCGTTGACGTCGCCTGCGCCCGTGACCGAGCTTCCTGATTCATCGTCGTATTCCTCACCTATGAACGATGCGTCTGCGTTGGACAGGTTGATGTCCATCGACCATCCTGATGCCTTGCCGAGGATGAGGTATGTCTGGCCGGCCTCGGAGTCCCCGTCATCATTTTTTCTGGCACCTATCAGTATGTCGTCGTACCCGTCACCGTTGACATCACCGGCGCCCGCGACCGAGTACCCGGCAAGATCGCCCACACCCGCCCCCCAGAATGACGCGTCCGCGTTAGAGAGGTCGGTGTCCATTGCCCATCCAGACGCCTTCCCGAGGATAAGGTAGGTCTGCCCTGTGAAGCCCCCGCCACCTTCATCATTACCATCGGCACCTATCAGTATGTCGTCGTACCCATCGCCGTTGACATCCCCAACGCCCGCGACCGACTTTCCGGAATAATCGCCCCTCTCCTCACCTATGAACGATGCGTCCACGTTGGACAGGTCGGTATCCATCTGCCATCCAGATGCCTTGCCGAGGATGAGATACGTCTGGCCCGCAGCGGAGTCCCCGCTGGATTCCCAATAGGCACCGATCAGAATGTCGTCGTACCCATCGTCGTTGACGTCCCCGGCGCCCGCGACCGACCATCCGGAAAAATCGACCGCATCCTCACCTATGAACGATGCGTCCGCGTTGGACAGGTCGGTGTCCATCGACCATCCCGACGCCTTGCCGAATATGAGGTACGTCTGGCCGGCACCGTTGCCCCCGTCGTCATTATCCGGGACGCCTATCAGTATGTCGTCGTATCCGTCGCCGTTGACATCCCCGGCGCTCGCGACCGAGTGTCCGGATTCATCGTCCGCATTCTCCCCTATGAACGATGCGTCCGAGGCGGACAGGTCCGTATCCATCCCAAGCCCCGAAACACCGGGGTCGTCCACAAAGAACACCATTAGTATCAGCATCATGGAGATCAAAGAAACTATGATTCGCTTGCCCATTGGTACCCCTCGACACATCTCTGGCCATCAATGGGTGGTTCCCTATTAAAAAGGTTGCCATCAGCCTGGGCGAGGGTGATATCCGGCTCGATAAGGCGGTGGTACATGCCCAAGGCTCGCCCGAATCATTACGAGGTGATGTAGATTTCAGGGCCTGGACTCCCGTCTGGTCCCGGGTCGCTTCTCGTCGTTAGCACCCCTACCTTATTTTTAACGCACTCTCGGTATATCGAAAAAAGATAATGCAATCATCCGAAAGTATGCTTTTAGACCACTCCACCCTATAGCGTCAAGAAACCGTTGGATGTAATGCATATCGGGACATAATTACCT
>CBDUQW010000168.1:0-3702 GCA_965369625.1 uncultured Thermoplasmata archaeon | reverse complement strand
TGCCCCAGAATCCCCCTTGTCGAATACACCAAGATCTTCCTGATCCCCCTTCCCCCATCCTGGCAAGCGACCGAGGCGCAGCAGCAATTCATGCCCCTGCGGCAGCGGCAGGCACCTGCATGGGGCCCCGGTAACCACCTGCGCCCGGACCACCACGTGCTTGTGGACGTGCTCCCGGGCCGGGGTGGCGCGGGGGGCGACACGATTGAACTTGTCATGTACGCCTCAATAACGCTTATCGAGCGTCATCACGAAACTACTTGCGCGGTCTTGTACCATCATACCTCCAATGAGTGGTTGAGACCCGGATAATCCAGAGTGTAACTTCACATCGTTCTCGCTGATGAAATGCGATAATCGCCAAGCAATCGCCAAACTTGAGTGTGAAATCTCAAGTTCTGCCCGCCGCCATGCGAGCCAGCTCGGCCACGGACTTGCCCTGCTTCTGCGCTTCCAGGGAGAGGATCCTCCTGGCGATGTGGACCTGCTGGAGCGCGGGGTCATCGGGGAACTCCTCCATGACCTCCCTCCTGATATCCTCGACCTCCTCCTTGCTCAACCTCTCCATCCTCTCTCCTCCTACAGCAGCTCGGCTGGAGCCGCGATCGTGACGTGTCGCATCCCGCGCAGGGTGTTGACCATGTCGACGATATCCCTGGTCCTCCTCCTGACGATATGCCGGAAGTTCCAGCTCAGAAGGTAGTCCATTCCGCCCAGCGAGGCGACCGCGATATGCATGGCGTCCTCTGGATAGGTCTCGGGGACGGCTCCCTTGCTCACGTACTCCTTCGCCAGTTCCTCTACCTCGTCGTTGATCTCGAGGACCTTCAGATCGGTCACGACCTCTCTCATCCTTCGGCCCAGGTCCGCATCGGGAGTGCGGTCCAACTCGGCGAGGGTTAGCTCGGACACGTGGACATCGAACCTGTCAATGATGTCGAAGAAGGACCTTGTGAGACCCTGCCTCTCGGGGTTCCTGTCGTCGAACAGGGCGGAGATGACGGATGTGTCTAGATACACCTTGATGCGGGAGCTCACTACGGCCAACCTCTGGTCAGGATTCATACGATGACTTGGATATTTGAAGTTGCCGATGGGGGGTAGGGGGAAGCGTACCGAAGAACCTGGCCGTTCATCACAGCGAGTCTTTTCGTCTGTATCTTGGCGGTTGCGGTCCCCCTATATGCCTTCAGGAAGAAGGGGGAGGAGTAGATAGGGTGCCCCATCAACCCGTGCTGTCGACCACGCCACGATCGCGCCCAGGCCCCCCTCCCCTGTCCTGGCAACGAGGCCGCGCGCCGACCGCGCAGCAGCAATTCATGTGCCTGCGGCAGCAGCAGGCATCCGCATGGGGCCCCGGAACCACCTGATCCCGTAGCCGGACCACCACATCCCTGTCCGGGGGCGGGACGCGACGTGCTCTAGCGCCGGGGGGGCACGGGGGGGCCAACGTGTCGTGTTGTCGGGCGCGTCGCAATCGTAGAAGACTCTTGGAAATGTTTTCACTGGCACCCCTTGTTAAGCACTCCATAACTGGCGTCCCGGGGTACGTGCGGTACAATTCCATAATATCTGTGCGTGACAACTCCAAGGATCTCCGTCTTCATCGTCATCATTTACTGGACCGATGGTCCTATGCGCGATAACATAGACTATGATGCAATCTGCATAGGATTTCCCTCCATATGATAATCTGCATAGGAATTTGCATAGGGGGGCTCGATCCTCCGGGAGCAGTCCGTTCCAGGGTATGTGCTTCACGGTCCTGATCATGATAACCATCGAGAGCTAGATGCCAAACTACAAATATTAGGATTACAATCCTAATCATCATGGTCCGGTTTATTGACAGGGAGGCCGAGATGGCGTTCCTCGAGGAGAGGTACGCCTCCGGTGAGTTCGAGTTCCTGGTGCTCTATGGCCGTCGGAGGGTGGGCAAGACGGAGCTCCTCCGCCAGTTCGTCGAGGGACGTCCCCACATCTACTTCCTGGCGGACAAGCGAGGCACCGAGAGGAATGTGCTGCGCCTCCGTCGCGAGATGGCCGAGGCCCTCGGCGTGCACGAGGTGGCCACCGAGGAGCTGGAGGAATTGTTCCGGTGGTACGTGGCTGAGGCCGGGGAGCGGTCCCTCGTCGTCATCGACGAATTCCCCTACCTGGTGGAGAAGGACGACTCGATACCCTCCGTGCTCCAGCTCGTCATAGACAAGGACCTGTCCGATACCGACGCCATGCTCGTCCTGTGCGGCTCGTCCGAGGGGATGATGGAGCGGACCGTCCTGGGCGCCCGTAGTCCTCTGTACGGTCGCAGGACCGGCCACTGGAAGGTCAGGCCGCTGGCGTTCGCGGACGCGTGCGGATTCTTCCCGAAAGCCTCCACAGAGAGGTGCATCGAGTACTTCAGTGTCCTGGGGGGTGTCCCCCACTATTTACAGAGGTTCTCGGATGATGCCGGTCTGGTCGAGAACGCGGAGAGGGTTATCATGTCACGGACCGGCGGGCTGTACGAGGAGGTGGATTTCCTGCTCCGTGAGGAGCTCCGTGAACCCGACGTATACAAGGCCATACTGGAGGCCATTGGCTCCGGGAAGGCCAAGGCCGGGAAGATCGCCGACGCCTCCCGGGTCCCTGTCCATGACATCGACAAGTACCTCAAGGTCCTGGCGAGGCTGGGCGCGGTGGAGAAGTGTCAACCGGTGACGGAGGGGTCCAAGAGCAAGCGGACCCGCTACTTCCTGTCCGACCCTCTGTTCCGGTTCTGGTTCACCTTCTGCGAGCCCCACAAGTCGGACCTGGAGCTGGGCGAGACCGGCAGGTGCCGCCAGGCAGTGGAGGATCGGCTGAACGCCTTCGTGGGCCGTGCCTTCGAGCCCCTCTGCAGGGAGCTCATCGCCTCCGCGTTCCCCCGGAGGTGGCCGAAGCTGGGACCATGGTGGGGCGCCAGGAGGGAGCGAGGGGAGCGAGTCGAGGTGGAGGTGGACATGGTGGGCCTCAACGGTGAGGACCGGGAGATCCTCCTGGGCGAGTGCAAGTGGAGCGAGGGCGTCGACGGGCGAAGCGTGCTTGAGGACCTCCGGGCCAAGGCCGACTACGTGGACTGGCGCAGGAAAGGCAGGCGGGAGGTCTATGCCCTCTTCGCGAGGTCCTTCAAGCACAGGCCCGACGAGCCGGACGTGATGGTGTACGACATCGACGACATCCGGAAGATGATAGGGAACAGAGGCTGAACCAGATATTAGGAACACAATCCTTATCTTGTTCAACCATGATGCTAGACCACGTTGTTGCGCACCCCTAAACCAACATTGTAGCGTACGGAAATGAGGTTTTTTAGAACAGCTATGGCTCCCGTTGTCCCGTACGCCACAACTGGTCTTGTCGAGCACGCCACGATCGATCCCAGACCCCTTTCCCTGTCCTGGCAAGGTCGGTGCGCGGATGCGCACCGACCGCGCAGCAGCGATTCATGCCCCTGCGACCTCAGCAGGCGTCCGCATGGTGCCCCGGGAACCACCTGCGCCTCGTTGCCTACCACCACATCCCAGGCCCCTTCCCCTGTCCCGGCAACGAGGCCGCACGTATGTGCGCGCCGACCGCGCAGCAGCAATTCATGCCCCTGCGGCGGCAGCCTGGGCCTTCGGCGTTCTCGGGAACCACCTGCGCCTCGTTGCCTACCACCACATCCCAGGCCCCTTCCCCTGT
>CBDUQW010000167.1:0-3841 GCA_965369625.1 uncultured Thermoplasmata archaeon | reverse complement strand
TGCTAATAGAAATTAGACGAATATTGTAGGGGGGATAATCCTAACTGTTCAGGTCTCGAGGTCCATGAAGATCATGTCGAAGCTGCCGGGTTCCATGTCCTTGATCATCTCCCGCGCGTCACCGACGAGGCTCTCGACCCTGCCTTCGAGGCCCGTCGCCCTGAAGTTCCCAAGGGCCTCCTTGACCATCCCCTCGTCCCACTCCATGGTGGTGATCCTTCCCCCCTCCGGAAGGGCCCTGGCCATGAAGATGGTGGAGTAGCCGACCGCCGTCCCTAGCTCGAGGATGCGCTTGGCATCGATGGCCTTGGTCAGTACGGCGAGGATGTTCGCCACGTCGGGGCCAGTGATGCGAACGCCCCGCTTCAGCGCGTCCTCCTCGAGGGCGCTCATGAACTCGTCGTTCTTCGGCAGGAACTGGTGGAGGTCCTCGGGTCCGTACATATCGATGGACATGATGACGGTCACGATGCGGTGATTGTTAAAGGTTGTGGCGTTACCGAGACTGTCCAAAAGTCGTTGATGAGAAATCCACAGGGCCAGGAAGATTGAGAACCACACCGAGATTCGCAAGGCCTGGGTCTTTCGAGACGTTCACTTTATAAACCCATCGATGGGTTTTTATACACATCCCCGAGGAACGCTTCACAACCCGCAGCGAACGCTCTCAAGCACCAATCCCTTTTTCACAGAATTCCATGCCGAATCATGTTAAACGCTCACCAGCAACTTCGCGAAGGTCTCGTACACCTGCCTAAGAACTGAATGGGGACTGCCCGTCTCCACCTCGACCCCTCCCTTGCTGTGGGCCAGGCACGCTATCTGCGCCTGGACCCCCTCCGGCGTACGGAAACGCCGCTTTATTCGGCCAGGGTACGTCCTGTGGAAGTATGTCTCCGCTGGATTGTTCGTCATGGAAACATCCGGATGGACCAGGTACTCCGTCAGGGAAACGAAGTTCTCCGCAAGCAGTTCGAGCCGCCTCCGAACCAACGGATGGTACTCGAAACGCCTCGCGTAGATCGACAGGAAACGATTCTCCGCCTCCGATACGTTCCTCGACTTGAGGAACACGCCCCACAACTCACCGTACAGCTCAGCTAGACCTTCGGGCAACGGCTTGCTCGACTCACGGCCTATGCCAGCAGCCTCGTTGAAGTCGCAACGCACGTTGTACATCGCGTGGATCACGCACTGCTGGTGCGACGCTCCGGGGAACAGCTCCTTGAGCAACGACGGGTACATGGTCAGACCGTCCGTCACCACCGTCAGCACCGGCTTGCCGTCCAGGGCCGCTCCGAGCAGGCCCTTCAAGCTCTCGTAACTCAGCTCGGGGAGAACATCGTCCCACACTGGCCTGCCAAGCACCTTGTCGTAGACCAGGCAACGGAACCACCGATGACCCTTCAAACGGATGAACTGCTCGTCATACGAGTACACACCCGACCAGGCCTCCTTGGAACCCTCCATCAGAGTGCGAACCTCCGCGCCCTTCGACAACTTCCACAACCGCACCGTCTCGCGGCTCGGACGGACGCCGGACACCTCCTCCGTCAGCTCCGCGCTCTCGCCCAACGAGAGCGCCCTGCCACCGCTGTAACCCACCGCCAGCTCCCTCACGTCCCTCATGTAGTGACCGTAACGAGGGACGATGTGCTCCAGGTCCACCTTGAAGGCGTCCCTGCAGTCCCTGCACACGTACTTCTGGAGCCGCAGATCGAGGACCACGCCGAAGAAGCCCCTCAGACGACGAGGCTGGCAACCGTTGCGAGAGCAGTTCGAAGAACCACACCGAGAACAGAGGGGCTGCTCATACTCGACACGACCGTCCTCGGAGACCTCCAGCGCGGGACCCTCACCTGTGGACTGGGACTCCAGCAACCGCAGCACCGCCGGGATGGTAAGCGGGTCATCAGCGACCTCCCAGCCTGGTGAGAGACGAGTCTGGAGGGACTTGATGTTGGTCGAGAGGGTGAACAGGCCGATGGGAGGCTCACCCGCCACATCCTCCAGCCGGATGTTGAGGAACTCCTCCATGGACCGATAACGATTTCACAGAAAAAGGGTCTCGTTATTGTTGGAGCCTCTCAAACCTTCCATCAACGACTTCTTGACAGTTACGGCGTTACCTGTCGGCGCATGATAGCTTAAATACCGATATGCTGTTCGAGAGGCCGTGCCCATAGACAAGCCTACCATCGAGGACCTCATCGAGCACGACAAGGCCCACTACTGCGAGGGATCGGAGGAGGATGTCTGCGTCAAGGTGGTGGCCATCGCCGACTTCCCGACCAAGTACGGCAGCTTCCAGATTGTGGGGTTCTACAACAACCACGACGACAAGGAGCACATAGCCGTCGTCAAGGGGAACATCTGCGAGGAGGAGGACGTCCCCGTCCGCCTCCATTCGGAGTGCCTCACCGGGGATGTCCTCGGTTCCCAGAGGTGTGACTGCGGCGAGCAGCTGGAGGCCGCCCTCAAGATGGTAGAGGAGGAGGGCATGGGGGCCATCCTGTACATGCGCCAGGAGGGGCGGGGCATCGGTCTGCTCAACAAGCTCAAGGCCTACCAGCTCCAGGACTTCGGCCTCGACACCGTGGAGGCCAACGTCGCCCTGGGCTTCGAGCCCGACGAACGGGACTACGCCGTAGCCGCCCACATGCTGCGTAGCCTCCATGTCAGGTCCGTCAAGCTCATCACCAACAACCCGAAGAAGATCGTGGGGCTGGAGGGGCACGGCATCAGGGTGACGGACCGTATTCCCCTGGTGATCGAGCCCAACCCGCACAACGTGGACTACATGCGGACGAAGGCGACGAAATCGGGGCACCTGCTGGACGACCTGTTCGAGTGACGCCCCGTCATGAGGTCCGTCGGTCCTCGTCATTGCCCATGGACATGCCGTCAACCGCTACCCCACCGACGGTACCGCAGTACTTGCACTGGATCTCCTCTCCCACCAGGTACAGTTCGGTGGGAGGGGCCCCGCAGATCGGGCACCTCTCTATCTTCATCGCCTGGTACAAGGCCTCCTTGGTGAAGAACTCGCCCTCACGGCGGTCGATGTAGCCCTCCACCAGTTCACGGCCCAGGCACTCGGCGATGACGTACTCGGCCTCCATCTCGGTGACGCCCAGCTTGGCCGCCAGCTTGGTTATCTTGATGCGACGGTAGGCCCGGAGCAGGTCCGCCACCTTCTCGTAGTGCTTCTGCTTCCTCCTGCCCATGAGGCCTAAGCCCAGCAGGGCCGTTCCTCCCACTATGAGCAGGACCAGGACCACGCCGCACATGGTGCCCAGGGGTTCCGCGCCGCCCGAGAAGAAGGTCACGCCCCCCACGATGCCGAGCATGAACGCGAAGAAGTAACCCGAGATCCCGAGCCACATGAATATCTCGTACTCGTCCCATATCGACTTCTGGCGGGCCACGTGCGCAAATCTGCTGGCGACCCTATATTACGGGGCTCAATTCAGTACCTGAGACGGTCCACGGTGGGGGGGGTGGGCGTAGCGAGGGGGTGTCAGCCGAAGAGCTCGCCCTTGTGGGCCCAGTCCTCACGCTCAACCTCCTGGATCACGACATAGGTGTACTCCGGGGGCTTTCCGGCCACCCTCTGGAGCGTCTCGGTGAACTCCTTGGAAATCTGGGCCTTCTGCTCGCGGGTCAGGCTACCTAGGACCTTCAGTTCGACTATTGGCATGGTCATCTCCGACTATCCCTACCAATCGGTCGCTAGATAAGGGTTGTCGGACGATATGGCCTCGTACTGGATTGAGTGTACAAATAATTCATAACTCATCCTGAAAACGATAACGAATTATGGAGGCGAGCGTATGAGATT
>CBDUQW010000166.1:0-3923 GCA_965369625.1 uncultured Thermoplasmata archaeon | reverse complement strand
GCTCCAGGGGCCGGATCGGGACGGACATGTAACCGCCCGTGCCGTACTTGAACAGCTTGGTCACCAGCACGTCGGAGGCGCCCTCGGTAGGGATCTCGATGTCGGGGGTGTCGGACCAGCCCGAGGCTCCGCCCAGGTACACGTACGACGGCACCTGGTAGGAGCTGGCGTTGCGCTGGCAGGAGAACACCAGGTCCATCCATCCCGTGCCGTCCAGGTCGACCACGGCCACGGCGGTGGCGCCCACGGTGGGCATCATGGTCGCCGCGGAGACCGAGAATGACCGGCCGCCGTCGTTGATGTACGCAGCGGAGTCCACCTCGTAGTACTGGTAATTGTCCCAGTGGTTGGCGAACACCACGTCGAGGTTCGTGTCGCCGTCCAGGTCAGCCACCTTCACGTCGGTGGCACCCTTGGTGGCCAGACCCAGGGGGGTGGTCTCCCAGCCGCCGCTTGCCTTGCCCCAGTAGACGAAGCTGTCGATCTCGGCAAAACCCCCGCCAAGGCTGTTGGCGAAGACCAGGTCCACGTTGCTGTCGCCGTCCAGGTCGCCCGCGGCCACCGCCTTGGCGCCCTTGGTGGGCAGACGATGGTCAGGCGTCGTGGCGCAGAATCCGTCCGTTCCCTGGAGGAACACCAAGCTGTCGATGGAGGTCGAGGAGTCCTGGTAGCAGGCGAAGACCAGGTCCAGGTCGTCATCGTGGTCCAGGTCGAAGGCCTCGACGTCCGACGCGCCCTTGGTCGGAAACTCCAGGTCCGGTTCGTCGGACCATCCGTCGGCGGAGCCCCAGTACAGGGTGCTGTTGACGGAGTAATCGTCCTTGGCCCTCTGGATCTGGGCGAAGACCACGTCCACGTACCCATCGTCGTTGATGTCCTCGAGGACGACGTCCGAGGCCCCTGTCGTGTCGAACAGGTGCTCTGGGGTCGCCGTCATGCCCAGGGGGCTGCCTAGGTAGAGGGGGCTCTGGGTGTCGAAGACGGCGGCGGCTGTCTGCTGGACCGAGAACACGATATCTAGGTAGCCGTCGCCGTTAACGTCGGCGGTGTCCGCCGCCGATGTGCCCCCGACCAAGAAGTCGAAGGGGTCCCTGGAGAGGTAGTCGTTGCCCCCGTCGTCGGAGAACACCAGTGGGGAGGTGGTGTAGTCGGTGTCTCCCAGGAGGGTGGGGAACACCAGGTCGGGGGATCGCCCGCCGATGGCACCCTTCTCCAGCAGACCGTCCGTCACATCCAGGTTCAGCATCCGCTCCACCTTGGCGTCGCCGTAGAACTCGTCCCTCCAGACGCGGCGGTCCATCCACTTGACCATGATGCTGTCCAGGACGGGGGTGGTGGTGTTGAACTCGCTGGCGATGGTGACCTTGACCTGGATGGGGCTCTGGGCCCCCAATGCCGAGAGGTCGATGTTCCAGTCGGTCAGGTCCTTCCATCCCGTGATCTCCTTGCCCGCGGCGTCCAGGATGGAGATGGAGACGGATGTGTTCTTGGGCATCGTGCCCTCGAGCAGGAGGATGTCCCACTTCTGCGACCCCGGCAGGATGTAGATGGGGTTTGTCGTGAAGGTGCCCTTGAAGAACCTGCTGCCGCCGCTCTTCGGCACGGCCGCGGCGACGTCGAAGTTGTGCGCGTTGTTCATCGTCATGGACGGGGTCGTGGGCCACGTCGTCCCACCCTTGTACAGGCGGAAGGTTGGGTTTCCGCTCCCCCAGTTGGCCACGATGATGTCGTCGTAGCCGTCCTTGTCCACATCCAGCGCCATCATCGCGTAGTTGTAGCCGCCATCGAAGCCGTTGTGCATCTTCGAGTCCGACCAACCCGTGGCCGAGCCCTCGAAGTAGTGCGCGGTGTTGGAGGGGTTCGTGCCGTCGAAGGTGACGATGTCCTTGTAGCCGTCGCCGTTGATGTCCCCGACCGTGATCGCGTAGACATTCTGTCCAGGGATGGTGAGCTGGTAGTCCGCCGTCGTGTCGGGGCCCGTTGACGAGCCCATGAACACCAGGCTCTTCCCGCTCTGCCTGCAGCCGAGGACCAGGTCGAGGTTGTCATCGTCGTCGAGGTCGCCCAGGTAGACGTCCTGGAGGTTGGCGGTGGTGTAGGCCCTGTCATGTGTCGTCGAGATGCCCGATGGTCCCCCGAGGAACAGCCTGGCGGTGCCCGAGGACGCGAACACCAGGTCGTCGTAGCCGTCCGAGTTGACGTCACCCGAGTCCACCCTGATGTACTCCTGTCCCGTGAGGGTGACGTCCGCGCTCGAGCTGAAAGAACGGCTGGCCGTGCCGTAGTAGATGAGCGAGTTGGTGGAGCCGCCGGACCTGTCGCACGCCAGGGCGATGTCCACGTTCCCGTCGCCGTCGAAGTCGCCCGTCGCGATGTGATCGACGTAGTTGGCGGTTATGGCCGTCTCGCGCGTCTGCGACCACGTCCCGGCCGAATCGCCCCAGTGTACGTGCGCGTTCGTGGAACTGTAACCAATGAGGAGGTCCAGGTTGCCATCGCCGTCGATGTCGTCGAAGACGACGGCGTTGTTCTGGTTGCCCGTGTTGAAGTGGGTGTCGGTGCCCCAGTCGGTGTGGCCCGAGTTGGGGTAGTATATAGTGACGTCGTTGGCCCCGCCCGCGAACGCGAGCGCCGGGTAGGCCTCGTAGTCGCCGGTCCCGCCGCCGCTCTTGCGCGTCAGGTTCACCTCGACGAGGCCATCGGTCAGGTTGATGCCACGGCTCTCGAACATCTTGGACGCGCCCAGGAAGTCGTCCCTCCACTCCTCGAACCCGATGAAGAAGAGCGACCAGCTCAGCAGCCGGGGCCTGTCGGGACCACTCGCATAGAGGTTCACCTGGATGCGTAGCTCGGGGTACATCACTGGGTCGATGGAGTATACCGACAGGTCCGCCTTCCCCTGGAGCTCGAAGTTCGCTATGGTCTCGTTGGCGAAACCCACTTTGGAGGACTCCCTCGAGGCGTTGAGCACCGACACCTGGAAGTAGCTGCTCCCTGGCGTGTCCACCTCTAGGAAGACAGTGTCATATCGGTATCCCTCCGGGGGGAGGATGATCTCCGAGGCGAGCCACCCGTCGTCCGCGCCCGCCTCGAGGTGCGCGTCGCCCCCCGACACCTCGATGCCGATGAGGCCCCCCATCGGAACGTACACGTGGCTCATGTCGTCCAGGGAGTCCGTCCAGTAGGGGGGGTTCGATAGGGGCTCGATGCCATTGCGGTCCCCCCCGGCGAGGCCCGGTCCCGACATGGGCAGGTTCCCGAGCCCGAGCAGAACGAATACTATCAACGCTACCGTGACCTGACGACCTGGCATGCTCATCCACCCAACCTTCGACCTTCCCGGGACGGTGTCCGTCCGCCATCCCCGTCGCACCAGGCGTTCGTTCCCGCAGCATCCTCGGGGGTTCCGGTGAACGGTCCTCTGTCCCAAGAGGCCATCCTAGAGTTGTTGGAGTGGTATAAATAATAAGCAGATTTCATACCCCTTTGGTCATGAAGGATCGGATGATCCATTGGTATCCAGTACGAGCCAGCAGGCCCTTCCCGCCTATCAGTTGACAAAGTGTCGTGTGTTCCCCGGCATCGTTCGAGGGACGACCTCCAACGGTACTTGGAGCAACGTGTCCTCAGTCACCCGTGGATGGTCCTCGATCGTATCTTCCCATCCATATCCCACGAGGACCCGTCACGGGTGTGACCGGGGCGAGGGCACCCTCACCGGCTGTACTTGCGCCTGAGCTCCAGGTAGGACTCCTCGGAGATCTCGCCGAGGATGAACCGCTCCTCCAGCTTGGCCAGCAGCTTCTCCTTGTCGGTGGAGGGCTCGGTCCTCCTCTTGGGAGGTTCCTTCTTCGCCCCGTGCTCCTTCAGGAAGGTGCCGGTGTCCTTGGCGTCGGAGTAGTACCAGCGCCCGTCGATGTTGG
>CBDUQW010000165.1:0-3993 GCA_965369625.1 uncultured Thermoplasmata archaeon | reverse complement strand
CCGGAGAACAGAGGAAGGGCGATCGTGGAGGCCCATTTCCTGCGTCACAAGGACCGCTGCCGGCTGCCCGCCGAGGAAGAGTTCGTGCGCGTGGGAAGCACGGTGGCCATCGCCATCGAGATGAACGATGGCCCGCGGGGGTTCCCCCTCCTCACAGTCCAGTACCCCTCCGGGCGGATGAGGGACTTCCGGGCGTCCGAGGTCACACGATTCGAGGACCAGGAGGAGGGGCGCAGGCGGTTCTACGATTGAGACGGCTCGCCCGATGCGACGGTGGGGGGGACGGAGCGTGTGCCACGTCCCGGCAGGGATGCGACCCCGTCCTGGAGCGCCGCCAGGCGCGACCCCTGAAATGCTCGCAGGTAGTTGCTGGTGTCAATGAAGAGGGACGAGGTCATGGTCGAGCTACTCATCGCCGGTATCGACCCCACCCTATGGTTCGTCCACTTCGGGGATCTGGGGCCGTGGGAGGCGCGGTGCGGCGACTGCACCGACCTCCGCCAGGGCCTCTGCGGGGGCGGCCGGGACCCCGGAAAGTGCATGAGGGACGACCGCCATCAAGTGGGGGTCGGACATCAGTGAGGAGGTGCGCGGGTCGGGGAGCAGGGAACGTGTCGGTCCCCGCCGGTCGCTACTGACCGAGGACGTGTCCTGACGATGTTGCGACGGACCCATCACGGGACGACGGGAGAGATGACGGATGATGACCATCAGGGAGGTCCTGGAGGAGTTCCTGGGCGAGCAGCAGGCGCGGCTGAAGGTCGCGACCTACAGGGGATACGAGAACGCCATCAACCTCTTCGTGGCCTACCTGGACGGCTACGCGTACCAGTACCTGGACGGGGATGACGAGAAGCGGTTCAAGGAGCTCTGCATCGACCACAACAGGAGGTTCTGCGATGTGTTCGGGCCCGAAACCATCGGCACGAGCATGATCTCCGAGTTCCTCGACTACTTCATGATCCGGAAGGTGATGTGCGGCAAGGGGTTCATGAGTACGGTCGGCACGGTCATGAAGCGGCTCGTGAGGTGGATGCACGAGAGGGGATACATGGACGACGAGGAGCGCGAGGACGCCATGGAGGTGGTTGACGCCGCCAAGGACGTCCTCCCGAGGGTGGCGGAGATGGCCGACCTCGTGTGCGATTACGCCGAGGACGCCATCATCGGAGAGCACACGAGGACCGTGGACGGCTACTTCACGGTGACCCGGGTCGAGCCCGGAGAGCTGTGGCTCAGTGACTACATGGGGGGCGGCGAGGAGATGGGACCAGTCCCCGTGAGCGGGAGGATAAGCTCGCTGTGCGAGGAGGGCTGGACCATCTCCCTCGAGCTTGGGATGACCGGGGAGGGCTGGCGGATCCTCCGGAGCGGATGCGTGTATCCGTGATTGTGGCGGCGGCGGTGGCATAGCGGGGCGGGCCGTGCGGCCCGTCCCGGCAGGGATGCGACCGTGTCCTGGAGCGAAGCGACCCGGGACGTGCTCCTGGAGTTCCCGGAGGAGCTGGAGAGGTGGTTCGCGTTCAAGGACGCGAGGACCAGGGAGCGGCTGGAGGATTGGTTGGGGGACGAGGGCGTCGAGGTGGAGTGGACGGAGAGCCCGTGACGCGCGCCTCAGGACGGTGCGTCATCCGCCGCCCGCTCCTGACCATCACGCATCTTGCGCATGTCCTCGAGACGGCATTCGATGAGCTCGTTGAATGTAGGATGCTCCGAGCACGCCCTGAGATAGAGGTCCTCCGCCCTGGCGTAGTCCCCTGGCGAGGGTATCCGCCCCTCTGGCCATGGATGCATCCAGTAGGCGTCCCCCCACCCGATGAGCGGCCACGGATCCTCGGGGAGGTCCCTGGCCAGCGCCTCGAACAACGCCTCGGATCGCTCCATTTTCCCCATCATCGCATGGGCCGTGGCCTCGGCCAGCCGCATGTCGAGGATGATGTCGCCATCAGTGTCGGGGAACCGTGTCACGAACTCCCTCGAGAACCTCGATAGATCCCTGACGTGGGAGGGGTCCTCGAGCGAGGCGTTGTGTAGCTCCGTCCTGTGGTCCTGGCACCAGTTGAAGATGCTCTGGGAGATCCTGACCGGCAGTGATTCATCGGCCTCCCGGACCGAGGTGATGGAGGGCTCCACGAGGGCCTTGACGAGCGTCCACGCCTCCGCCCACCTGGCAACCGCTCCCCCCAGGTCCCCTCTCTCGAGTAGGGCGTACCCCTCCTGCATCGCGTCGTCCAGCTGCTCGACGCTCTGCCACCCGGGCAGTAGACGGTCCCAGAGCACGTAGGCGGCCATCCAGACGAAGTCCTCGTCATCGATACCGACATCGGGGACCCGTGGGAGGAGCTCCTCGTCGGCCAGGGCGATCGAAGACCAGTGCTCGCTCGCCAGTTCCCTGAACCGCAACTCGTCGATGTCGACACCGACCGACCCGAGCCGTTCGAGGAGCTCCTCGGTCGACATATCCCTCACCATGCCGATGTCCCAGCCCCTCTCATCCAGGGGCTTGAGCATGGACATCAGGGCCGATGCGCCCCCGGGGTCGCCCTCGATACGGAAGGGTACGTCCCCACGCCGGAGGTTCATCGTGAACCTCATCGCGGGCAGCCTTAGGTACCTGAGCATCTGTCTTGCATGCTCCTGGCCGAGACCACCCACGGAGCCGGTGGGACCCAGCCATGCTTGCACAATGGAATTGGGCACATTTGGGCGATGAGGGTCGGGAACACCCCTGTCAACGACTGCTCCTGTCCCCTCACCACCACGGCCTGGCGTCGACCTCCACGGGGGCCTCCCCTTCCCCCCGAGCATGCAGCAGTTCTTGTAGCGGAGACCGGACCCGCAAGGGCATTCAACTTCGCGCCCTATCTTCCTAGTCATTGCATCATCCTCCGTGCCCTGCGGGGCTACTTGGACTCGTCAGCCTTTAATGTTTGCTCGGACATCTCTCGCCGGAACCCGTGCAAGGCCGGGACGGAGCGGTGACAGACCCGATGGGACCGAGGGACGAGAAGCAGGAACGTGATGCCATGACCCGGAGGGAACTGAGGGAGCCGCGACACAGGTTCTTCCTGAACCACTACGAGGACCAAGCCTTCACCAGGTGCCCCATATGCGACGCCCCGATGAAGGTCCGCAAGCACTGCCTCGTCATCCACGTCGAGCCCCGCAACCTCCTCATCCTGAACAAGACATGCCGGTACTGCCCCCCGTGCGACCTCCTCATCGCCAGGAGGCGCGAGGTCGAGCAGCAGCTCGCCGCCGCCTGGGAGGAGCGGGACCCCGATGTCGTCGGGAACGAGTACATGGTCCTGGGGACCGTCGACAGGGCAGACTGGAGGAGGGCCATGCGGGAGGAGGTGATGACGGACGAGGGCATCAAGATGGTCCACCCCTTCGCCGACCTCCTGGACATCAAGGTGGACCCGGGCGGCTGGAGGTTCAGACCTGACAGGGAGTGAGCTGCGGCATCGGTGGTGTAGCGTGCCGCAGCGGGACGGGACGCGTGACACGTCCCGACAGGCAGGGGCCATGTCCTGGAGCGCCGTCAGGCGCGAGTCGGACGGGACCAAGGTCCCGTCCCCACGTTCACCCACCTCCCGCGTCGGTTCTTATACCACGGCCCCCATCCCACCACCGTGAGGCAGGCAACAATATCGTGCTTCGACGGATCCGGAGACGTCGGTGGCCACACGGGCGGGACGGTGGGGTCGGCCCCGGACCCCTTCCCCGTAGCGGGGGGGGCGGTGGCCCACCCCCTGCTGGCCGAGGGCACCGTAGCCCACAGGGAGTTCCAGGTCGCCATCGCCCGGCGGGCCGTCCGGGAGAGCACCCTTGTGGTGCTGCCCACCGGCATAGGCAAGACCGTCATCGCCGTCCTCGTGGCGGCGGAGGTCCTGGACCGGGGGGACGGCAGGGTGCTGGTCCTAGCCCCCACCCGGCCCCTGGCGCAGCAGCACGTCGACAGCTTCCGCCGCTTCCTGCGGGACCCGGGGG
>CBDUQW010000164.1:0-4012 GCA_965369625.1 uncultured Thermoplasmata archaeon | reverse complement strand
AATCAATATCCAGCGGGGTTCGTTTGTCAGGGCCTCCAGCATGCGCTCGCGGGTCAACAGCACAGCCTCCCGCTCGTTGAGTTCCATCTCCTTTTCTGTCGGGTCCTGGTCTCCCAAGTCAATCCACCGGCTGCTGGAGCTTGTCATAATCTCTCAGGACTTGATAATAGGGTTTCGTCAGGATTCTCACCCCTGGGAAAGGCCAGCACCTGTGTTTCTGAGTTTCACCGGGAGGAAATTAGGTAAATAACTAGATAAATTTTTTTACCTATCAATCGACGATGACCAGGGGCCACGTAACCCGGCTGGTGAGGGCAACCTCCACCAGCGAATCCCTTCGCACCACCGTCCCCTCGGGGGTCGTGCGAGACCTGGATCTG
The DNA here is from genome assembly GCA_965369625.1 of uncultured Thermoplasmata archaeon. Classification (GTDB taxonomy): domain Archaea; phylum Thermoplasmatota; class DTKX01; order DTKX01. Next base: position 3,632 of record CBDUQW010000164.1, on the reverse strand, counting down.
GACCTAGGGGACAGGATCCGGTGGGTGGTGAGGGCGAGGAGGGATGGCATCCTGGTGGTCGAGGTGGAAAAGGAGTAGGTGATCAGCCATGGACATCGAGGTACGCAGACCGGACACGCCAGGGGACGGGGACCTACCCCTGGACACAGTGATCAACATGGACTGCATCGAGGGCATGGCCGCCCTTCCCCAGGGTTGCGTCGACGTGATCGTCACCTCGCCCCCGTACAACATCGGGAAGGAGTACCGGGCCTACAACGACAACCGCCCCCGGAGGGAGTTCCTCAGCTGGCTTGGCTCGGTGTTCGCCGAGTGCCACCGGGTGCTGCGGGACGACGGGGCCCTCTTCCTCAACGTGGGAGGGAAGCCCTCGGACCCCTGGATACCCCTGGACATCGCCATGGAGGCCCGTGAGCACTTCCATCTGCAGAACGTTATCCACTGGGTCAAGTCCATCGCCATCCCGGCGGACTCTGTGGGCAAGGCCACCGGCGTGGTCGAGGACCTGGCGGTGGGCCACTACAAGCCTGTGAACAGCGAGCGCTACCTCAGCTCGTGCCACGAGTACGTGTTCCACCTGACGAAGGCGGGGACCACCCCCCTGGACAAGCTGGCCGTCGGGGTCGAGTACCAGGACAAGTCGAACATACGCCGGTGGAAGGCGGCGGAGGGGGGCCTGCGGGACCGGGGCAACGTGTGGTTCATCCCCTACGAGACCATCCAGTCATCAAGACCCCATCCCACGGTCTATCCCGAGAGGTTGCCGGAGATGTGCATCAGCCTCCACGGCAAGGACCGGGCACGGGTCGTGCTCGACCCCTTCATGGGTACTGGCTCCACCGCATCGGCCTGTGTGAGGCTGGGGGTCCACTACATAGGTTTCGAGATCGACCCGGACTACGCCGACATCGCCAACGAACGGGCGCAGGACGCCCTCAGGTCCCTCGGGAGGGACGGTGGGGCCTAACCGGGCCCCTTCTCGGTCCGGGCCCGCTCCAGCATCTCCTCGAACAGGTCAGTGAACTCGTCCACCAGCTCGTCCAGCCGCTCCTGGGTCCTCGCCTCGACGAAGAGGCGGGTGAGGGGCTGGGTGTTGGAGGGACGCAGCATCCCCCAACCGTCCTCGAAGGAGACCTTCACGCCGTCGGTGGTGTCGATCCTCGCCCCCGTGGCACGGAAGTGCTCCTCGATCAGCTCGTTCACCCTGAACTTGAGGTCGTCGGGGCAGGGGAAGCCCTCCTCGAGGAAGGGATAGCTGGGGATCGCGTCCACGATCTCGGAGAAGGGTCGGTCGTCGGCCCCGAGGAGCTCGGCCAGCTTGAGGGTCATGAGGATGGGGTCGTCGAAGATGTAGTAGGTGGGAAGGAAGAAGTGGGCGGATATCTCCATGGCGAACAGGCCGTCGTGCTTCTTGATCTCCTCACAGACGAACACGTCGCCCACGCGGACCCGGACCACCTCGGCGCCGTCCTTCTCCAGCTCCTCCTCGACTATCATGGAGCAGGGTAGGTTGGCGATGATCTTGCCCTTCTTCTCGCGGAGAAGGTCCCGGGACACCAGGATGCCCACCTTCTCGACCTGGACGGTCCTGCCCTTATCGTCCACGAAGACGCAGCGGTCGCCGTCACCGTCGTAGCCGACCCCCAGGTCGGCCCCGTGCTGGCTCACCGCCTCCATCAAGGCACCGAGGGACCTCTCGGTGGGGTGGGGTGAGCGGTTGGGGAAGGTGCCGTCCACGTCGCCGAAGATGACCTCCACCTGGTGGCCCACCCGCTCCAGGAGCTGAGGGGCCGCCAGCGTGGCCGCGCCGTTGCCCGGGTCCACCACGATCCTGAGGGGCCTGGGCGCGGTGAGGCGCTGGGCCAGGAAGTCCGAGTAGGCCCTGATGGCCTCCCCCTCGGGCAGGGGTGTCACACTGCCGACCCCGTCCCACGTTGGCCTGCCCGTCTCCCCGGAGAAGTAGAGCTCGGCTATGCGCTGGTTGTCGTAGGTGTACCCCGACCCGTCGGGGTTGCGCCACCGGACGCCGTTGTACTCGGGGGGATTGTGGGACGCGGTGATGTAGACCCCCGCCACGTAGTCTCCCTGGTTGATGTGGAAGTTCAGGACCGGGATGGGACATGCCCCGACGGTGACCACATCGAGACCACCGGCGGCCATTCCCGCCGCGACGGCGGATTCCATGGCCGGACTGGAGATGCGGACGTCCCTCCCGATGGCGACCCTGCCCTCGTGGCCATGGAAGGCGGCGAAGACCTCACCGAGGCGTGCGGCGAAGTCGGTGGTCAGGTCCTTGTTGAAGACGCCGCGGATGTCGTATGCTCGGAAGATGTGCTCCATCCTTTCTCCCCGGGCCGTGTAACGTGAATGGTCTAGATGAACCTTCGCCAGGAGGTCCCCGGAAATGTCATTTTACCAGGACATGCGTCGTTTTTTTGGGAAAAGGGAGATAGATTAATAACCATCATTGACATTCCCGCAGGCATGGCAAAGGTGTCACTTTCGGACAACGAGAGCAGGACGCTCCTGGGCATTGTCAAGTATCCCACCTTGAACGACCGCCAGCTGTCCGAGGCGATAGGCATCAAGATGTCCACCGTCACCGCCATCAAGAACCGGCTCAAGGACCTGGGGTACTTCATGACCGTCCGGGTCCCCAAGCTTCAGAACATGGGGGCCGAGATGCTCTCCGTCGCGTACCTCCATACCAATCCCGCCATACCCGAGGAGACCCAGGCGGAGGTGGGGAAGGGTCTGTTCGAAGGCTTCGACGAGCTGTTCTACATCGGCGCTGGACCAAGGTACCGCTTCTCCATGTCGATGCACCGCAACTTCTCATCGGCCTGCCGCGTGCTGGACGGCGTCCAGGACCTCTACAGCCGTCACGGCCTCCTGGTACCCGGTGACAACAGGGTGGTCCATCTGCCCTTTGGGCAGACCAAGGTGTACAACTTCTTCGACTACTCGAACCTCCTCGAGCAGACCTTCGGCGCCACCCTGCCTGCTAGGAAGGAGGACTCCACCCTCCATGATGGCGAGTTCGGCACCACCCATGCCCACAAGCTGTCCCGGATCGAGCGCAAGGTCCTTCGCGGCCTGGTCCAGAACCCGGACCTCCTCGATTCTTCCATATCCAAGCGCATCGACGTGACCCGCCAGAGCGTCACCAAGATGCGCAAGCGATTCTCCGACATGGACCTCTTCTTCTCCCTCCGCGTCCCCAACCTCGAACTGCTGGGCTTCGAGATGCTGGCCATGGTCCACACGTCGTACAAGGCCCCGAGCACCGTCAAGGGGCGGGCCAAGGAGCTGGCGAAGATCTACGACCAGCTGCCCATCGTGTTCAAGGCGGACACGGACAGGGAGGGGATAGAGCTGGTGGCGGCCCGAAGCTACAGGGACTTCGAGGCCTATATGAACCTCATCACCACCCACCTTTGGGAGGCCGATTCCATCGAGGAGGAGCCCAAGGCCCTCCTCTTCACCTACGACGATCTCATCGCCATCAAGAACCACGTCTACAGCCCGGGCCTGACCCGGGTGGTGGAGCAGGACTGAGGGCCAGACACCCTGGGGAGGGCCTTTCTAATTCGACGGGTTCGCTTTTAAATATTTCGATAAAATAGGTCTCG
>CBDUQW010000163.1:0-4050 GCA_965369625.1 uncultured Thermoplasmata archaeon | reverse complement strand
TACCCCTTGTCATCATTTCCACGGATGGAACTGTGGAGACACGCGGAAGTACTGCCTATAGAAAAACGTTTTTTACATGGAGCCCTTTCCATGCCAATCGGAGTTCTCCAATGGTCAAGCTGAAGGCGCCACCAGTATCCGAATACGAGACGCACTGGGAGAGGCGGCTCAGCTGGCGTGCTGACCTGGCCCTGGAGCTGATGGAGCGGCCACCCAAGAACAAGCAGGAGACCGGGTTCCTCTGGCTCGAGTTCTTCGAGCGACGGCGCTTCGAGGTCCTCGAGCCCCTGTTGAAACGCCTCTTCAAGCCCGGGGGGACGGCCCTCGACATCGGCTGTGGCGACAGCGTCCTGGCCAAGGTGATCGAGAGGAACGGGATCGATAACCAGCTCACGGGCGTCGACTTCTCCAAGACCCTCCTGGCGCACAACGCCGAGGTATGGCCCCAACATGAATGGGTCCGTGCGGACGCCAACGACCCGTCCCCGGGAATGACCTACGACCTGGTGCACGCAGGGGAGATCTTGGAACACCTGGAAGCCAGGGAGCCGGCCATGGACAACTGGTGCAGGCGCGTCGCTCCCGGCGGGGTGATGATCATAACGACCCCCACACCCACCCTCAAGGTCCCCGACGACCAGCACGTGGGGTTCGAGAGCCAGGGGAGCATCCGGAGGGCGATGCGAAGGCAAGGTATCAAGATGACCGAGGCCTACGGGATCGGGATCTTCCTCCCGTACCTTGCCCGGTTCATCCTGGGTCTGAAGGACATAGACTTCCGGAACAGGCTCTACGAGTGGAGCCTTCGCACCACTTACCGCGTTCCGATCCTGGCGAACCAGGGAATATATGTGGGTCTGAAGGGACCTTCCTGAGCGGTGAGTGCAGGGGGCCGGGCCCCCGATCACCTCAACGACCGACGATCACATCGGTCCTTGGGACCTTCCCTTGTTGACCAAGAAGGCGATGATGACGACGAGGACGATGATCACGAGGATGAGAAGGCTCCCCCCCATCGTGTTGAGGATAGGCTGATCGGGGGGTTCGGGATCTGGGCCCGGTTCCCCGATCACGCTGATCTCCACCCAAGCGCTCTTCGTGAACTCGCCATCGGTCACGGTGACAGTGATACGATGGTCTCCCAGGCCCAGGACCTCTGTCGAGAACTCCTGGTCGGGTCCGCACTCCACCGTCCTTAGCACCCCCGTCACGTTCGATGACCACTCGATGGTCAGGATGTCCCCGAGAGGAAGGTCAGGATCGTCCACCTCGACGTTGAAGGTGACGTTGGTGCCCACCAGGAACAGGCTATGGTTCTGAGGGCTGAGGATCACGGGTACCGATGGGGGGCGGTTCCGAGAAAGGACATGGACCGTGAAGTCGAGACTGTCACGACCACCACTCAGATCATCGACGGACACCACCCCGGTGTGGTCTCCCGGGTCGCCATCCAAAGCAGTTATGTGGAGCGTGCCGTTCGGAAGTATCTCCTGGTTCCCCCAATCGATTTCTAGAAAGAACCGGAACTCACTGCTGTCCGGGTCCTCGACCCTGACCTCGAACCAATGTTCTGTGCCCTCCGTCACGGTGATGACCACAGGAGGCTCGTACGATCCGATCCCCACGATCTCAGGGGGAATGTTGACATCGTGGATGGTGACCTGGAAGCTACCGGGGGTCTTAGCGATGCTATCGAAGACCACGAACTCGACGACATGGTCCTCCCTCCACACATCGAAAAGGAGGGTGATGGAAAGGCCCTCGGTCCTCACCTTGTTCGGATGGTCGCATTCAACTGTGAGCTGGGATAGGTCATTGTCCGGATCACTGACATAAGGCGACAGGTCGATGGTCTTTACCTGACCCTCCTGGAACCGTTGGAGCGGAACCTCACCGATGACGGGGGGGTCGTTCATCTCTCGCACTCGGAATACCAGGACACGCTCGGTGAGGCTGTTCCCGTCGGACAAGAAGACGCTGACGGGAACCTCTATGCCTCCGGTGGTGAACATGACGGTCACCAAGAACCCCTCGACGGTGCAATTGTCATCGTCCGTGGAGAGTGTGAGCTGGTCCTTGGGGGTGTCCACGTCATGAACGTGGTCCGAAAGATCGACGGTGAACGGGCGGTCCTCGATGACCTCCATGACATCCAGGTTGTCGATGAAGGGTGGATCGTCCACCGGAAGGATCGTGAAGTGCACGATGACCTGGATCGATGCCTCCCCGTCGGACAGCCACAGGCTCAGGTTGGCCTCCGTCATGCCCTCGGGATAGGTGACGGTGAGGATCAGGCCCTCGACCGACGCATGGGGGTCGTCCACCTCGAGGAAGAGCTCGTACAAGGGCGTGTCCACATCTCCCACGTAGGGGACGAAGCTGAGGCGTGTGGTCACGTCCTCCTGCACGGTCTGCTCCGGAGGAAAGATGCAGGTGGGCGGATCGTTCACTGGCGTCACGTTGAACTTGACGGTCTTGTCCACTTTGAAGGTCTCGTCGGCGAGGGTGAGGACCACCTCGGCCGAGGTGACGCCCTCGGTGAACACGAAGGTCACCGTCAGGTTGTCGACCTCCTTCACATACGGCGAGGTGGATGTCAACCTCAACCTGTGGAGGGGCGTGTCGGGATCGCTCACGTTGTTGGTGAAGTTGATCGGAAGCGGCACGTCCTCCACCGCCTGGAAGGCGGGAAGGTCGCCCCAGATTGGCGGCTTGAGGATCTCCTTCCTTAGGCTGTAGAGCTTGAAGTTGTCCCAAAGGGCCCTGGGCGACATCCCCGGGTTCGGGGCGAAGTTGCCGAATCGGATGTAGTTCTCAGACCGGAGGGGGTCCAGGGGCATCTCGGTCAGGGACCACTTGGAGATCCCGGACTCCCGCTCGGTGAGGCTGACGTTGAAATGGTCCTTGCCGATGGTGAGGTTGATGCTGTACCAAGTGTCGTATTCCAGGTTCCGCTGGTGGGACACGTAGAGTTCCATGTTCCCATCGACCCGGTAGTACACATGCCAACCGTAGCCCGTGTCATAGCACAGCGTCACCATTCCCTTTACCCGGTCCCCCAGATATGTCGTGACACCGATGTCGAAGGGGCGTCCTTGGGTATTGGTCACATAGTAGTCCACCAGGATCGTGATCTCGTCATGGGTGAAGTAGTCGGCCGTTTCGACGCGGGTATGGCCCATGTTGACGGTGTTGGTCAGCAGCCGGTCGCCATCGATCTGGACCAGGTCGTTATCATCCTGCTTGAGGACCTTCCAGACATCGGGGTCCGGAGCATCGCCATCGTCCCCGGTGAAATCGTCCTCGAAAACGATGTTAGAAGCAACAGCACCCTCGCAGCTGAGCAAAAGGAGGGCAAGCAGCGCCACGAAGATGGTCGCGCTTATGACCCTCATTGTGAAACCGATCATCCAGCTACCCCTTGGTCACATTCAGGTACCTCTATATTATATTATTCTTTTAGGTCATCCGTATCTGTTTTGATGTGATGAAAGCCGGCCCCGTTCATCAGGAGAAATGAAGGATGTGGCGACGCCGTGGCCGCCATCGGCGCGGAGCCCTGGCTAAGCTGAAGTCCAACACCACGGCGTTGGCCAAGTGCTCCCCCAGCGGGAGGAGGATGGTGCTGGCGTTACGGGAGGACCCCGATGGTTCGAACGAGAGGTGTCACAGGCGTTCGAACGTGGAGAGTGCGATCTCCGCCAAGAAGAGGAAGTTCGCCAGCAGGGTTAGGGGCAGGTCTCCCACCTCCCAGAGGCTCGAGGAGGGCCTCTCATGGGTTGGATACAACTGTCCTGAGCAATATCCTTTTTAACTTGACCGTCGGTTCACCCAACCGCCAATAGGGCGCGGTGCGGGACCCGTCCCGCCCTATGGGTGTGGTGGTCCAAATGAAGAAGATGGTAAGAGCCCCGCCGACGAAGGAGCTGCATCCCTTCGACGTAATGTACATTACAAACCCCAGCCAGGACGAGCTTCGCGCCCTGGCGATCGAGCACAGCCTGGCATGTGCCGAGACGAGGTATGGGGGTGTGAACAAGATAACGCGCG
>CBDUQW010000162.1:0-4052 GCA_965369625.1 uncultured Thermoplasmata archaeon | reverse complement strand
TTTTTTCAACTCAAACCTCACTCGCAGCCTTGCAGTTACCTTCCGACCTCCCCCGGGTAGTCTCGCGACGGCGCAGGACGACGGGACGGGACACACGTCCCGTCCCGGGTCGCTTCGCTCCAGGACGGGGTCGCCTCACCAGCACTTGCCCGATCTTACCCCCTGGTCGTCCCGTCATTTGTGGAGAAAACCACTCCCTCGAATGTATCGGGGGTCGACATAATCTCTTATAGGCAAGGGCCTCCCATACTAAGGCCATGGACCCGAGGACCGAGCGCAGGCTTCTCCTGCTCGCAGCCTGTGCGATGGCGCTGGTGACCGTTGGCGTCATCATCCTCGGTCACACCGTTGGGACCGATCCGGTGGACGAGGACCCCGCGGAGGGCGTCGCACCCCCCGGCGAGGGCGCCGACGAACCCCCCGTCGACCATTCGAGGGACGACGGGCTTGGTGAGCCCGACGAGGTCTACGAGGATGTGGAGGGCCCGCCGGCGCCCGATGACAAGGAATGATTGTACGGGGCATCCCGGGTCGCTGCGCTCCAGGACAGGGTCCTTCGTGTCGGGACGGGCCGCACGACCCGTCCCGCTCTGTCACCTCACCACCCCCCTCCCGTCATCGGTTCGGCCCGACAGGGCCATCTGACGTGAGCCCTGTCGGTCCATCACCTTGCCGTCGGGGGCCCCGGGGGGCTGGCCGGAATTAGAATCATCACAGCTCGACCACCACGATGCTTGGACCTGATTCTCAAGAGAAGCGGTTGGGGGAGCCAGGCTCGCCTGAGCAGTCTCGCGATGATGTAGAACAAGGGAACCCCGATCGATCACCAATGATCAAGGTGGGATGGGGCCCATCACAGGATAGACGCCCTCCGCGATGAAGGGAACGGGGCCATGTGCCGGTGTTCTTCATCCTCGACCGTCATCTCCATCAGGATGACAACGCCCTCCTCGATGAGCTCGATCTCCTTCGCGTTCGTGAGCCATGGCGAGACGGAGAGGACGGACTTCATGTCAGGCCCGATGTCCTTGAAATGGTCCTCACATGTCATGAGGGACCTGCTTCCCTCATCCCCGATAGCCACTAGGAACACAGGAGCGTCCTCGCAACCCTCCACGGAACAGATGTACTGCCGCAGTGACCGCTCGCCATCTTCCCGCCCAAGGCAATCCAAGCATAGCAGCCTCTCCACAGGCCCGACCTTCGAACGGGCCATCGCGTAGCTGCCACACAGTTCACATTTTCGGTATCTCATGCGATTCCCCGGAGAACAGTTGTTAGCCGCCTTGATATTTAATAATATATCGTACACAGTATCGTAAATAATAACCATATGTCGATAAAAATCCACGAAAACGGGGTTGTATGCTGAAAGGGCGGGAGTGGGGGGTTGGGGTCGAGTTGCGGCCCCATCGGGATATGTCGAGAAACGTGAGGCTGCGCGGCGGGTAATTTGAGTTCCGGGTGGAAAAATGTCGAACGCCGCGGCCCCCCAAAGGATATTCCAATATGGGTGGTAGCGATTATTCCAATAAATACGACCCGCAACGAGATTCTATGGTAATCGGAATTGATAATTGAATAATTATTTTTAATGTGTAGATATACGATTGGCGGGTACCTCCATAACATGGTGGGTCCGGGTAGATGACATTAGAGTTAAGTAGCGAGGAGAAGATGAACTGGTTTTCCTCTCGCCCGCCTCCGGGGATGCATCGCCCACGGAATGGGCAACACAGACACTCTGAGCCTACCCTATCCTTCCAGGGGTCGGGGTGAAATAGACGATACAGAAGCTACCCATCTGCCGGGACCGTTGCGTTTGCCATCTGAAGTGCCAGGTCTGCGAGCACCCGCAACGACCCCTCCAAACGGACATAAAGAAGGCCCAGTGCAGCTACCTCCTTGACCAAGGTCTTTGCCCCCGGGATCTGGGGCGGTCGAGCAGGATGAGATCATCTCCGAATCCATAGGCTGGGATGAAAACGGTCCGAAAGGGAATGTCCAAGCTGAGGCCTCCGATACGGGGGGACGATGAGGCAGCCTCCGCACAGGTGGGTTCGGTGATGCTCGTGGTGATCACCGTCGTCCTAGCCTCAGTGACCGCCCTCTTCGTAACGGGACTTGTGAGGTTCCCTGAGCCTCTGCCCACCCTGAATAATATCTGCTCCCATGTGCCCGGCCGCTGGAACATCCAAATAGCGAGCGTGAGCGAGCGGGTCCCCATCTCGGAGTTCCGCCTCATCGCGGTCCACGCCAACGGTACCTGTGTCAAGTACGACACGGACGGAGACCTGGTAACAGACAGGCGGCTCGTGACGGGCTTGGATTCCCTCGTTGTGCCCTCTGCCAATTGGCCACAGTTCTCGCCTCTCGTATTCGTGGACCATGACGCTGATGGGAAGATCAGCGCCGGGGACTTTATGACGGTATTCGGGCTCTACTTCCCGCTCGTCGCCCCTCTCCTCGACGCCACGCGGGGCTACCAGGAGGTCGACCCCGCCCCCGGAGGTATCCCGCGCGGGTCCCAGCTGCTCGTCATCGCCAGCTCGACCACCCTCCCCGGGAGCAACATCGACCCGGGGGACGCCGTGAGGGTCACCCTGGACAAGGGGGGCCCCTTCGAGGTCACCGTGGAGGGGGTGGCATCGGCGTGCGGCATCTTCGTGGCACTGGTGGACGTGGAACCGACGTGGGTCCCCGCCACATACGTGCAGACGACGTTCACCGTCAGGCCGAGGCAGGTTGACGAGTGGACGGAGACAATCCCCTTCAAGGTGAGGATGGACGAGCCCGTCACACCCTCTGACAGGGAGAGGTACGACGCGGTGACAAGGCCCCTCGGGTCAGGCGACCTCATCATCCTCGTCCATATCATGTCCAACACCATCGTACTAGAGGTCAGGTTGTGATTGCATCATCGGCAGGATCGTGAACCCGAACGGCATAGTCCTTCAACATCATCGGAACGGGGCGTTCCCCCGCAATATCGTGCCCGCGGAGGATCTCCAACACCCGAACCACGAGGATAAGTTCCCGCCTTGTGGTCGACAGTCCTCTCCACCGTCGATATTTAAGCACATCCCCGGAGGGCGCTTGCGTGGAGAACGACCTACCATGTCGTCATCGGTCGAGCGTCGATGCGGCCCAGGACCCGGGTGGTGAGGATGTGACCGGGTCGGATGATGGACTGGAATTTCCGTGTCGGAATTGCGGGGCATTCGTTCCATCAAGAGCGAAGAGGTGTCCCCATTGCGGGACGGAGGTGGGCACGGAGGAGGAGTCTGTCGAGGCGATACTGGAGGAATTGACGTCGCTGTTGAATGATGATGTTGATGACGGAGAAGCAGATGCGAGGACCTCCACGGGGGAGGGACCCCCGGAGAAGGCCCCAAAGGAGGTGGACAGTGCGTCCACGAGGCCCGATGGGAAGGTGAGATACAAGAAGGTGAAGAAATGGCCACAGTGACCAAAGCACCAGACCTACCAGGACGCGCGATGGAGCCATCGGGTCCGGGGGTGAAGCTATAAGGATCAGACGGTGCAAGCGGTGCGGCGGCCACGCGGCGGCCATCCAGGGTTCCGCCAGCAGGCCGATCTGCATAGACTGCATCGACCAGGAGGGTCCTCCCGTCGAGTACATCTGCTCTATGGTCGGGTGCGGCAAACAGCCTAAAATACTCGCGGTCCTGGAGGACAAGGGATCAGCACCCATGCTCGTGTGCGAGGGGCACTTCAAGGACATAATGGACTCCGTGATCTCTTACTTGGAGCTACCAGAATGGCTGACCGACGGCAGAGCACTGCTTTCGGGTAACGGGGATGTGGTGTTCCATTTCGATTTGGGACCGAACGGGGATTAGCAGGCAGCCCTCGCCGAGCCGGGCGCCCGCCTTCACGACGGAGTGGGGCGAGAGGGTGATGGCCGGCTGATTGATCATTGGTGACCGCACCGCAGGAAGGATGTACACGCCCCACGCTCACCCTCACGATCACGCCAATGCCCCAGAACCTACCCCTTGATCTCCGCCAGCAACGCGAAGGCCTCGTCC
>CBDUQW010000161.1:0-4145 GCA_965369625.1 uncultured Thermoplasmata archaeon | reverse complement strand
CAGGTTGTTGAGCACCTCGAGGACGTTGGGGAACTCCACCCAGTTGGAGAACTGGATGTCCAGGTCGGTGACATCCACCCGGAGGTCGTGCATGCCGATGGCGGCGTTCACCTTCGGGGTGATGGTGGTGCCCCACCTGTCCGTGGCCTCGTCGTGATCAAGGGTTCCGATGAGGTACTCGTCCCACGTGTCGGTTCCGTTGATGCGATGCTGAACAACGAGCATGAGCTCGCCTGGCAGGTCGTAGTCATCGGCCACCTCGATCCACAGGTCGGTGCTCTCGAGCCTGTATATCGAGGTGTCTGAGACCCCCAGGCCATTGACCACTGGCGGGGTCCTGACCCGCTTGGTCCAGTTGATCCACAGGTCGTCCAGGTCGAAGGACCCGGGATCGTCCAATCCGTCCATGACCATCATGATGCGGATGACGGGGTGCTCCTTCACCCGGAACAGCCCGGACACGTCCCACTCGTTCGTGCCCGATGCCAGCGTTGTCTCGCCCAGCACCTCCCAGGTGTAGGCGTCGACGATGGAGACCTTCCCCGATATCGATGTGCCCAGGCTTGCGGTGTATCTCAAGGTGTCCACCGTCCCCGTGTCCCGGGCCTCGCGTGTATCCAATACGATCGGCACAGACAGGTAGCCGCCGGTGCCGTACTCCACGATCCTGGCCGGCACCACATCGTACGCCCCCTCCGTCGGCAGCTCGATGTCGGGGGTCGACGACCAGCCCGACGCACCGCCCAGGTACACGTACGATGGCACCTGGTACGAACTGTCGCTCCGCTGGCAGGAGAACACCAGGTCCATCCATCCCGTACCGTCGAGGTCGACCACGGCCACGGCGGTGGCGCCAACCGTAGGCATCATGGTTGCCGCCGAGGTCGAGAACGCCCGGCCGCCATCGTTCATGTACGCGACGGAATCCACCTCGTAGTCGATGGAGTTGTCCCAGTAATTGGCGAAGACGATGTCGAGCTTGTGATCACCATCCAGGTCGGCCACCTTCACGTCGGTGGCGCCCGAGGTGGCCAGGCCCAGGGGGGTGGTCTCCCATCCGCCGCCCAGCTTCCCCCAGTAGACGTAGCTGTCGATCTCGGCGAAGCCCCCGCTCAGGTTGTTGGCGAAGACCAGGTCAACGTTGCCGTCGCCGTCGAGGTCGCCCGCGGCTACGGCCCTGGCACCCTCCGTGGGCAATCGGTGGTCCGGGGTGGTGGCGCAGAAGCCCTCCGTCCCCTGGAGGAACACCATGCTGTCGGTGGAGGTACCAGTGTCGCGGTAGCACGCGAAGAGCAGGTCCAGGTCGTCGTCGTTGTCCACGTCGAAGGCCTCCACGTGGGAGGCGCCCTTGGTGGCGAACTCCAGGTCAGGTGTGTCGGACCAGCCGCTAGCGGAGCCCCAGTACAGGCTGCTGTTGACGGAGTAGTCGTCCCAGGCCTTCTGCTGTTGGGCGAAGACCACGTCCACGTAACCGTCGCCATCGATGTCCTCGAGGACGACGTCCGAGGCACCTGTCGTGTCGAACCTGTGCTGCGGTGTCGCCTGCATGCCCAGGGGACCGCCCAGGTAGAGAGGGCTCAGGGTACCGAACACGTCGACGGACGTCTGCTGGACCGAGAACACTATGTCCAGGTAGCCGTCGCCGTTCACGTCGGCGGAATCCGCAGCCGAGGTGCCCTTGACCTTGAACTCGAAGGGCTTCCTGGTGAGGTAGTCGTTGCCGCCGTCGTCGGAGAAGGCCAGGGGCAAGGTGGTGTAGTTGGCCTCGCCCAGGAGGGTGGGGAAGATCAGGTCGGGGGATTGCCCGCCGATGGCGCCCTTCCCCAGCTGACCGCTAACCACTTCGACGTTCAGCATCCGCGCCACCTTGGCATCGCCGTAGAACTCGTCCCGCCAGACCCTGGTGTCCATCCACTTGACGGAGAGGCTGTCCACCACGGGCGTGGTGGTGTTGAGCTCGCTTGCCAGACTGACCTTGAGCTTTATTGAGCGGATGCCATCGCCGATCCCAGAAAGGTCCAGGTCGAGTCTCCGCACGTCCTTGTACCCGACGATCGCGCTCCCCGAGGCGCTGTCGAGGACGGTGATGGTGGCGGAGGTGTTCTGGGAGAAGTAGCCGTCCAGGTACGCCAGGTCCCACTTCTTGCCCATGGGCAGGTTGATCTCCTCGGTGGTGAAGGTGCCGCGGTACGCGCGGGGGCCTCCCCCCTCGCCCTTGGGGATGGCGACGGCGATATCCAGAACGTAGGACATGGTCTTGGTGATGGACGCTGTCGAGGGCCAGGTGGACTTACCGGGGTAGACATACATGGAGTATGTGGAAGCGGAACGATAATGGAGGATGAGGTCCTCGTATCCGTCTTTGTCCAGGTCAGCGATTGCCGATCTGGCGTAGTTATCAATGTCGAAAGAGTGCTTACGTGAGCTATCCCAGCCATCAGATCCTCCCTCGAACATGATTAAATCAACGTTGCCGGAGGCGATGTAGTCGCTGCCAGCGATGTCGATGAATCCATCGCCGTTGAGATCGCCTGCAGATGGGTAATAAATATAGGAACCAGTGCCGGACAGGGTATAGTCCGCGACGGCATCTATGTCGGGGGAATCACCCAAGTAGACCCTTAGCCCCGACTGCCTGGTCAATACATCATCGAAGCCATCCAGATCTACATCCTCGCATAGGTGCAGGGTTCCACCGAGGGACTTGTCTGCGGAGGTGCCGGGACCGGAGGGTCCGCCGTAGTATACGTTCGTGGAGGAGTAGCTCAGGATAAGATCATCGAAACTGTCCCCGTTGACGTCGCCTGCAGCGATGTAGTACATTGACCCGGATATCGTGACGTCCGCCTGGGCGTTGAAGTCGCCGGTCCCGTCGTTCAAGAAGACGGAGTTATCCACCCCATAGCCGGCCACGCCTACGTCATACCAGCCGTCTCCGTTGAAGTCGCCGGCCGCTGCACTGTATGCACGGTTCGACGTCACCGACAATTTACTGCTGGCAGAGTAGGTGCCGCTGGCGCTCCCCCACAGGATGTAGACACCATCAGTGCGGTCGGCGACCAGCAGGTCCAGGTAGCCGTCCTGGTCGAAGTCCGAGAAGCCCACACTGTAGACGTAGGTCCCATCGATCGAGACGGGGTCGTCGTATCCGGTATGACCCGAGTTCGGATACAGGAGGTCGATGTCATCGTAGCCGGCCATTGCGACGGTGGGGTAGGCCTCGTACTCGCCCACACCGGGACCGCCGCCGGTGGCACCCGCGGAGAGGTTCACCTCCAACTGGTCCCCGGTGAAGTTGAGGTTGTTGTGGTCCGACATCTTGCCGGTGCCCCTGAACTCGTCCCGCCACTCGTCGAGACCGATGACGTAAAGGGCCCATGAGAGGAGCCTCGGTCGGTCCGCACCGTCAGCGTGGAGGTTCACCTGGATGCGGATTTCGGGGTAGTTCTTGGGACCGATGGAGTAGACGGACAGGCTGGACTCGGTCCTCAGCTTGAAGCCCGAGATGGTCTCGTTGGCGTAGCCGATCTCGGTGGGGTCGGCCGAGGCATTGAGCATCGAGACCTCGAAGGAGCTGGCACCCGGGGTGTCCACCTTGAGCAGCACCAGGCTGCACCTGTACATGGGTGGTGCCGAAATGATCTCCGATGCTATCCATCCGTTGTCGGAACCCGCCTTGAGGTGGGCGTCACCACCGCTGACCTCGATCCCCTGGAGCCCAGAGACAGGTACGTAGACATGGCTCATGTCGTCGAGGGGGTCGGTCCACATGGGCGGGTCGGAGAACGGGGCCATGCCCCTGTCATCGCCACCTGCATCGCCGGGTTGGCCTCCCAGGGCGGGGATCTCCGCCATCCCGAGCATCATAACAACTACCACTAACACTATGGCCTTGCGGCCGAATTCCACCATCTACTTAACCTCCTCTGATCACCCGTTCGCCCCTCGGGGGTCGAATCATTCTCCCCGAACCGTTCTCTTATTATGACCGCTGTTCTACCAGTTCACTGACCAAGGGGCATTCGTATAACGAAATCGAGATATATAAAACTGACATACAGATTGCATCAGTAGGTGAATGGTCAAAGATGGGCCTTGGGACAATATCTACGCTGACCCCTTCCGAGGCCAGTGAGGTGTGATGT
>CBDUQW010000160.1:0-4213 GCA_965369625.1 uncultured Thermoplasmata archaeon | reverse complement strand
GTGATGCTGGCCCTCTTGGGAGCCGTGTTCGTGGCGGCGATGTTCAGGCGCAGGACATGACCAGCCACCCGTCCCCTCCGGACATCATCCCGGCATTCTCGAGCGGAAGCACTCCCAGGATAAACAATATATAAACGGGACGGGTATCTGGCGTCAAGATGTTCATATCGGTCGTGGTGACAGTTCGCAACGAGGCGAAGAGGATCGGCAACCTGCTCGACAGCCTGGTCGTCCAGGAGGAGCCCTTCGAGGTGGTCATCGTCGACGCCTACTCCGACGACGAGACGTGCGACATCGTCAAGGGGTACGCGAAGCGCTACGACAACATCTTCCTGTACATGAAGGGCGGCACCCGTGGCGTGGGGCGCAACTACGGTGTGAAGAAGGCCAAGGGCGAGGTCGTGGCCTTCGTGGACGGCGATTGCATCGCCAACCCCTTCTGGCTCAAGGAGCTCCGCAGGACCCTTCGGGAGAAGGGAGCTGACGTGGTGGCGGGCAAGACCATCAACCTGGGCTACGCCCCCTTCGCCGAGCTGGACCGGGTCGAGCTCACCAAGTCCGGTTACGACGTGACCTTTCCCAGCTGCAACCTCGCATACCGGCGGGAGCTGTTCCGCGCGATCCATGGTTTCGACCCCCAGTTCATGACCGCTGAGGACATCGACCTGAACTTCAGGGCCGTGTCCACCGGGGCGAGCATCTACCACAACGAGGAGGCCATCATCTACGCCATGGCCCGGGACACCTTCATGGGCTTCTTCAAGCAAGCCTTCTGGAACGGGTTCGGGAGGAAGCAGCTCACCTTGAAGCACGGCAAGCTCTGGGCCAGCTACAGCTTCAAGGAGATGATGGCTGGGAACATCAACACCTGGGCGATGATCAGGCTGTTCTTCGGCATGCAGGGCTACATGGTCTGCAAGGTCCACGACAAGCGCGAGATGTTCCGCCTCTCCGATGCCAAGCTGGTCGAGGGGTTGGCGGAGGAACGGGCCAAGGCCTCCGGCGGGGATGGGGTCGTGGAACCTCATACGTCCTGACCTGGTTCCAGGTCACAGCACCCGCACTTGTGGCACATGGTCTCCAGTCCCCCAGCGTCCAGCCCGTGACGGTCGAGGGCCTCGTGGAGCATGATGGCTAGCCGGAGGTGCCTCTCCGGGTCCACTCCTTCCGGGCTATGGCCGAGGGCGCGTTCCAGATTAGGCCGGTTCAAAGCGTTCAACCTGATCGCGCGCACCGATGGAATGACACCCATGGCGGCCAGTCGATCGAGGGCCTGGTGGACGTCATCGTCGGTCTCTCCCAGGCCCACGATGATGTTGGTGGTCACCCTCCCCCTGCCGAAGATGCGGACCGCCTCCTCCAGCAGGGTGTACGAATCCTCCAGGGACCAGCCAGGGCAGATGCGTTCCAGTATCTCCGGGACCGGGCTCTGGATGTTGATCTTGATCTCGTCGGCGCCCGCCGCCTTCAGTCGCGCTATGTCCTCGGCGCCGTTGACGTAGGGCTCCACACCCACCTTGAGCTCCGGGACCTCCCTTCGCACTCCGACGATTATCTCCTCGTAGGCGGCTATCATGGACTCGTGGTCTTGGGCCGCGACGCTGGTGATGGCCATGGCGTCGAAGGGAGCCTTCCTGTAGGCATCCACTACCAGGTGGACCCACCGCTGGGGTTCCAGCAGCTTCTTTTTGTCCAGGTCGACCATGTGGGTCGTGCAGAAGGCGCACTGGTGCACGCACTCACCATCCAGGTTGATGAAGGCCTGTCCGGGTGCGTGCATCACTATGGGAAGTAGCCTGACGTCACCGACCACCAGGCTGCCGTCGGCGCGATGGAGCTCCAATCCACCATCCGGGGTCTGGATGAGGACCAGGGGAACATCATCGTCCCCCTCGCGCGCAACCGATAGCTTGACGGAGTGTTCCCTGCCATCGACACCGACCCACTCGATGGCCAGGGAGGTGGACCCCGCGCCAGGGCCGGCGGAGCTGCGGGACAATCGGTAACCCGAGAGCAGCTCCCGGGGGACCTGTACCCGGCCCATCGAGATGATCTCGGCCTTGAGCCTGCCTTCCGAGGGAGGTGTTTCCACAGACCCGTCGATTCACCCGATAGTATAAGGATTTGCTCCCAGGCGAGGGTGCTGGCAGGTTAGAATGGCAATTCCCCAAAGTTTCAAATGGACGGATAGCATGGTGGGTCCCATGGGCCGTCTTCGCAGGATAATGGTCGCACCGAAGGTCAGGAGATTCATCGAGAGGGGCTCGACCATGTTCAACGAGGGTGACTCGACAGGGGCCGAGGAGTGCTTCACATCGGCAGTGGAGCTGGATGACGAGCACGAAGAGGCCCATTACTACCTCGCCCTGGCCCTGGCGGACCTCAAGAGGCCTGAGGAGGCGGAGCGCCACTTCCGCACGTCCATCGACCTCAAGGAGAACGAGCCTCGGACCCATGCGGACCTGGCCGAGCTCCTGCATCATCAGGGCAGGAAGGAGGAGGCGGAGACGGAGTACCGGAGGGCCCTGGAGCTGGACCCCGCGAACGGCGTCGCCATCATGAACCTCGGCACCCTTCTTCGGGACTCTGGCCGATTCTCGGAGGCCACGGAGCTCTATCGACAGGCCAAGGAGCTGCCAGACCTTGACGAGGACAGCCGGAAGCAGCTCGAGGAGATGATGATCTAGAGGCGATGCGAGGGTGCCGATGGATGCTCTTCGGTCCGGAAATGGCCGAGGGACTGGCCTCATCATCTCCAGAGAACCAAAACCTAACCTTTTTATCATCCCAGCGGCATGGACCGGGCGAGTGTGGATTATGTCGCGCCATGGCACCATCTCTATCACGCTGGCCCTGCTCGTCCTCACGGGGACCTTCGCGGGGATACCTGCCCTCGGTCTGACCGGACCTGGAGGCACGACCTTCCCAGACCCAAGCTGGCCCGGTGCGGCGTCGGGTCCAGGAGGGGACACCGATCGCCCCCTCCTCTGGTTGAGGGCCGGTGTGTTCGATCCTATCGAGGACCCCGTCCCGACGATCATGGGTCTTAGGGGTGCCTCCGCCCGAGGCATCTATCTCGTCCAGTTCTCCAAGACCCCGACGCCCCTGACGGGAGACCGCCTGGATGCCGTGGGGGCCGACGTCATGGGGTACGTCCCCGAGAACGGACTCGCAGTGTCCTTCCACAGCACCGCCGCGGTGGCCTCCGTCGCCCTTTGGAGCGACGTGAGGTGGCTTTGTCCGTGGCAGGACGGCTGGAAGGTGGACCCATCCCTCTCCGCGGTCCGCGGGAGCATCCTGCTCACGGTGGTGACCTGGGGTACCAACGTGGACATCTCAACGGTCCTCCGCGAGGCGGATGCCAGGGTGATGACCCATCTCCTGGACGAGTACGTCGTCGAGGCGGACGCAGGGGCCATTCACATCCTCGCCGGGGCAGGGACCGTCAGCTGGATAGAGCCTTGGCTTCCACCGACCTTCTTCATGGACAACGCGGCGACCTCCATCGGCGCCCGGCAGGTCGAGGAGGGCCCAATCGACCCCGAGGGCACTGCCATGTGGGCCTTCAACAAGACCCTAGGCTTCTCCGGCCTCACTGGCGAGAGCGTCACCATAGACGTGACCGACTCTGGGGTCGACGGTACCCACCAAGCCTTCTCGGGCAGGATGAAGGCCTTCTCGGCCATCGAGCCAGGGCGGCTCCAGTGGACCGACCCCGTGGGCCACGGGACCCACGTGGCGGGGATCGTCCTGGGCGACGGCACCTACAGGCAGGAGGAGGACCAGTACTATCACGATAACTTCGATGGCAAGTACGCCGGCATCGCTCCGGGCGCGGACCTGGTGGCCTCGAGCCTGTACGGGCCCGGCATCAACTTCACCTACCGCAACATCACCAAGTGGTCGGTGCAGCAGGGCGCCGACATCTCCCAGAACAGCTGGGGCAGCTGGTCCAGCTCCAGCTGGGGCAACTACACCATCGTCTCGCGGGACTACGACAACACGACCCGCGACGCCGACTGGACCACTCCCGGCAACCAGTCCATCCTCGTGGTGTTCGCCGCGGGCAACTCGGGCATCTTCGGCAACAACACCATGAGCACCTCCGCCGTGGCAAAGAACGTCATCGCCGTCGGTTGCACCGGGAACGGCAAGAACGTGACGGGCGTGGACGAGGTGTGGCTTCACTCCAGCAGGGGCTGGTCCGACGACG
>CBDUQW010000159.1:0-4262 GCA_965369625.1 uncultured Thermoplasmata archaeon | reverse complement strand
TGCGCATCGACAACATGAAGCGCACCTACCAGAACGCCATCGGCCGCCTGCCCTATGGCATACCCTCCAAGGAGCTGGCGGACCGGGACTGGGTGGACCTGGCGAACGCGTTGGCCACCGGCGAGAAGAAGACCGTGGAGGGTGGCGTCGAGGTCACGGCCATCGACGGCCGCTGGTACTACTCCGACGCCAAGGACACCGGCACCTTCCTCAAGGAGCACGGGGCCAAGCCCAAGGTGGAGCCGAGGAAGGCTGCGGCCCCCACCACGGACAAGGAACTTCTGCTCGCCAAGCTGGAGGAGCGCTTCATCCTGGGCGAGATCTCCGAGGAGGCCTATCGGGAGCTCAAGCAGAAGTACGGCGGGTAGGCCCACGGCTGTTGGATGCAAGCGAGTTCCCCTGGTTCTACTCCGAGCCGAAGACCTTCTACGTGCTCGAGGGCAAGGTGAGGGTTGAGCTGGACGAGGGCGAGCCCGTGGAGTTCGGAAAGGGGGACCTCTGCCCCGGCTTCCTCTATCCACATTGGCACCGTTCCCCATCCCTGATGAAAAGAATCCAGCGAGATGATGACCGGCTATCCTCCTCTCCAGTCCGCCTGGGAAAGGTTATTATACCGAGCCCTCTCCTCTTAATCGCACAATCTGAAGAGGGGAATGGAATGAGGAAGGGGTTCTCAGTACTGCTCATCGTGCTGCTGCTCTGCTCCTGCCCTGGGGCCCATACTGTTGGCTCGGAGGGAGGAGGCGGCGACAGGGGGATCGAGCCCTTCGATGACTCCGCGATGTGGACCGACTCCTTCGACGATCTCTCCCACGTCTACATCCCTCAGGGAGGGCTCGTGCGAATGGAGGTAACGGGGGGCCAGGCACAGCTCAAGGCCGGTGAGGACGCCGGCTGGATCGCGTCCTCGGTCATCTCGGCCAAGCCAGGCATGAGGTACGACTACGTGTTCATCGACGCCCACACGCCGGGCAACAGCTACATCAACATATCCATCCTGAACGCCTCCGTCGAGTCCACCGTGATCGGGTTCGCCAACGGGACCATCACCGGCTACAAGCTCAGGGAGGGGCCCTACCTCTCCCTGACCTCGCTGAGCTGGAGGGACCATCCCAGCATCCGCATCCAGGCGAACCTGGTTGCCGACGGTGCCGACAGGCCTGTCCTCTACGCCTGGTCCCTCTACTACCTCGGGAGCGAGGTCTGGAGGGACGACTTCCTGTGGCCTGGCAAGATCTCCGACCTTCGGGGGCTCAACCTCACCAACGGCAGCGTGGAGGTCAACCTGACGTCGATGAGCGGGTCGGGCGGTGGCGACTACGAGGAGTACCCCACCATAGTTTGTTCGGGGGAGCTCCCGGGCCCCGACGTGTTCTACCCCAACGCCCAGAAGACCGACTACCAGGACAGGACCGTGGTCAA
The DNA here is from genome assembly GCA_965369625.1 of uncultured Thermoplasmata archaeon. Taxonomy (GTDB): domain Archaea; phylum Thermoplasmatota; class DTKX01; order DTKX01. The sequence continues at coordinate 2,840 of CBDUQW010000159.1, read as the reverse complement.
CATCGGGGGCTGGTCCAACAGCATGACCTACGACGACCTCAACGGGGACGGCTACTTCGACCTGGTGGTGGAGCTTTGGGTGGGCCGCATCAAGCTCTGCTGGGGTTCCGCCAGCGGGACGTGGTCCAACACCGGGGCCACCACCCTCAACGCCCCCTCCTCCCCCCAGGAGATCGCCACGGGCGACTTCGACGGGGACGGGGAGGTGGACGTCGTCGTGACCCAGGGCTCCAGCTACAACACAGGGATATTCCTCAACAAGGGCGAGGGGAGCTTCGTCGACAGCTACGACATCACGTTGCCGATGGACGGGTCCCGCGTGTCCACGGGGGACCTGGACGAAGATGGCTACGTAGACATCCTGATCTCCAGCAGTGACGTGGCCAAGGTCTTCTTCGGTGGCGACGGGGGACCGGACACCACAGCCGACCTGGCCCTGTCGACCTCCAACTGCGGGGACACCCTCATCGAGGACGTGGACGGCGACGGTCACCTGGACATCATCATCGGGGAGAGGAACGGCGGGAAGGCCAACGTCTACCTGGGGAGCCGTTCGGGACCCGACACCACGGCGGATTACTCCCTGACCGTGTCGGACGATGTGGGGGCCTGCGAGGCGGGGGACCTGAACGGTGACGGGTACACCGACCTCGTCTTCTACACCGGCTCGGGCTCGTCGTACCGCATGGAGATCTTCGAGGGCGGCCCCTCGGGCTGGTCGGACTCGCGGAAGCACACCGACATCACCCACGACAACAACGGCGATGCCCTCTGCGTCGCCGACCTGGACAAGGACGGTTACGAGGACCTGCTCCAGATTCAGTCGGTGGGCCGCAGCAGCTACAACCTGAAGATCTGGTTCGGTGACAACTCTTGGCCGTCGACGCCGGACATCAGCAAGACCACCGGTTACGCCAACAGCGTGGTGGCGATGGTCCCCAAGGGTGCCGGGGGCTCCCGTGCCTACCGCGGCACCCTGATCACCGAGCCCATCACATTGCCATCACCCTACGAGCAGAAATGGGACATCCTGGACATCGAGGGAACCATGCCGATGAACACCACGATGACCCTCTCGGTCCTGGACGGCGTCTCCGGGGACCCCATCGCGGGGTACGAGGACCTGACCGACTGGAACGTGGACCTTGCCGGCATCGACCCGGAGGACCACAGGAACATCCAGGTCGAGGTGACCATCGCCAGCGAGTTCAACACCACCACCCCCGTTCTGGACAGCATCATGGTAAAGTGGATGGACCGCCGCGTCTGGAGGGACGAGTTCTACGGCGACGCCAAGGTGGAGCGGATGCTGAACCTGGACGTGGCTGACGGTCAACTGACGCGGGGCGCCGTCGGCGGGACGTCCCCCGACCTCATCTTCCCCGCCCTCCTGGGCGAGGCCAACTACACCACCTCGCCCCTGGCCTTCTCCGACGCCGGTGCCAACGACTACCTTTCTCAGGAGCCCTTCGAATTCCTGGTCAGAGGTACCTCGGCGGCGGACACCGCCGACGTGAACGACGACGGCTACCTGGACATCGTGTTCTCCGTCAAGCAGATCGCAGCCGACGTCTTCAGCACCCAGAGCCCGCTCTTCCTGGGCGGTCCCCTGGGCATGATGACGACACCCCAACACAGGTTCGACACGACAGGTGCGTCGGACGTCGTCCTCGAGGACATCGATGGCGACGGGTACGTGGACGTGGTCTTCGCCCAGATGCAGAAGGCCGATGAGGATTACTCCGTCAACAGCACCCTGTTCTGGGGCTCCGCCGACGGATGGTCCGACACACCGGACCTTGAGTTCGCCACCAAGGGCGCGTCGGACGTGGAGGTCTTCGATGTGGACAACGACGATGACCTGGACCTGCTCTTCGGGTGCTACTGCGACTCCGGAACCTCCATCGACAGCTTGGTCTTCCTGCAGGGGACGGTGGGCTTCTGCGCCACCACCCCCGACCACCGGTTGCCCACTAAGGGCGCCAAGGCCGTGGCCGCGGGCGACATCGACGGCGACGGCAATGTGGACCTGGTCTACGCCAACAGCCTGGGAGGAGGCTTTGCCGAGATCGACAGCTACGTCTACTGGGGCAAGCTGGGCGGCGGCTGGGAGACCACCCCCCTGGGCCTGGCCACCTCTGGGGCCTCCGACGTCAAGGTGGCCGACCTGGACGGCGACCACCTCCTCGACATCGTGTTCGCCAACTACTGGGACAACTCCCAGGACTACGAGGTGGACTCCGTCGCGTACCTCAACGACGACAACAGGGAGTTCTGGACCTCGGCGGCGACCATGGTGCCCACCGTGGGCGCAACCGGCGTGGCCGTGGTGGACCTCGACGGAACGGGATGGATGGACCTGGTGTTCTCCTGCCAGCGGAACGACAGCTCGTACCAGACACCGTCGCACGTGTACCTGGGCGGAGCCTCGGGCTGGCCGTCGACCCCCGATATCGAGATCCCTACCGAGGGAGCCTCCGACGTAGTGATTGCCAGGACCGTGGAGTACGGCACCGGCGGGTACCTTTCGGTCAAGATCGCTGTGGATCACCCGCTCCGGGCGACGGGGACGGTCCATACCCTGAGGTACACAGCGAGCATCGGCACCTCGATATCGGGCAAGGTCTCCATCGTCGACGCCTACACCCGGGAGGTGCTGGGCGAGACGCCGCTGGCACCGGGTACCAACGAGTGGGACGTGTCCGGGCTCTTCAGCGTGAGGAAGCACCCCGTCATCCGCATCATGATGGTAATGGACGGGCTGGAGAACCCCGGGTCCTTCGACCTGGACGACCTCTGGCTGAACTGGACCCAGCGGATCTGGACCCCGCCCCATGTGC
>CBDUQW010000158.1:0-4265 GCA_965369625.1 uncultured Thermoplasmata archaeon | reverse complement strand
TCGTCCCATCCTTCATCCCCTCTGATGGACCGGCCTGGCTTTCATACTATCTACCTCGATAGCCTGGCCCTTCGTCTTCCTGCCCCTCCTCACCAGCCATGGCTGGTCCGACCTCCAGATGGCCCTCCTCCTCACCTGCATCATCGGCATGTTCATCGCCTGGCTGTGGGCGATGCACAAGGTGGAACTCTCCCTCAACGGGGATGGCAACTCCATGTTCTACCCCTGGCGGGTGCCGAGCAAGAGGAAGAGGGCAAGGCGTATCGACGGGGTCCTCGCCACCTCGATAAGGAGGCTCGCAGCGGGGGAGGACGAGGAGGCGGTGCTGGCGGGCCTGCATCTCCACCGGGGGGAGCTGAGGGGTGAGGCGCATCGATGGGGTCCTGACCACATAAGAAGACCTCACCATACGTAGAGACAAGACCCCACATCCAGATCCTATCACACGTCGTCCTTGGAGACCTCATTGGCTGCTATGACGGTGTTATCCCTAACCCCATTGCCATCATGGCCGACCCTGACAAGCATCAGTACATCTTTCCAAAAAAAATATATATTGAACGTCGACATACTGACATTGGGTATGGAATATGGGGCTTTCCACCAGACAACGGGTCTCTTTAATCGTTGTTGCATCCATCATTGGGACACCTTTTTGCTTAGCTGGCATTGGCATGTCCGATACCAGAGGGGATCTTGATCGGTCCATCGATCTGAACACAATGATTGGAGGATCTATTAACCTAGCGGGCGAGGACGATGCAACACGGCAGGGATCTAGATCCATCACAGACCCCGGATTCCGTTACGGTACTCTTATCGGTGGCACACAGTCTGGAGACGACGTGTTGTACGAAGTCGGTATAGACGCTGCTGGGAACGTGTACGCAGGCGGCAGGACGGAATCCAACCACCTCCCAGTCACCACTGGGGCCTTCGACGATACTCTGAACGGGTCCTATGACGTATTCCTCGTGAAGTTCGATCCCACCATGTCTAACCTGCTATACTGCACGTACCTGGGGGGCGATGATTACGAGAACGTAGGCGGCATCCACGTCTACCCGGATGGTCGCGTCCTCATACTGGGCACCAGCGAATCTGCCGACTTCCCCACGACCCTGGGTGCTTTTTGCGAGACCCTTGAAGGCAATCAGTCCGCATTTCTGGCCATCATGAATCCGCAAGGCACAGATCTGACATACTCGACCTTCGTAGGGGGCTCGGGTGATGATTCGGGAACGAGTCTCGCCCTCGATCCCCAGGGAAGGGTCCACATAGTGGGGGGCACGAAATCTGATGATCTTCCAGTAACTACGGGAGCCAACAAGACCTTTCTGTCGGGACCCTGCGACGCCTACGCCATGAGGTTCAGTGCAGACCTGTCCACCCTTGAATACAGCACATATCTGGGAGGGAACGAATGGGATAGTGGGGGCGATGCAGTCCTCCGTTCCGATGGGTCCTTGGTCATCAAGGGTTACACCGACGGACAGTTCCCAACGACCTCGGGTGCGTACGCAAACACCTTTCATAATGATGGCCAGTTCGTTCTAGAACTGGACCCGACGGGTTCAACCATAGCGTACGCATCTCTTTGTCCAGACACCCCGCTTTGGGAGATGTACACCGACCTGGAGGTCCATTCCAACGGTGACATCATAATATCGGGAATAACGAACTCCTCAACCTTTCCGACCACGCCTGATGCACTCCGAGACACTATCGACGGGGAATCTGAGTCCTTCATCGCGATCCTATCCAACAATGCATCTGAACTGTCGTTCAGCACCTTCCTAGGAGGGAACGCCTCTGATTACATTCAAGCCATCGACCTGGACCCATCGGGGGACCTCCTTGTCATGGCGGGTGCTTCTTCCTCGTGGGACCTGCCTGTTACCCCGGGTGCATTCGACATCCAGCGAAGGGATGCATATGATTACACCGATGCCTTCCTATGCGTTCTCAACCTCACTGACAAGAGTCTCGACTACATGACCTATATCGGTGGCGACCTCGATGACGATTGTGAGGACGTGTGGGTCGCCCCCAACGGCCATGTGTTCGTGGTAGGAAGTACCCGGTCAAGGGATTTCTATACATCTCCCCATGCTTTCCAGACTGAACGACTGAGCGCCGAGGAGGGGTTCATCTACGAGATCGATCCTATACCTGGCCACATTCCGGGTGCCCCCAAGGGCCTGAAGGATTCTACCACCACCGACCAGGTGTTCCTCAACTGGGACAAGCCTGACAAGGATGGAGGATGCCGCATCCTGAATTACAACGTCTACAGGGCCGACGCGTCCTCTGATTGGACCCTTTTACAGAACCACACCAACAGGACCTTCGACGACTGGGACGTGAACAACGGCGTCCGGTACCGCTACCGCGTGGCCGCCGTCAACCACCTGGGCGAGGGCGCCTTTGCCGAGCTCACAACCACCGTTCCTGTGATCCCACCCAGCGAGCCACTGGACCTGAAAGCATCCACCGACAATGGGTCGGTCACCCTAAACTGGACCCCTCCCATCGACCTGGGAGGTGGCAGGATTGAGGCCTACGTGGTCTACAGAGGTCCAACGAGGAACGAATTGGAGGTCCTGGAGACAATAGGCAACCTAACATCGTTCTTAGACGACACGGCCATCCTCGGCGAGTTCGTGTACTACGCAGTGACCGGCAGGAACTCGGGCGGTCTGGGCATACAATCCGCCGCAGTGAGGATCAAACCCGTTGGACCCCCCGGAGCCCCCGGAGGTTTCAGCGCCGTCGGCGAAGACGCGAAGGTCACCCTGACGTGGACGGCCCCCGGTTCCGACGGCGGGTCGATGCTCATCGGGTTCTACGTCTATCGAGGCACGACACTGGACAATGTAGGGGTCGTGGCGACGAAGACGGTGGTCCAGCTCTCCCACGTGGACACAAGTGTCGTCAACGGTGTGCAGTACGTGTACTACCTGACCGCATTCACCGACGTGGCCGAGAGCAGGCCGTCCAACGCCATCGACGTCACTCCCTTTGGGCTGCCTGGCAGGGCGCAGGACCTAGAGGCCACTGCCGATGATGGCCAGGTGTCCCTCGACTGGTCTCCGCCCGAGACCGATGGCGGGCGGGCGATAACGAAGTACAAGGTCTACGCGGGAGAGGGCTCCGCAGGTGCGATGACGTACCTGACCCAGATTGGCAACGTCACAACCTTCTCCCACACCGGCCTGACCAATGGCATCACCTACTTTTACCAGGTCACCGCCGTCAACGCGGCCGGCGAGGGGCAGGTGAGCGTGACCGTCAGCGCCACGCCGATGGCGCTTCCGGGACCCGTGACCGAATTCGCAGCCGAGGCGGTGAAGGGTGGGATCAGACTCACATGGAAGATCCCTGAGGACCTGGGCGGAGCGGAGAGTGTGAAGGTATGGATCTACGAGACTGATCCGGACGCGCCCCAGTTCGAGGACTTCATGATCGGGGCCACATCGTTCCTGGACACCAACGTGACACCCGGTGTCACCTACAGGTACTGGGCGAAGACGGAGACGTCATTCGGATGGGGACCCACCGTTGGACCCGTCACCGTGACCGCGGTGTCCGCGCCGGGACAGGTGCGCAACCTTCTAACCAGTTACGGGGACGGAGAGGTGCACCTCACGTGGTCGGCGCCCGAGGACGACGGTGGTTCGGAGGTGGTCGAGTACATAGTCCGCCGAGGCATCTTTGTGACGGGGATGGTGGAGATAGCCAGAGTGACCACCTTGAGTTACGACGACACGGGGCTGGTCAACGGGAAGGAGTACCTGTACCTTGTGGTGGCAGTGAATTCTGTGGGCGGGGGTGCCGAGACGGACCCCGTGGAGGGCAAGCCCCTGGGATTACCTGCGGTCCCTGGACTGTTCAAGGCCGAGGCCAAGGGCAAGAAGGTGGTGCTATCGTGGGCGAAGCCGAGCGGCTCGGACAGGGCGCCGGTTACCGGATACAGGATATTGAGAATGCTGGGTGAGGGCCAGTTCGAAATGATCGCCGAGGTCGGGGATATTACCACCTATACAGACCAGGACGTGAAGGAGGGGAAGAGTTACACATACAGGGTTGTTGGCCTGAGCGACATCGGAGATGGTGAAGCCACTCCTGGTGCCGAGGTGAAGATAAAGAAGGCTGACGAGGGGCCGGGGTTCACAGGTTCAATGATCATCATCGCTTTATGCTATCTAGCTCCGGAGTTTGTAAAGTGGTTGTGAGCCAGAGCGCTCTAAATCATGGGGCCTAGC
>CBDUQW010000157.1:0-4291 GCA_965369625.1 uncultured Thermoplasmata archaeon | reverse complement strand
CCAGGCCCTCGGTCTCCACCACCAGCTTGTACGCCTCGACCAGGTCGCTGATGAAAAGGTAGTCCCGGGTCTGCTCCCCCGTGCCGAAGATACGGGGGGCCTCCCCCGCCATCACCATGCCGGCGAAGATGGGTATCACCGCCCCGAACTTGCCCGTCTTCTGACGGGGCCCGTAGATGTTGAAGGGGCGCACGATGGTCACGTCGACGTCGAAGGACCTGGCGTAGGCGTAGCATAATCGGTCAGCCCCGGCCTTGGAGGCGGCGTAGGGGCTGCGGGGGTTGAGGGGGTGGCCCTCGTCCATGGGCTTGTACTCGGCGCCGCCGTAGACCTCGCAGGTGGACCATGCGGATGTTGGACTTGCGGACGGCGTCCAGGACGTTGAGGGTGCCGATTACGTTGGTCTCGATGAAGAGGGCCGGGTCCTCGAGGGACTTGGCCCCCTCCCGAAACCTCTCCATCGCCTTGTAGTTGGCGATGATCTGCTCGCTCAGCTCCTCGTGGCACCCCTTGCAGAACGCGACCTCGAGGGTGACCAGGCCGTGCTCCTCGAGGAACGCCTCCGCCGCCATGCCACGGGTGGTGCCCCGGCGACGCGGCCAGAGTCGGGCTCGCGCCTTCGGCGCTCGGTGATTAGGTCGCCTACCTATCGGGACGGGTCACACGTCCCGTCCCGCAGCCGCCTCCAGCCTCGTGACGGCCCTCGTGTAGTACCGCCTGGCCTCCCGTCACGCGACCCGTTCCACCATAAAGTATAACGCGGGCCCTGTCCCATACCGTCCGTTCACCGGGGAGGGGCAGCGCCACGATGTGTACGCTCGTATCGCTTCATGCGAGGACCGCATCGCTTCAAGACGATGCAGGGTCCCGAGGGCATCCTCTCGGTGCCGTCCCCGGTGGTGCGACTGTCGACCGGAGTATTTGAAAGATGCAAGAGGGTGAGAAGGATGAGAAACCGTGTGAATCGTTCAAGGGTCCTGACCGTTGTGATCGTGAGCATGATGCTGGCCGCCGGACTGGTGGGCCTGCTGGCGGCCCCGGCCGCCGCACAGCCGCCTCCCGGTATCGAGAAGATGCTCTACACCAGCTCCATTGACCATTACCGACCGGACGTGTACGGTGACATCGTGGCCTGGCATGCATATACGGGTACGGGTAGCAACTACGACGTGTACTACAAGGACCTCGACACCGGTGCTGTCGGCAGGGTCACCACGAACACGGCCCCCCAGCTCTACCCCCGGGTCTACGGGGACAGGATAGTCTACATGGATCACAGGAACGGCAACTACGACATCTATATGTACGACATCAGCGACGACGCGGAGACCCGCGTCACCACCAACACCGCTCACCAGTACTTTCCGGACATCTACGGCAACTACATCGTATGGATGGACCTCCGGAACGGCAACTGGGACATCTACATGGCCTACATCCCCACGCTGGTCGAGACCCGGCTCACCACCCACGCCAGCGATCAGATGTATCCGGCGATCTACGGCTCGTACGTGGTCTACATGACCCTCCAGAACGGCAACTGGGACATCTACCGTGTCAACATCCATACCGGTGTCAAGACCGCCATCGAGACCCATGGCTCTTCACAAGAATATCCGGACATCTACGGCGATTGGATCGTGTGGATGGACGTCAGGAATGGCAACTGGGACATCTACGGTCACAATATCAATCATGGCACCTGGAGGCTGACCACCGACGCGAGCAGCCAATACCAACCCAGGGTGAGCCATGGAAGGGTGGTCTACTACGATCAGAGGAACGCCCATGACGACGTGTACATGTTCGACCTCGAGAGCTGCCTGGAGACGAGGATAACCACCAACCTCGGCTCCTCAACGTATCCGGCGATCTACAGGGACACCATCGTCTGGGAGGACTATCGTAGCGACGATTGGGAGATCTACATGATGGTCCTCGACGCAGACAACGACGGCGTCAGCGACTCGGACGACGCCTTCCCGTGGAACCCCGCCGAGCACGAGGACTCGGACGGCGACGGCATCGGCGACGTGGCCGACCCGGACGACAATGGCAACGGCGTGGACGACGACGAGGAGTACGTGCCCGTCGGGTCGGGCGTCGAGATCGGTTCGCTGTTCCAGGTCACCTCGGACCCGTCCCACGATCAATATACCGCCGTGTCCGGGGACAGGGTCGCCTACCGGTCTCTCAGGAACGGCCAGTACGACATCTTCATGACGAACGTCACCTCCGGTGTGGAGAGGCAGATAACGAACGACTCCGCCTACCAGGATGGATCGGCCATCTACGGCGACGTCATCGTCTGGCATGACTACCGGAACGGCAACTACGACATCTACATGTACGACCTCGGCTCCGACACGGAGACGCGGGTGACGACGGATGCCGCGACCCAGATGAATCCGAGGATATGGGAGGACCGGATAGTCTTTCGAGATGTCAGGAACGGCAACTGGGACATTTACATGTACGACATCTCCACCGGCTCGGAGACCCGGGTCACCACCGACACCGCCACCCAGGACTACCCCGACATCCACGGTGACCGGATAGTGTGGCATGATTACAGGAACGGCAACTACGACATCTACATGTACGACCTCTCCACGAGCACCGAGTCGGCGGTGGTGACCCACTCTGCCCAACAGTACTATCCCAGGGTGGATGGGGACTGGCTCGTGTTCGTTGACTTCAGGTGGGGCAACTACGACATCTACGCGTACGACCTCATCACCCACTCCCTTCGCAGGGTGACCCATCATCCTGGCCACGAGTACAACCCCTCGATATCGGACGGGCGCATCGTCTGGTACGACTACCGGTCCGGCTACTCCACCATCATGATGCACAACCTGGCCACGGGCGAGACGTGGGAACTCTCCTCGCATCCGTCCCACAAGTCCATGCCCGACATCGACGGCGACCTCGTCGTCTGGTACGACTACAGGAACGGCAACTACGACATCTACGGCTTCGTCCTCGACCGCGACGGCGACGGCGTCCTCGACTCGGCGGACGCCTTCCCCGACAACCCGGTGGACTGGCAGGACTCGGACGGCGACGGCATCGGCGACAACGCCGACCCCGACGACGACAACGACGGCACCCTCGACGTGGACGAGGTCCCGGCCGCCCTCACCGCGCGCCTCGACACCATCGACAGCAGCCTCTCCGGGATATCCAGCGACCTCGGCACCGTCCGGTCCGACCTCTCGGGCATATCCGGCGACCTCACCTCGCTGGCCTCGGACGTGGCCTCGCTGGCCTCCGCCGTCTCCCAGGTGCAAGCGGACATCGCCAGCACCCGGAACACCCTCACCGGCCAGATCAACGGCCTCTCGTCGGACCTGGCCGCCGCCAGGACCTCCATCGAGTCCACGCTGGACGACCTGGGGACGGACCTGGACGACCTGGACACCAGGGTGGGCGACGCGGAGACCTCCATCCTGGACCGCATCGGCCAGGTGAACGCGTCGCTGGCCTCCGACATCACGGACGGCCTCACCCGGATAACGGTGGCGCTGGCCGCCGTCAACGCCTCCCTCGCCGGGGAGCTGGCCGACGCGCTGACGACCGTCACGGACGACTCGGACGCCATGGAGGCGTGGCTGGACATCGTGCTCGCGGGCCTCTCCGACGAGCTGGCGGCCGCCAACGCCTCGCTGGACGAGGCCATCGCCGGCGTGGAGCGTGACATGGGCTCCTTCTACTCCGGCCTGACGGTGGACCTCATGGAGGTGATGGTCATGGTCTCGCAGATGGAGGCCAACCTCACCGACGCCGAGGCGGGCACCAGGGAGGACATCGCCGCGCTGTCCACGCTGCTCACCGACCTCAACGAGCAGACCCTCTCCGAGCTGGGCGACCACCTGGAGGCGCTGTCGGGCAACCTCTCCGACCACGACGAGGCGATAGCGGCCAGGCTGGCTGCCATCGCGTCCTCGGTGCGCGGGTTCGAGGCCAACGCCACGGCGGACCTGGAGGGGATCGACACGGCGCTGGAGGACCTTGAGAAGCTGGACGGCATCATCGCCGACGTCCAGGGGCTGGACGCCGACCTTTCCAGAGCCCAGACCGAGATAGAGGGCGAGGTGCAGGACGCGAAGGAGGAGCAGATGGGTGCCAGCACGGTCAACATGGTGCTGGTCATCCTTGTGCTGTTGCTGGTGGCGGTGCTGCTGGTGATGGTCCTCATGATGCGCAGGCAGGCCCAGGCCTTGCCTCCGTCGTTGCCGCCGCCGGAGGAGCCTGAGCCGGTGGTGCTTGAGGAGCTGTAGGGCGAGCA
>CBDUQW010000156.1:0-4308 GCA_965369625.1 uncultured Thermoplasmata archaeon | reverse complement strand
GTCCATCGCCCATCCCGATGCCTTGCCCAGGATGAGATAGGTCTGGCCTGCCGAAGTTCCGCCATCGTCATCTCCATAGGCTCCGATGAGGATGTCGTCGTACCCGTCGCCGTTCACGTCCCCGGCTCCCGAGACCGCCCAGCCTGAATAATCGCTCGAGTCCTCGCCCCAGAACGATGCGTCCGCATTGGAGAGGTCGGTGTCCATCGCCCAGCCCGATGCCTTGCCCAGTATCAGGTAGGTCTGGCCTGCCATATTTCCGCCATCTTCATCATAAGGCGCTCCGATGATGATATCGTCAAATCCGTCCCCGTTCACGTCCCCGGCACCTGAGACCGCGAAGCCTGAAAGGTCGCTCGAGTCCTCGCCCCAGAACGATGCGTCCGCGTTCGAGAGGTCGGTGTCCATCGCCCATCCCGATGCCTTGCCCAGTATCAGGTAGGTCTGGCCCGCAACTGAGCCGCCATCATCATCTCCATACGCTCCGATGAGGATGTCGTCGTAACCGTCCCCGTTCACGTCCCCTGCTCCCGAGACCGCGTAGCCTGAATAATCGGATGAGTCCTCGCCCCGGAACGACGCGTCCGCATTCGAGATATCGGTGTCCATCGCCCAGCCCGAGGCCTTGCCCAGTATCAGGTAGGTCTGGCCTGCCATACTTCCGCCATCATCATCTCCATACGCTCCGATGAGGATGTCGTCGAACCCGTCCCCGTTCACGTCCCCTGCTCCCGAGACCGCGTAGCCTGAATGATCGTTCGTGTCCTCGCCCCGGAACGATGCGTGGGCCAGCCCCAGCCGCCTGTCGGGGCCCAGAGTGAACCCCTCGGCTGTCGGCGTCACGAAGGCCATCGGTGCGATCAATGCAACTGCTACGGCGAAAACGATCAATGTTCTGTGGCTTGACATGATACCTCTCCCTTTTTCAGTGAAACTCTTGAAATGGATAGTCACGATCCTGGCGCAGGGGACCTCGCGTGAGGTCCCCGGGCATCATCATCATTTACATGTTTCTTGCGCCACAACCATCATTGCCTAGTACCCCACGGGCATGACCGAGATGCAGACCCTTCTCATCTCCTCGTGCTTCCGCTTGGGCCTCATCGATACGAGCCTGGTCACCTCATCGAGGTCCAGCCCCGAACCCCTCTCCTCCAGGGCCTCGACGATCTGGATCATGTCGGTGAGGTACTTGTCGGCGACCGCCCGGTCCCTCCGGTCCACGTACGCCTCGGCCTTCATCACGAAGAGGTGCTCATCCGTCGGGACGAGGACGCCGTCCATCTCTTCACCGGTCCGGATGGCGTCCTCGAGGACATCCTCATCGATCCAGTCCTCTCCTCCGAAGATGAGCTCCACCGGTGCGGTCCGTTCCTCGAAGGGCATGTACACGATAAGCCCCCTGCCGTCGGCCATCCACTCCAGGTGACCGCCACGGGATGCAAGGGCCTTGGCCAGCTCGTCGTTGACCTCCAGAATGTCGACATCGACCAGGGGGTAGGGATGAAGGTCCACGTCCTTGCTGGAGCCCCCTATACCGTACCGATAGAAGAGGGCGACCCGACCCAGGACCATTATCTTCAGATCGAGGGGCCGGACGAGCTCGCTGACGGTCCGCGCGATGGCCCGCTGCTCCTCTGTGGTGAACTGGTCGACCATCCCATCACTCCCTCATCACGTTGAGCTGCCTGAGGGATTCTGCGTAACGTCTCCGGAGCTCGATGACGTGCTTGGGTTCCAGCACCCCGAACTCCTTCTCGAGGACATCTGGCCTGGTGACGAGGCCCACGGAGTTGAGTCTCCTCGCCATCGCCTCGTCGACCTCGTCCTCTCGTCCCTTGAGGATCCCCTTGGAAGCCGATACCTCCCTGGACTGTCCGATCGCCCCCAGCAGGAGGGCGGTCCAGTCCCAGGGGAGGGTGGGCACGTTCATGATGAACGTCCCGTCCGACCACTTGAACCCCATGCTGCCGGACCGAGACCTGAGGTCCTCACCCTTCAGCGTGATGCCGTAGACGTCCGCCCGTTCCAGGTCCTTGAAGTGCTCCATAGGGACGGCGACGATGGGCACACCAGGGACATAGTCCGCCAGGGACGATGCGGTCAGGCATGCGAAGGAGTGGGGGATCCTGGCCCTTGTCAGGGCGCCATGGATGCGGAAGAGGTCCCGGTAGTAGTCCATGAGGAGCGAGCTCCACATGGCCACGTGGGGCGGGACGGGGTAGTAGGCGTCCCAGGACCCGTGGACGAGGATCCCGCTCCTCACCGCGTTCACAAGGAAGGCCTTGGCCTTGTTCTCGGAACCTGTGACCCGGGCGACGTCCTGGACGGATATGGGGGGTCTCAGCTTCTTGAGACGGACCAGGGTGTCGATGGACCCTCGTGAGGGGATGGTGATACTGTCCCCGTAGGATATCGATGTTCGCATGATCGTATCAATGAAAGTTGTTATATTTATACTTTTAGCAAAGGGTAGTGAAAGTGACAATCTTATGTGGCAGTTCACATATAAAGGTGAACGTGGATTTATGTAAATGATTGTGACTTATTATCCCCTCAATATTCCCGCTGTTTCTCGGAAATTAATAGTCACAATTTACTGAGCTTCCGGGATACGTGCTGTACAAATGTCATTGTCACATACGCGCCACGATAGGTTCGGTCTCGCACTTCGGAAGGGGACCATTGACGAATGCCGTTCTCTATCAGGTGATCATCCAGCGGTCCCACAACAGCGCTCGAGCATGGGTGAAGGTGATGGCAGCGACCGAATGCCCACCTTCACCCACCCCATGGGAGCATATATAAACGTCTAGTATACTATACGTTTTCCCATAGAAAACGTCTGCCGTGGTATGTATGTTCGGCGATGCTCTGAATTTCTGGAATCCCTGGTGGAGGGGCAACACGGGCCCCCTCGAGAGCTTGGTGGACCGTCCCTGCCTTCAGGAGGTGAGACCGTGGTTCGAGAGGAAAGAGGTCCTCGTCATAACGGGGGTCAGGAGGTCCGGCAAGACGTCCCTCATGCACCTGCTCATCAGGGGATGTCTGGAGGACACGCCCGCGGACAATGTGCTCTACGTGAACTTCGAGGACCTGGCCTTGGAGGAGGCCACCGTCAGACAGGTGATCGAGGAGCATGAGCGGCTCATGGCGCCCGAGGGCATGAGGTACGTCTTCCTGGACGAGGTCCAGCGCAAGCCGGGATGGGAGCGGGAGGTCAAGCGGTACTACGACGGCCTCTCGCCCATCAAGTTCGTGGTGTCGGGTTCGAACAGCTCACTGCTGATGACCGAATACTCCACCTACCTCACGGGCCGTGACATTGCCTACGAGCTGTTCCCCTTCTCCTTCAAGGAGTTCGTTCAAGTGAGGGGTATAACCCTGGAGAGGGAGCTGGACCTGGTCGCCAACAGGCTACGGCTCCAGGGCCTACTGGAAGAGTACATCCGTCACGGCGGGTTCCCCGAGGTGGTGCTGACAGGGGACGAGGCGACGAAGGGTAGGTTGCTGAAGGGTTACGCATCGGCGATAATATCCCGGGACGTCCTCGGACGGCACGAGGTGCGGGAGAAGGGCAAGCTGGAGAGGCTGGCGGCGTTCCTCGCGACGAACACGTCCAAGAACACGAGCGCCAGATCCCTGGGGAAGGTGCTGGAGCTCAACACCGCCACCGTCGAAGACTACCTCGACCACCTTCGGGATGCCTACCTGTTCCTTCCCGTCCACCACTTCGACTACTCCCTCAAGACCCGGTACGTTCATCCAAGGAAGGTCTATTGCGTAGACACAGGCCTCCGGAACTCGATGAGCTACAGGTTCTCCGAGGACATCGGGCGGCTGATGGAGAACCTGGTCTTCCTTCGACTCATGCGCTCCGGGGACGTCTACTACTGGAAGGACGGCAAGGGCGAGGTGGATTTCGTCGTCCAGGAGGGGGTCGAGGTGACTCGCCTTGTGCAGTCGTGTTACGACCTCTCCGAGGCCAAGACCAGAAGACGCGAGGAGGGCGCATTGCTGCGGGCGATGAAGCACTTCGGGTTGGAGGGAGGCACCATTGTGACTTGGGACGAGGAGGGCGAGGAGATCAAGGAGGGCAGGGTGATCTGGTATCGGCCCCTGTGGCGGTGGCTCCTCGAGGACGACCCCAGGCCCTGAGCATCTTGGTACTTGCTCCGCACCCCGCAACGGTCGCTGTATCGAACGTTCGGTACAATTACTGGGGATGTATTTGTTTAGCATGTGAACTATTATCATGGCTGTTCCACGCAGTCACCTTCACCGACCCCCCCTGTCTGGGTATTTAAA
>CBDUQW010000155.1:0-4510 GCA_965369625.1 uncultured Thermoplasmata archaeon | reverse complement strand
GGCGGTTAGGCCAGAACAATCTGGAGGGGAGTGTATCGACTTTTTACACATTGCCTGAATATCCGTATCATTCAAATAGAGGTCTCCCTCAACATCAATGAGGGGTGGCCACCTTTTGTGCGCACCCATCTCTTCGTCAACCGATCGAAATCCGCCTGGACCTCCCCGATCCCATCCATCCTTGAGCGGGTTACCCGTGGGAAATACATCACCAACAGGCGGGCTCCCATCATCGGTGACCCGAACCCCGCTGAAGAGGATGGCACCCCTCGAGAGATCCACAGGTGCTATTACCACACGGGCTATGCCTTTTCCGAGGGGACGCAGGTCAACTGTGTAATCTCCCCATCCATTATTGTGTTCAGTGTCTATGGTCAACCACGCGAGGAGTTGTAGAGCCGAGTTCCTCGAGGGCTGACCCATCACGACCAGACCCTCGATGTTACCGTACCATCGAAAGTTGAACTCAAGGGTTGGATCCACAGCCTCCACCAGGTTCACGACACGGCTTATATAAGGGGCTCCGTCCTCCGAAGAAAGGTCCTCAGTATGATTGGCTACGTAGTAGATCGTGCCGTCCATATTACCAGAGGACACAACGGACACCAGCGATGATCGGAGGACGAGTGTTCCCCCGTCCTCGACGATGAAGAACGAACTGTTCCATATGACCAGGTCCGACATGTCTACATGTATGATGCAATCATCAAGGGTCAATGTTGACCCGGACCTGATCACCACGGGTCGGTCCAATAGCCGATCCTCCCGTTCCCATGTGACGTTTCCCTCGATGGAATCAACGGCCCAGGGATCATCTGGTTCCCCATCCTCCGGAGAGCGCCCGGTAAAAGGGCCGAGTTGGTAATAGACCGCGACCATTAAGATTGAGGATACGAGAAGGATAACGACCACGATGGCGATGAACCCACGGCTATCCAGATAGTCTTCCCGAGATCCTGCCAAACCCTTCACAGGATGGGTCTTAGACGAATCAATCCCCATACAAGCAATCAAACAGATAGTATACTATTTCAATCGTTCCATATTGGATGAAAATGGACTATTGTATTTCACTAGCCTCTTTGGACATCCATCAGGGGACCCAGGGCATCCCAGACAGCCCAGACCGCGTAGGTCTCCGGTACCACGCCGCTGTCCTTTGCCAGTGCCTCCAACCGCTGCGCCTCGTCATCGTCAAGGCCCAGGGCGACCCTCGCCGTGCGCTCCACGTCCTGTCCGTCGTCGCGACGGGCCGGGGGCGCGGTTCCCGGGTCGAGGTAGGGGAGGAGGGATGCCCTCATGATCTCGGGGGGGTTGGCGGGATAGAGGCTCGAGAGGAACCTCAGCGCATCGTACTCCATGGGCGTGACCGGCACGGAGAGGTTCACGGGCCATGGTCTGTCGTACGCCTCCCTGCCCTGGTTCGCCCTGCGGTCCACGTCCAGGATGCTGGCCACGTAATCGACGGCGTGCCTTACCACTTGTCCACCGGGGGTTAGAGGGACCCGGGGAGGGATAAGGGTTTCGCGGCACCCGGCCATCGCTGGCGCAACCCTTTTCTACACAGGTCATGATATGGGAAACGGGGGGCCCGATGACGCCGTCAGCTGGCTCCCTTCTCGCCCCGGGGAGGTACCGATTTGCAGAAGCCCATCGACGACATAGACCGTCTCAAGGAGATCGCCACCGACGTCCGCAAGCACATCGTGAAGATGACCACCGCCGCGGGTTCGGGACACCCCGGGGGTTCGATGTCGGCGACCGATATCCTGGTCTGCCTCTACTTCAACGTCATGCGCCACGACCCAGGCAATCCCGACTGGCCGGACAGGGACCGTTTCGTCCTATCCAAGGGCCATGCCGCCCCAGGCCTGTACTCGGTCCTGGCCGAGTGCGGCTACTTCTCCCCCGAGCTTCTTCCCAGCCTTAGGAAGCTGGGCTCGCCCCTCCAGGGTCACCCCGACATGAAGCGGCTCCCGGGCATCGAGATGTCCACCGGTTCCCTGGGCCAGGGCCTGTCGGCCGCCCTGGGAATGGCAATGGGCTGCCGCCTGGACGGTCGAAAGAACCGGATCTTCTGCCTTATCGGGGACGGGGAGAGCCAGGAGGGACAGATATGGGAGGCGGCCATGGCGGCATCCCACAACCGGGTCGACAACCTGACGGCCATCATGGACGAGAACCGCCTGCAGATCGACGGCACCACCGAGGAGATCATGGACGTGACCAACCAGAGGGCCCGTTGGAAGGCCTTCGGCTGGGATACCCACGTCATCAACGGCCACGACTTCGAGGCCATCCTGAAGGTCCTTCACAAGCCCGAAGAGAAGGGTCAACCCCGCATGATCGTCGCCCAGACCGTCAAGGGCAAGGGGGTCAGCTTCATGGAGAACCAGCTCAAGTACCACGGCGCGCCCCTGTCCAAGGACGAACTGAAGAAGGCCCTTGCCGAGCTAGGGGGGGTGAAGTGATGGCGGAGAAGAGGAACAGGCGGCAGCGGGACGTCTTCGGCAACACCCTGGCCGAGTGCGGCACCAAGAACCGGAACATCGTGGCCCTCAACGCCGACCTGTCCGGTTCGACCAGGACCTCGTACTTCGCCAAGGTGGAGGCGTGCGTCGACCGGTTCTGGAACATGGGCATCGCCGAGGCGAACATGATGGGCGTGGCCGCCGGACTCGCGACCACGGGGAAGGTGGTGGTGGCCTCCACCTTTGCCATCTTTGCCACCGGGAGGGCGTACGACCAGATCCGCCAGTCCATCGCGTACCCCAACCTGGACGTCAAGATAATCGCCAGCCATGCCGGCGTCACCGTGGGGGGTGACGGCGCCTCCCACCAGACCACCGAGGACATCGCCCTCATGCGCGTGCTGCCCAACATGAGGGTCGTCGTGCCATGCGACGGCACCGAGACCGAGGCCATCACCGAGTCGATACTCAACATCCCGGGCCCGTTCTACATGAGGATGGGCAGGTCCGAGGTCCCCGACATCCTGGAGCCTGGCACTCCATGGCATTTGGGCAAGACCAACACCCTGGCCGATGGTGACGATGTGGCCATCATCGCCTGCGGCATCATGGTGGGCGAGGCGCTGAAGGCCCGGGAGGCGCTGGAGAAGGAGAACATCTCGGCCCGGGTCATCAACATGTCGTCCATCAAGCCCATCGACGCCAGGGCGATCAAGAAGGCGGCGAAGGACACCGGGGCCATCGTGACGGCGGAGGAGCACTCCATCATCGGGGGCCTGGGCAGCGCGGTCTGCGAGGTCACCGCCGAGAGGTACCGGGTGCCCGTCAAGCGGGTGGGTGTGCAGGACGTCTTCGGCCAGTCGGGCGAGGTCGAGGAGCTGATGCACGCATACGGACTCACCTCGGACAACCTGGTCAAGACGGCCAAGGACGTGATGAAGCACAGGATTTGAGGACAACGGGACAAGGAGCGATAGGAATGAAGCTGTTCATAGACACCGCCAACGTGGAGCACATACGCGAGGTGGCCAGCTGGGGCGTCCTGGAGGGCGTCACCACGAACCCCTCCCTCATCGCGAAGGAGGGCCGGGACTTCCGCCAGGTCATCGAGGAGATCTGCGAGATAGTGGACGGCCCCATCAGCGCCGAGGCCGTGAGCCTTGACGCGGAGGGCATGCTGAGGGAGGCGAGGGAGTACTCCCAGTGGCATCAGAACGTGACCATCAAGCTACCCATGACCGACGAGGGACTGAAGGCGACCGCGGGTTGCGCCAGGGAGGGCATCAAGACCAACGTGACCCTCATATTCTCGGCTTCCCAGGCCCTGCTGGCGGCCAAGGCGGGGGCGTCCTTCGTGAGCCCCTTCGTAGGTCGACTGGACGACATAAGCCACGTGGGCATGGAGCTGGTCCACACCATCGTGGCCTTGTACGAGAACTACG
Source organism: uncultured Thermoplasmata archaeon (assembly GCA_965369625.1). Lineage (GTDB taxonomy): Archaea > Thermoplasmatota > DTKX01 > DTKX01. The sequence continues at coordinate 597 of CBDUQW010000155.1, read as the reverse complement.
GTCTGGAGACCGAGGTCATCGTCGCATCGGTCCGCAACCCCCTGCATGTGGTCGATGCAGCCCTTATGGGCGCCCACATAGCGACCATACCGTACAAGACCTTCAAGCAGATGCTCTCGCACCCGCTGACCGACATTGGCATCCAGAAGTTCCTGGACGATTGGGCCAAGGTGCCCAAGTAGTCCTCTAGGAACCTGGAGGCGCAGCGGCAAATATAAGAACGCTGGTCCGAATCTGGCACGTGGTGTACCCATGGTGTTCTGCCCGAGTTGCGGCAAGAAGCTCACGACCCCGATGAAGTTCTGCATGTACTGTGGGTACAGGTTCCCCCAGCCACTGCTCGAGCACATGGAGAGCGAGATGGGTACCAAGTTCGAGCATGCAATAGTACATGAGCCCGGACCCGCGCCGGAACCGGAACCGGAGCCAGAACCCGAGATGGAGCCCGAGCTAGAACCCGAGCCGGAACCCGCGCCGGAACCGGAACTGGAACCGGAGCCCGAGCCCGAGCCTGAGCCGGATCCGGAGCCGGAACCCGAGCCTGAGCCGGAGCCGGAGCCTGAGCCGGAACCCGAGCCGGAACCCGAGCCTGAGCCG
>CBDUQW010000154.1:0-4510 GCA_965369625.1 uncultured Thermoplasmata archaeon | reverse complement strand
GTGCGTTTGTTGGGAGACTATCGATTCACGTTGGGGTAAAAAACATACGCTGGCCCTCAGAAATAATGAAAGAAATCGCTATGAATCAATGATGAGGCCTACAGGCCCATGATATCGGCGCTCTTCGTGCACGACCACGATGATCATTACGAGGTGTTGGCCACGTTGGACAAGAGGGTGCGGAGGGAGTTCAGGTACGAGGGTACGGAGAACCACCTCGAACTGATCTGCATCTCTGTCTTTGTCAAGGATGAATCGAGAGGCCTGGAGTACAGAGGTATCGTCATCAGGAAGAAGATCTACCACCTACACTTCCTGCAGCCCATCGATTGGTCCTCGGTCGGTCACGAGGTCGACGGGGACACGTGGTACATACGGTTGCCCAAGACCGAATTCACCACAGCCGCTAATGAAATGAACTGATGTCCACGTTCTTCCCTACCAGGTCCTTGATGAGGGTGATGACCTCGTCGTCCGCGGGGTTGATGCGCGACTCCAGGTGCTCGAAGCGCTCGGCCACCTGGTAGGTGTGGCCGCTGATGACGATGACGGGCACCCCCTTCTCGTGGGCCTCGGCCATCACGTGGGAGTTGGGCCTGATGCCCCCGGTGAGCACCAGGCACGAGACGTCCGTTGTGAGGGCCGCCAGCTGCAGGTCCGACCTGTCGCCGCCGGTGATGACGCACTTCCTTGGGATGCGGCGCATGAAGGTCAGGGCGGTGTCCACCGTCATGGCCCCGATGACCACGTTCTCCACCTGCCGGTCCAGGCCAGAGGAGCCTGCCACGCACTCGCCGCCCACCTCCTCGAGGATCTCCCGGGCGCGGAAGGTGCGCAGCCTTGGCTCGTGGGGGATGACCCCCAGCACCGGGATGTCTCGCGCGCGCAGCGCGTCGGCGAGCATGCCGTCCCTGTCGTTGTTGACGATGACGCCACGGACCGAAACGTCCCTGGTCTTGGCGAACTCGCACATCATGACCACGGTGTCCAGGTGGAAGGGGTCGGCGTCCGTGATCAGCACGAGGGGCTCTCCCATGTTGGCCGCGATGTCGAAGGCTGAGATGCCCCTGGTGAGGCCCATCTCGGCGGTCTTGCCCGTCTCGACCAGGAGCAGGTCCGACCCCTCGGCCAGGGACCGGATGTGCCCCACCAGGTCGTCCACGTCCACGTCCTTGTGCAGCTCGAGGGCGATGGGGGAGATCTCCTTGCCGGACCCCTCCAGGCCCAGGACCTCGCGGACGAGGTAGGCGTCGGCCTCTATGACCTTGTCACCGACCTTCGTGAGGGAGCCCCTTATGGGCTTGATGTACTCCACCTTGCCCGGGTCGTTCAGGGCGATGCCCAGGGCTACAAGCGTCTTTCCGGACTCTCGGTTCACTGATGCGATTATGAGGGTTTTCATTCCTCGGACCCCCGTAGGGTGATTAGCGCGTCCACGGCCCAGGCGCCCTCTCCCTCCTCGCCCAGGAGGAGGGGGTTGACCTCCAGTTCCTGGACCTCGGGGAAGTCGATGGCGATCTGGGTCACACGCGCGATGAGGTCCTCGAGGGCGTCCAGGTCGGCAGGCCTCTGCCCCCTGGCACCCGCGAGGATTGGAAATGACCTGATCTCTGTTATCATGGAGCGGATGTCCGCCCGTGTCAGGGGCGCGATGCGGGTGGAGACGTCCTTGAGGATCTCCACGAAGATGCCCCCGAGGCCGAAGGTGACCACGGGACCGAAGGTGTCGTTGCGGTTGATGCCGACGATGACCTCCCGACCCTTGACCATCTTCTGGACGGTGACACCGTCGACCCGCGCCCGGGGCATCCGCTGGCGCACGGTGCGCATGATGTAGAGGAAGTTGTCCCTTACGGACTCGTCCGAGTCCATGCCCACGGCGATGCCCCCGGCGTCGGACTTGTGGGCGATGTCCGCCGAGGCCACCTTGAGGACCACGGGATGGCCCATCCCGCGGGCGATCTCCACCGCCTCCTCGGCGGTCCGGGCCACCTGGGTCGGCGGGACGGGCACGTCGTAGGCCCGGAGCAGCTGGTAGCCCTCTTCCTCGGACATGGACAGACGGCCCTGGTCCAGCACGGCGTCGATGGCGGACTGCACCGCATCGCGGTCACCGGTCATCAGCACCGGGGGGCCGGGCTCCGGCGAGGAGGCGAAACTGACGAACCTCGCCAGTCCCCCCAGCGTCTGGATGGCCCGCTCCGGCGAGTCGAAGTTGGGCACCCTGCTCTCACGCAGTATCCTCACGCCGACCTCCATGTCGGCGCCACCCATGAGGCAGGTCACGATGGGCTTCTCCAGGTGCTCGCCCAGGTCCGCGATGTACTGGGCGATGCTGGCGACCATGGTGGCGCCCACGGGCGCCATGATGACCACGATGGCGTCCACGTTGTCGTCCGCCAGCATCGCCTCGATGGAGACCTGGTACCGCTCCAGCCGGGCGTCTCCCAGGACGTCGACGGGGGTGTAGATGTTGGCCTCGGCGGGAAGCTTCTCCGAGAGCAGGTCCAGGGTCCCCTTGGTGAAGGAGGCCATCTGGAGCTCGGGCTCGTCCGCCACCGCATCCGAGGACACCACGGCGAAACCCCCCGCGTTGGAGACGATGGACACGCGACCTCCCTTGGGCAGGGGAAGCTGGGTGAAGGCCTTCGCGAAGTCGAAGAACTCCGTCAGGCGACGGACGCGCATGATGCCCGCCTTCCGAAAGGCGGCCTCGTAGACCGAGTCCGCACCCGCGATGGCGCCGGTGTGGGAGGATGCCGCCTTCGCCCCGGCCTCGGTCCTGCCGGACTTGAGGGCCAGCACCGGCTTCTTCCTCGTGGCGCCCTTGGCCGCCTCGATGAACTCCCGACCGGACCTGATGTGCTCGATGTACATCATGACCATCCGCGTCGGGTCGTCGGACCTGAGGTAGTCTATCAGGTCGGACTCCTCGATGTCCAGCTTGTTGCCCACCGAGATGAACTTCGAAAAACCCACCCGGTTCTGCTCGGCCCAGTCGAGGACGCTGACGCACACGGCCCCCGACTGGGAGATGATGGCCAGACCGCCCTCCCTGGGGGTGCGGGACGCGAAGGTGGCGTTCATGCTGTGCTGGGTGTTGACCAGGCCCAGGCAGTTGGGGCCCAGGAGGCGCATGCCGAAGTCCTCGGCGATGTCCTCCACCTCCCGCTCCAGGTCCTTGCCGTCCTTGCCCACCTCGGAGAAGCCCGCGGTGATGATGACGCCGCTCTTGGCGCCCCTCTCCCCCGCCTCCCTGATGACGCTGGGGACGAAGCGGGCTGGCACGCAGCTGATGGCCATGTCGATGGTGCCAGGTATATCGGACAGGCTCGGATAGGCCTTCAGCCCCTGGACCTCGGGTTCCTTGAGGTTGATGGGGTAGATGGGACCCTGGTAGCCGGAATCCAGGAGGTTGCGCACCACCAGGAAGCCCACCTTCCCCTCCTTGTTGGAGGCGCCCACCACGGCAATGCTGGCGGGCGTGAACAGTGGGTCCAGCGCGTGCGTTCTCCTCACCTCAGCGGCGGGAACGGATTGCGGGGCAATAACCTTTCGGAGCAGGGGAGGGGCTGGGCACTCCGAAAGCTACGTTGTGTTGTAGGGGTGTTTTGGGGTGATATCTTGTTTTATTCGCCTTAATAGCAGAAAAATGGATAGGAAGGTAGACAATAAGGATTGTTGGCAGGTCTCAGAAAAATGATGCTGACAATCGGGAGATTCGGTAGGTTCCAGGATTGTCGGTATAGACCTATTCAGAGAAACATTCGTTAATGACATCTTGGATTTTCTTTTTATAAGGTATCGTATCCCTGGAGATTAGTATATTCAGCCTATTTGTACGCTCATTATAATTAAAATTAATTCGAGCATTTCTACACTTTTTAAAAATATATACGTAATTATTTAGTGTGATAAGATAATCATAAGGATATCTGATACGATACAGATTCAACTCTCTTTCTAAGATTTCATTGACAGCGATCTTACTAATATCATCTGGTTTCAATAGAAATGAATTGGCCTCGCCATTTCGTATATATAAATAATGAAATGTGCCATTGAATAAAATAACTATAGATAAGATAAACAATAATACAATTAACAGTGTCACTGCTCGTTCGACAATTAACAAATAGAGAACGAATAAAGTAATTATAAGACTATATGAAAGTGGAATTAATGGCTTGTGCCCGATAGGCTTCCATTGAAATTCTAGATTGTTATTGAGGGTCGTCATTGAATATTGTCCTCTGGGTCATCCTTACAATCTATCTGCTCTAGGTTAGCACCCCATACTTAGATTATTTCTCCATAGGTATACTGCTATCGATTAACCCTTTCAACTTGTTAATCTTCTCCTTATTCTCATCGGTATCTGGACCCAGATCAATGCTCGTAGATGTCACCCTCCAATCACTCAACACAATATGGATTGTTGTATCTTGAATTTCGTATAGCTTGTTGCAGACCTGCGAAATTCTATAGGTTTGCCCCCCCGTCACCGGGG
>CBDUQW010000153.1:0-4537 GCA_965369625.1 uncultured Thermoplasmata archaeon | reverse complement strand
TACCCCTTGTCATCATTTCCACGGATGGAACTGTGGAGACACGCGGAAGTACTGCGTACTGGAAAACATCTAAATGCGATGCGTATCCTTCGATGCTGGGGGATTCCGATGGCAGGCTCGGATGACGTTCCATTGAGCAGTTCCACGGGAGGATTCGAGGGCGCCCAGGAGCACCTGTCCCACGAGGTGGTGGTGATAGGTGGTGGACTGGCGGGCCTCCGCGCAGCCCTGGCGGCCGCCGAGACCGGCGCGAACGTGGCCATCGTGACCAAGGTGCAACCCCTCAGGTCCCACTCCGTCGCCGCCCAGGGAGGCATCAACGCCGCCCTCCGCGAGGACGACAGCATCGAGAACCACGCCTTCGACACCGTGAAGGGCTCCGACTACCTGGCGGACCAGGACGCGGTCATGGTGCTCACCACCGAGGCCCCGGACCGCGTCCGGGAGATGGAGCACTGGGGAACGGTGTTCTCGAGGGCGGAGGACGGCCGCATCGCCCAGCGACCGTTCGGGGGAGCGGGCTACCCCCGCACCGCCTACGCCCAGGACCGCACCGGCCACTACCTGCTCCACACCCTGTACGAGACCGCCCTCCGTGACGGCATCCAGGTGTACGACGAGTTCTTCGTGACCAAGCTGGTCGTCACCGGCGGTCGCTGCGAGGGGCTCATCGCCCTGGATGTCAAGGAGGGTCAGCTCCACTCGATCCAGGCCCGCTCGGTCATCATCGCCACCGGCGGCTACGGGAGGGTGTTCGCCCGGTCCACCAACGCCGTCATCAACACCGGCGACGGAGGGGCCCTGGCCTACAGGGCGGGCGTCCCGCTGGAGGACATGGAGTTCATCCAGTTCCACCCGACCACGTTGTACGGCACCAACATCCTGATCACCGAGGGCGTGAGAGGCGAGGGAGGCTACCTCAAGAACTCCAAGGGCGAGCGGTTCATGGAGCGGTACGCCGCCAAGGCGATGGAGCTGGCGCCCCGGGACATCGTGGCCAGGTCGATCCAGACGGAGATAGACGAGGGACGGGGGATCGACGGGAAGCCCTACGTCCACCTGGACATAACCCACCTGGGCGCGGACCGCATCAAGGAGCGCCTGCCGGGCATACGCGAGATATGCCTCCACTTCGCGGGCCTGGACCCGATAGACACCCCCATCCCCGTCCAGCCGGGCCAGCACTACTCCATGGGAGGTGTGGCCTGCGACTCCGACGGCGTCACCGAGGTGACCGGGCTCTTCGCCGCGGGGGAGGTCGCGTGCGTAAGCGTCCACGGCGCCAACCGTCTGGGAGGCAACAGCCTGCTGGAGACCCTGGTCTTCGGAAGGCGTGCCGGGATGGCGGCGGCTGCCCAAGCCGAGACGGCCCCGGAACCGGGCGAGCCCCAGATGGAGTCGGCCCTCAGGGAGGAGGTCGCGAGGATGAACGAGATCCTGACCCGCGATTCCGACATCCGGCCCGGGGTGCTCAAGGAGGAGATGCGCGAGGTCATGTTCCAACACTTCGGTGTGTACCGCGACGGTCCCACCATGGAGGCGGGCCTCGACAAGTTCCGGCGTCTCAAGGCAAAGATGGCCGAGGCGGGGGTGGACTACCACGGGAACGTGTACAACCAGGCCCTGACGGGCTACCTGGAGGTGGAGTACATGTTCGAGCTGGCCGAGGTGGTTGCCCTGGGCGCCATCGCCAGGGAGGAGAGCAGGGGCTCCCACTTCCGCACCGACTTCCCGGACAGGGACGACGGGACGTGGCTCGTCCACACCATGGCCTACATGGAGGGGGAGGGACCACGGCTGGAGTACGAGCCGCCCACCCTGGGCATCTTCGAGGTCAAGGAGCGTGTGTACTGATGAGGCTCCGGATAATGCGGTACGAGCCCGGCCGCGACCCCGAACCCAGGTACGACGTCTTCGACGTCAAGGACGTGCCCGGCCAGACGGTCCTCGGTGCCCTGTTCGAGATCCAGGACACCCAGGACGGCTCGCTGGCCTTCAGGTACAGCTGTCGCGGGGCCGTATGCGGCAGCTGTGCCATGCTGATCAACAAGGTGCCGCGACTGGCCTGCAGGACCCAGCTCAGGGAGGTCATGGAGGCGGACCCCCCCAGGATCGAGGTCTTCGGTCCGATGGACAAGGAGGTGCCGGAATGGGACCCCGGGACGGAGGTCCTGGTCGAACCCCTCCCCAACTTCCCCGTCACCCGGGACCTGGTGGTGGACATGACCCGCTTCTGGGAAGCCCTGGAGGAGGTGGAGGGCTGGCTGGTCCCGGAGGGCCCGGCCCCCAACGGTCGCGAGAGGCTCATGGACCACGAGGACGTCATCAAGCTGGACCGACTGGTGGGCTGCATGCTCTGCGGGCTGTGCAGCGGCTCGTGCCCGGTCGTTCACGAGGAACAGGACTTCCTGGGACCGGCGGCCCTGGCCAAGGCCAGGAGGTTCTACGAGGACCCGAGGGACGTGCGCAGGGACGGCATCCTGGAGCTGCTGTACTCCGAGGAGGGCATCGAGGGTTGCGACCTCATCTACAACTGCGTCAAGGTCTGCCCCCGCAACGTCGCCCCTGGCGGTGCGATCCGGAAGTTGAAGAAGGACGCCGAGAAACTCCCTCCCATCGAGCGCGAGGTGGTGTGAGCATGGTGGACGGCGAGGGGACCAGGACGGAACGCGACTCCCTTGGCACCGTCGAGGTTCCCGCGGAGGCACTGTACGGCGCCCAGACCGCCCGGGCGGTCGAGAACTTCACCGTCACGGGCCTCCAGGTCCATCCCAGGTTCATCGAGGCCTACGTGATCATCAAGAGGACGGCCGCGTTGGCCAACAGCGAGCTGGGCGAGCTGGACGAGGAGCGGGCACGGCACATCGTGGCCGCCGCCGACGAGGTGCTTGGCGGCGCGCACCGGGAGCACTTCGTCGTCGATCCCATCAACGCGGGCGCGGGCACCAGCTTCAACATGAACGTGAACGAGGTCCTGGCCAACCGCGCCCTCCAGCTGATGGGTCGTCGACCCGGTGACCTGGATGCGATGTCCCCCAACGACCACGTCAACATGGCCCAGTCGACCAACGACACCTTCCCGACGGCGATGCACCTGGCCATCCTGCTGCTCCACCCCGAGCTGGACGCGGCCGTCGCCGAGCTGGCCCTGGCGCTCCGGGTGAAGGGCGAGGAGTTCCGCGAGGTGGTCAAGAGCGGCCGTACGCATCTCCAGGATGCGGTCCCCACCACCCTGGGCAACGAGTTCGCGGCCTACGCGGTGGCCCTCGAGCGCTCCCGGGACATCATGGGCCAGGCGAGGGACGGTCTGCTGGAGCTCCCCCTGGGCGGCACCGCCGTGGGCACCGGCACCAACGCCCATGCCCGCTACCGCGAGGTCGCCATGGGTCACATCTCCCGCATGACCGGCCTCGACGTGCGACCCGCCGAGGACATGCGTCAGGCCATGCAGAGCCGCCAGGCCATCGTGGTGTACTCTAGCGCCCTGCGGTCCCTTGCCCTGGAGCTGATCCGCATCGCCAACGACCTGCGCCTCCTGGGCTCGGGTCCCACTTCGGGTCTCGCGGAGGTCAAGCTACCCCCCGTGCAACCGGGCTCCTCCATCATGCCCGGAAAGGTCAACCCGGTGATGGCCGAGTGCCTGAACATGGTGTGCTTCCAGGTGGTGGGCAACGACCTGGCCGTGGCCATGGCGGCCCAGGCGGGCCAGATGGAGCTCAACGTGATGATGCCTGGCATGATCCATGCCGTCCTCGCGTCGATGCAGTACCTCATAAACTACCTCCCCACCTTCACCGAGCGGGGGATCCGTGGCATCGAGGCCAACGAGGAGCGGACCACGGAGATCGTGATGCGCAACCCGGCCATCGCCACCCTCATCGCACCGAGGATCGGCTACCTGGAGGCAGCGGCCCTGGCGAAGGAGGCCGTCGAGCTGGGCGTGCCCGTGCTGGACCTGGCGCTGGAGAGGGGGACCATCACCGAGGAGGAGCGGCGGGAGGTCCTCTCGCAGCTGGGCATCAGGACGGACCTCTGAGGCCGCAATGGTTAAATCCGACAATCGGTGTCATGCCAGCGGACAGCCCCGTGGTGTAGCGGCCAATCATACCGGCCTTTGGAGCCGGTGACGGCAGTTCGAATCTGCCCGGGGCTACCTATCCATCCCCTTCTGGAGCGGTATCGGGACAGCCCAGAGCCTGGGCTCTGGATCATGGGAAGATGACCGAGGGGACCGGTCACTGCTGCGGCGGGGGCCTCTTCTCGGGAGGTTGCTCCTCGACGACCTCGAAGTCGCCCATGTCCTCGGTGAACTCACCGAAGTCGCCCTCCTCCTCGACGAAGGCGAAGTCGTCCCCACCACCGGTGGGCTCCGGGGGCGGTATCCCTGGTGGCTGGGGCGCGGGTGGCGCGGGCGCCGGGGGTGCAGGAGCAGCGGGTTCCGGGACAGGCGGTGCTGGCGCAGGCGGTGCTGGAGCGGCGGGCTCGGGTGCTGGCGGAACAGGCTCTGGCGGTGCTGGCGCAGGCGGTGCAGGGGCAG
>CBDUQW010000152.1:0-4564 GCA_965369625.1 uncultured Thermoplasmata archaeon | reverse complement strand
GTCAACACCACCTTGACCATCTTGCGCTTGTAGTGGCCGTTCCACTCCCCTGCAGCTTGCGTCAGTTCCGGTTCATAAAAAGGTTTCAAAGTCAACCTAGCCGATTAGAAGGGCCCCCTCCGGTGGCGCTTGGGGATCCCACCCGCCAGGGCCTCCCTGTAGTCCTTCATGGCGGTCCCCTGCTTCATCCTGTGGATGTCGACCACCTCGAAGATGGGACCTCGCATGGCCTGGATGTCCCACAGCTCCCAGTCGTCAGCTGCGGTGAAATTGATGACATCCTCCCCCTTCGAGAATCGGTATCCGAATAGGTGCCCGTACTTAACGTCCTTCGTGTAGCGTTCGAGGACGATGTCCACATTGACCGTGGAGCTGAACCTGATCTGCGTCTCGAGGGTCTCCCCCTCGTACTGGCTGATGGAATCCCTGGAAAGGTCGATGGAGCAGGGGGGTCTTGTTCTCCTGGTCATGTAGACCCATGCACCCCAACCATAGAGGGCCAGCACGAAGATGACGAAGACACTCTCGCCAATGGTCGCTCCCCAACGGAGATAGCCGATGAAGATGAAGAAGGCCATGATCGCAGGCACCATGATAAGATAGAGCCCCGCGAGCCTGGCCCTCCGGGCCCTGCGATGGATGCGCACGACCCTTCCCGAGCCATCGAAGACCTGTCCCCCGTCCTCCCCGTCGTCCATCATCGAGGTCAACCCGTTACCCCATGCCCGCCGTGTTGACGGGTCGAGGAATGGATTGGTGCTAGGGGTGAAAAAGGTTGCCGTTCATCCCCGGTGGCTAGAACCCGTCCAGGTTGGTCTGCTTGCGGGCCAGCTCCAGGCCCGTGACGAAGTCCGAGCCCGGGTCCGCCTCCGCCAGCTTCCTCCTCATGGTGTCGGCGTTCTGGGCGCTCTGACCCCGGGGGTGGTTGTTGAACACCACGTAGGTCTTGCTGGCCCTCCTGGCGATGTCCATCAGCCTCGGGACCCACTCCACGATATCCTGGTCGGAGTAAAGGTAGTCGTACCGCTCCCAGGCCTGGTCGTGGTCGTACCACGAGCCGGTGTTCCGCCCGTGGAGCCTCACGTAGCCGATGTCAGAGGTCACCACGTCCGTGGGCGGCATGAGCCCCCGGATGGAGGGCATGTCGCAGTTGACGAAGCCCAGGCCCATGGCGGTGAGGGCCTCGTACATCCTCCCCCGCAGCCAGGAGCTGTGCCGGAACTCAACCACGGAGGGCCAGGCCCGGGGGAGGTTGTCGCGGAGGTCGACCAGGAAGGAGGTGTTCTCCTCCGAGTGGCGGAAGGAGCCCGGGAACTGGAACAGCAGGCACCCCAGCTTGCCCGCCTCGTTGATGGGCTCGATGGCCTCGAGGAACGGCGGCAGCGATTCATCGGGCTCGACCCGCTCGTGGGTGATGGACCGGTGGGCCTTGATGACGAACTCGAACTCCGGGGGGACCTTCGATGCCATGGTCTCCATGTTCTTGGCCGAGGGCACCTTGTAGTAGGTGGAGTTGATCTCCACCATGGGATAGCGGTCCGCGTAGAAGGCCAGCATGTCCCTCTCCTGGATGCCCTTGGGATAGAAGTAGCCCTTCCAGTCCGCGTACGAGAAGCCCGACGTGCCCACCCGGAACATGCGCCACGAACACGGCGGAGAGGGTCCATAAGGCTTTCGGGAGGGTGACCGGAAGTGGGTCATCCGTACGCCTTATTACCCCGCCCGCCCATGGGGGGCGCCGTGCCCTACGAGATGGTCAACAGGGTCGCGGAGCTGGAGAACGAGCTCCGCCGGATGCGGGAGGACGTGGACATCTGGGACCTCCTGTCCGAGCATCGGCTGCCCTACGGGTACCAGCGGCACCTGCATGCCATCGTGGCCTCGATGGAGGAGCGGACCTCCTACACCGAGATGATGGAGGCCATGGCGTCGGATGAGCCCTTCTACCTGGAGGGCGCCGAGCAGGTGGTGCCCACGCCCCTCAGATTGCTGGACCTCGCCAATGAAGACTGGCGCAACCGGTACGTGCAGACGTCGTGCGCATGTCTTTCCCAGGCAGCCGAGCTCCATGGCCTGGCAGCAAGGGCGACCCCCGAGGTACGCCCTCTCCTGCACGCGGACGCCTCGCGGCTGCTCTACGCCTTCCTGCTGCGCTCGGTCTGCCGGCACGAGACGGTGCCCTCGACCATGGGCGTCGTGCTGGACCTCCGGGACAAGGACCCGGGCGCTGCCGTCCTCGAGATCGACCCGTATGGGTTCGTCCCGTCCCTGGCCATCGCCCTCTCCGCCCTCGAACGACCCTCCGTCTTCACACCCCTCATCCCCGACGTGGAGACCTACAAGGAGGACCGGTGGATGACCTACCAGCAGCGCACGGACCTCTCCCTGGAGAAGACCGTTCGGATAAAGCTCGACGACCTGGTCGGTTACGACTTCGAGCACGATGCCAGGTCCCAGTCCATGAAGTGGATGGTGGAGGACTTCCACGCCCGCTACCTCGAGACCTCCAGGCTGCTCCGGGACCTCCTCCTCACCGCGGCCGCCTCGGAGATGACCCGTCGGGAGCCCGCGATGTGGCGGGAGGTCCTGCGGGGGGACACGACGGAGCTGGGCCGCCACGTGGACGAGGCCCATGCCCACCTGCGGGACGCGGTGCGCACGGTGGCGGAGATCCTCCAGTCCCTGGAGGCGGGGGAGAAGTGCGCCTACGTGGCCACTGGATATCACTTCGTGTGAACGACAGGAATGGATCCGGGCGCGCAACCTTAAATAGCACTTCTCGCACTACGGAGGCCAACCCCCCGTGGGCCCGTGGGGTAGCTTGGTCCATCCTCGTGGCTTTGGGAGCCATGGACTCCAGTTCAAATCTGGGCGGGCCCACCATTCCATCACTCCATCCAAGGCAGCTTGGGCACCTTCCTTACCTCGCCGACGATACTGAGAAGGTCCGGATCTGATGATCGTCGGCATCCTTTTTCCGAGACGTGCCGACAACCCTTATCATCGGTCGGTCACTGGGTAGACCAACTCGAACCTCTCAAGAACGACCTCCATGTCCTCGGAGAATTCGAACCCCAGGGCTTTTCCCAGCCGGGTGAAGTAATTGATGTGCTCCCGACGATAGCTCTCCAACGTCCGGTCGTCCTCCCCCTCCCAGAACGCGTGCTCCTCGTCGACATCGTCGAAGGTGGTCCGTCTGAGGCTCGTGGTCCGGGTCACCGCAGCGGACTTCCCAGCACCGTCGAGCACTATGCAGTAGGCACCCACCTCGGGCTCGGGGTCGCCATAGTACTCCATCTCCGCCACCAGATCGGTGGCGGCCCGCTTCATGCCCTCCAGGATATAGCCGAGCAGCTCGTCGGCCAGCTCTGGGTTGTCGCCGGCAGGGCCACGACCCTGTCATCATCCAGAGGCGGGCTGGTCACCAGGACATGGCAATGACCTACCAGTGCTACTTCGCAGTCACACCGAGGGACCATCGGAGGGCTGAGGAGCTGAGGCTGAGCCGTCAGGCCAAGAAGAAGAGCACCAAGGATGATGGCTCCGGCTTGCAGGAGAGGATGAGGGTGCTCGTCCAGCTCTGGAGGGACGGCATCCTCTCGGAGGATGAGTTCAAGGCCAAGGTGGACAGGCTGGTGGTCTGATGGTACATAACGGCCATTCCAGGCGATTCAGCCATGGCTCTCAACAGAAGGAGAGAAGAATGGATAGAGGTCGGGGTGTCAGTTGGGAGCATGCTATTGATGCTATTATTTTCACTCTGTTCGTCTTGGGTATAGCCTTCATCTTCGCAGAGCTATGGGTCCCAATCATTCCCTACATCCAAAATGGAATCGGGGTGGTCAATGACGCAGTTCTTTTCATGCTGTCTCTCACGATGTTCCTCTCGATCCTGTGGAACATTGCATTCTATCTCAAGAGGAGGAAGGAGCTGCAGGTGGCGAGGAAACTAATCCGATGGGTTGCGAGCCAGAGGAGCGTCGTGCCTCGAACGGATAGGGAAAGGGAGAGGGTTGACCGGCTGCTGAAAACTGCCATCTGGTCGTTGAGGAAGGGTGAAGACGTCCAGGATATCATCGACAGGTTGAATGAAGGGACAAGCGGCGGAGAAGCCCTTCCAGATGGATGGGCGAGGTCGGATTATTAGGCTGCCATCGGCCACCTGAGGGACGCCGCCTGGAGGGACCAGGTGCTCGCATGGGAGGAGAGGGAGCGGGACCTTCAGGAGGGCGAGAAGATGCTGTGGGCAACGCGGGCGGAGAACTTGCGATGCCTCGTTCCACACCTGCGATAATAATAAATAATAGATTATATATTTACAACATAATAATTTATTGGATAATATTGGGTAGCATGCTACGTAGCATGCTACCGGGTTGATACATGCCGTATCGTCTCCGGACCCAACTTACCCTTTGAATACAATTATTATACGGGTTAGAACACTGGCTACAGATTAATAATAATAGATTCTGAATGAAAGAATGGAATCCTGAAATAATAATATTCGTATTTGTTTAGCGTGACATAGTATATCACGGCCATAATCAATGACCGAATTCTT
>CBDUQW010000151.1:0-4573 GCA_965369625.1 uncultured Thermoplasmata archaeon | reverse complement strand
GACATCACACATCACTGGCCTCGGAAGGGGTCAGCGTAGATATTGTCCCAAGGCCCACGCGTCAGGAAGGATTAATGGAGGGGACAGGATTGGCGGGTTCATGGGTATGGTCCATGGCAGCGTGATCTCAGGTTCATCCTTCGAGGGAGAGGTGACGGGTAACAATTACATTGGTGGCTTTGTGGGCCTTAATGCCGGAGTGATAAATAACTCCCGGGCTGTTGGGATGGTAACGGGGGTGAATAGCGTTGGTGGATTTGTGGGCGTTATCCAAGAGGGTTCTATAGAGGGCTCATGGGTTGAAATGGAGGTGACCGGGCAGAATGACACAGGTGGCCTCATAGGGCATTTTAGTAGGGGCAATTGCTCGGGCTCATACTCCTCTGGGAACGTCTCCGGGTGGGACTCTGTCGGAGGGCTGGTCGGAAACTGCGCGTACGTACAAGTCGACACATCGTATGCCTCTGTCAATGTGAGTGGGAACGACTGCGTCGGAGGGCTCGTGGGTGAGAACCGCTGGGGTGTGATTCGAACCTCATTCGCTCTAGGTGATGTTTCCGGCCATGAAAACGTTGGAGGATTCGTTGGAAAACACGGTGAGGGGACATTGGACGATTCGTTCGCCTGGGGGAAAGTGAGCGGGAGCAACAACGTCGGCGGATTGGTTGGCTATAGTACGAGGGGAAGCGTGACGCGGTGCTATTCTGCTGGTATGGTAGATGCAATCCAAATCGCTGGCGGTCTGATAGCGACGAACAATCGAGATACCGTAACCGGCTGCTTCTGGGACATGGAGACCTCTGTCCAGGCCTCGTCCGGGGGAGGCACCGGGATGACCACGGCCGAGATGAAGAACCGCGCCACCTTCTCGGATGCCGGATGGGACTTCGACGACGTATGGCTGATAGTTGAACACGTCACGTACCCCCTCCTCCAGTGGCAGGACGGGGGGGTGCCCGCGGCCTACGCAGGTCCGGACATCACCGTCGATGAGGACACCGACGTGATGCTCAACGGAGCCAGCAGCAGCGATGACATCGGCATAGTCAGCTACGAGTGGACCTTCAACGACGGCCACCCCACCACCCTCCATGGCGCCCTGATCACCTACCTGTTCGAGGACCCGGGCGTTTTAGTGGTGACGCACAACGTCACCGACGGTGCCGGTAACTGGGACACCGACGAACTTACAGTCACAGTGAGGGATGTGACGCCACCTATGGCGGACGCTGGCCCTGACCAGTTCGTGGACCAGGGGACGCTGGTCACCTTCGACGGCAGCGGCAGCCTGGACAACGAGGCCGTCGTCAACTTCACCTGGACCCTCCAGGACGGCGCCCCCGAGATCCTCCACAGCGTATCCCCCACGTACCGCTTCGACACCCCTGGGATGTACAAGGTGACGCTCAACGTCACCGACGCCGCCGGGAATTGGGCTATCGACACGATGATTGTCACTGTGACTGATGTGACCCCACCGATAGCGGAAGCTGGTCCCGACCTGACAGTCGATGAGGACACACTGGTGTCTTTCGACGGGAGCTTGAGTAATGACTACGTCGGCATCGTGAATTGGACCTGGTCGTTTGTTGATGGTGAATCCATCACACTCTGGGGGGTTCAACCGACCCACAGGTTCGAAGCTCCCGGGACCTTCGTCGTGACCCTGCAGGTCTCCGACGCCGAAGGCAACGTTGCTATCGATATAGTGACGATCATCGTGACGGACGTGAACAACCCACCGGTCATCGTGTCCGACGTGTCTGAATCCCTGGATGCGCTTGAAGATGAGATTTTCACTCTCGACCTCTCGGCAGATGACACGGATGGTGATGTACTTACTTGGTCCGACAACACGGACCTCTTCGACATCGATTCCGAAACGGGGTCCATTTCCTTCGTACCGGTCCAGGATGACGTCGGCATCCATAACGTCGCCATCACAGTCGACGATGGCAATGGGGGAACAGATGTTCTGACCTTCATACTGGAGGTCATCGAGGTCAACGACCCTCCCGAAATCGCATCTGACCAGCCACCTTCTGTAGATGTGTTCGAGGACCAGTCCTACAACTTCTATATCCTTGGGACAGACGAGGAGGACCGCTTTGTGACCTGGTCGGACGATACGGATCTTTTCGACATCTCCCCAAAGTGGGGCACCATCACCTTCACCCCCACCCAATCGGAGGTTGGCGAGTGGTGGGTCAACATCACCGCCGAGGATAGCGAGGGACTCACTGATCAGGTCTTGATCAGATTCACCGTGCAAAACGTCAATGATGCCCCTGTGATAACCTCAATCTCCCCCACGAACGGTACCAAGTTCAAGGAGGGCAAGATGATCACCTTCACCGTGGAGGCCACGGACGAGGACGGCGACGACCTCACGGTGACCTGGACCTCCGACGGCGTCACCCTTGGGACCGGTCCCACCCTGGACTACAAGAAGTTGAAACCGGGGACCCGGACGATCAAGGTGACGGTGTCCGATGGTGTGTATACGGTCGAGGACGAGTTCACGGTCGTCATCACGAAGGAGGAGGAGAGCCCGGCGTTGGGAGGGGTCTTCGTGTTGCTGGCGATGCTCGTCGGGGTTGCAGCGAGCATGATGAGGCGCAAGGGCGAGTCTGATTGTCTCGATTAGGTCTTGAGGATCAGGTCCACTTATCGTGTTGGTCGAGCTGTTCAGCTATGATGATTCTAATTCCGGCCAGCCCCCCCGGGCCCACGACGGCAAGGTGATGGACCGACAGGGCTCGCGTCAGATGGCCCTGTCGGGCCGAACCGATGACGGGAGGGGGTGGTGCGGTGACAGAGCGGGACGGGACGCGTGACCCGTCCCGGCAGGGATGCGACCGTGTCCTGGAGCGGAGCGACCCGGGACGGGACCGGGGTTCCGTCCAGTCGTGAGGGACCGGACATCGATGGCATGGCCAACGCGCCGCGGCCAATCGACGGTTCCGCCGGCTCACCCAAGGTCCAGGCAATATATATCCCACGGCCTCGCCAATACCCGTCCATGGCCGAGGAGGACGTGGGGCCCGAGCACCCCCTTCTCCACGTCTACACCGACGGCGCCGCCGGGCCCACGAACCCTGGCCCCGCCGCCTCGGCGTGGATGATCATGGACCCGGCGTCCGGAGAGGTGCTCGTCGAGGACGCGGCCTACATCGGACGCCGGACGAACAACGTGGCCGAGTACACGGCGATAGTCAAGGCCTTGAAGGATTGCCTGGTCCGGAGCAAGGGAAGGGTGCGGGTCCACTCGGACTCGCAGCTCTGCATCAACCAGATCAATGGCTCGTGGCGGGTGACCAAGCCTCATCTGAGGCCGATGCTCGCGGAGGTCCGTCGCCTGAGGGCCGAATTCGAGGACGTGAGGTTCGTCTGGGTCCCGAGGGGGAACGTATGGATCTCCGAGTGCGACAGGAACGCGAACGAGGTGCTCGCCGAACACCGGGGTGGAAAAAGAGGGCGGTGAGGGACGGCTGGGGGGCTGGAGCGGTCGCCGAGCTGCTGCTCACATGGTTCGAGGTGGAGGTGCGGGGGTTCCCCGACCTGCTGGAGAGGCTATACCGGTTCCGCGGGGCCGTGATGGTCGCAGCCATGGGGTAGAGCGTCGGAGCGGGGCGGGGCGTGCGGCCTGTCCCGGCATGGCGACCCTGTCCTGGAGCGAAGCGACCCGGGACGGGACGAGTGTCCCGTCCCCGCGTTCCGCGCCGTCGCCTGCTCCGGCTGCGGACGCCTCCTCCACACCACCTGCGTCGAGACAGCTGGCACGACCATCTAGGGGCATCACCTGTGGTTCAGCAACATGAGGATGAGGGCCTTTCTCCAAGAGCGCGGCCTTGTGGGCCTCGATGTCGCGTTCTGCAAGGGGTGTCATGGGAAGCTCTTCGAGACGATCCTCTCCAACTACACGGCGATGGAGAGGTTCGACGAGGGGGCGAGGTTCCTCGAGGACTTCGGAAGGATAGACGAGGCCTTCGCCCTGCTGGTGGAGATCAGGGGGTGATTCTGCATCATCGCGGATTTACTTGGTCCAGCAGGAGCCATCTCGTATCTCCCTCGTCGGACCTCCGTTCTCTCCCCAATCCATTTATATCACTGATGGAATCCTCCAACATCACTTACGGCCAAGGGAGGCACACGTATGAACATCCTCGTCACCGGCGGCACCGGCTTCCAGGGCAGCCACCTCGTCGAAGCCCTGGTAGCCGACGGCCACACCGTCCGCGTCCTCAACAGTCCCTCATCAGAATCCCGCAAGAACCTCGCAGAGGTCGACTGCCAACCCGACATCGAAATCGTCTGGGGCAGCGTGCAGGAGCGCAACCTGGTCTTCAAGGCCGTCCAGGACATCGACCTGGTCATCCACCTCGCAGCCGAGATCAACGTCGATAAATCCCTCGAAGACCCGGCCCTCTTCATTAGGACCAACGTCATCGGCACTAACAACGTCCTGGACGCTGTCCTCAAGCATGGCATCCGCATGATCCACGCCTCAACCTGCGGGGTCTACGGCGGCGCCGAGTACAAGCCCATGGACGAGGGCCACCCCCTCAACCCC
>CBDUQW010000150.1:0-4580 GCA_965369625.1 uncultured Thermoplasmata archaeon | reverse complement strand
AAACCTCCCCCGCCTGCCCGCGGGCCCCCCCCTGGGCCCTATCCCTGCTTGTGGGGCGGCCCGCCGCGGGAGGGGAAGAGGTGAGCAAAGTGATGCGAACGATGAGATGCAGGCACTGTGGTGCTGACTACTACGGTGGACGCTGCCAGTTCTGTGGCTCCGACGAGTTCGTCGATGTCGAGGAGCACTACAACTCCGAGAACATGACCCTCTACGGGAGCGAAAGGACCAGCGGCGGGTACGTGTCCACCCGAACGGCAGGCCTCAGGGTCTTCTGAGAGAATACTGTCACGACGGGCCGGCCCCGGACGGGCCGGAGGGTCCCTCTTGGGACTCATCCTTTTCCATTTTTGACTGAGCAGCCCTGGCCTTATCGAGCCTGAAGGGGTTTCGGGAGGGGAGCGACCGTCCCCGCGGGGGCGGTCAGCTCCTTCCCGCGGTCCCCAAGGACCGCATCGGGTCGCCGTGAGGGCGTGTGTGACACAGAGAGGGGGGTCCACAGGACCCCGACCGCCCCCGGACGGGTCCTGTATCTTTGAACCCATCTGAGGCCAGCGCCCTAGTCGGCATACTCGATCGTGACGACGCCGGGTTCCACGGCGACGGTGGGAGACGCATCTCCCTTCGAGATGTAGCCCCGCTCCTGGGCGAAGCGCAGGCCGTAGTAGACCATGTTCAGGGATGCGAGGAAGGCAACGATGATGAAGAGGTTGCTGATGTCGATGGAGAACTCGTACCCGTTCCAGCTCTGGTCGAGCACCGTCCCGCCCCCCATCACTCCGAGGAGCCATGCGATGGTCAGGGTCACGAAGGCACCGTCCAGGCCGAGGCGGAGCCAGCTGCCGTGCCCGTGATCCGCGCGGAGGGCGTTGACGCCCACCAGGGCGACGCCGATGATGAGCACCCAGCGGAGCATCTCCATGAAGTGCTGGGGGTCCAGCTCGGGGTACCGCCACATGATGGTGGTGAGGAGGGCCGTGGGGATGACGATGTAGTAGAGCATCGTCCAGGTGGCCCTGGCCCAGGTGCTCTCGTCGCTGTCCCTAGGCCACATCGGCGATCACCTCCTGCTCAAGGTAGACCTGGCCGTCGATGATGCGCAGGGGAACGGTGCCGTTGACGTTCCAGGTGAACCCGCCCAGGTCGGCCGATATCAGCACATCGAAGGTGCCGTTCCCCGTCGTCTCGTTCAGCTGGAGCATGTAGTCCATGGTGCCCCAGCCGTTCAGGTCCTGGTGGCGCCACTCGCCCTCGGCCATGGAGGCGTCGAGGACGGCGGCGGAGATCCAACCCCTTACCACGGGACCGGCCCAGCCCAGGGCCTCCTCGACCGCCGCGCTGAGGTTGCCCTCCATCAGGAGGTCCTTCAGCTGGGCGAGGGGGGGTTCCCAGGGGTAGAGTATGGTCTCTTCGGACCGGAACTCGGTCAGGCCCATGGTGTAGTCCGCCCGGACCTTGACCTTGAGCTCGAAGACCCCCTCCACCACGAGAAGCCTCAGGATCTCCGGGTCGGCCAGTCTGTCCAGTTCCATGACGACGGACACCGGGAATACGCGTTCCTCACCGGGGGGGACCCGGAGGTCGCGTTCGTTGTACTCCACCAGGCAGTAGCCCGTGTCCGTGCACAGGGTCGAGTCGATGTCGAGGTGCTTGATGGAGTAGATCCCCGAGTTGGCCACCTTGAACGAGGTGCTCACCAGCAGGGTCTGGTTGACGGGGTCGGACTCGGATCGGAGGTCGTCGGCCTCGGGACCCTCGACGTAGATGGCGCCCGCCGCGATGAAGAAGAGGTTGGTGAGGGAGAGGAAGGCGATGAGCGCGTTCGCTACCACGAGGATCGTCCTGTAACTCCTGATGGCATCGCGTTTCATGGCTCAGACCTCCTACCGGACCCGTGGAGGCGAAGCTCACGCTGCTTGTACCTCTGCCATTCCACGGGAAAAATCAGACTGTGGGAACATCTAATTCCGGGGGATCGGGGGGCATGTTATACTTTGTCAACCGGGGTTTATATACCTTACGTTTATGGTCGCATAAAATCAAACAAACGGTTGCCTCATCTATATAAATATGTTGTCCCCACTCCCTCAAAGGTCAAAACCAGTACAATGATGACCTCCGCTCCACAGGGTCCTCCGCAAGGGTTTATGCCGTCGGATAGCGTGCTGCTGCTCGATGAGCGGGTCGTACCGGCGGATCATGCAGCTGCAGTTGGCGAACCTGTTCGCGGAGACCTTCGCCTGGAGCTTCGTGTACCTTCACGCCCACAACGCCGGTCACTCGGAGACCGCCCTCGCGGCCTTCTTCGTCATCATGTTCGGATGGGCCAGCGTCGCGGTGGTGACCCTCCTTCGCCCGGTCCGTGCGGGACCTTACATGGCCATAGGACTGGCCATCCGCCTCCTGGCGCTCCTGGTGGTCATCGAGGTGGCCTGGTACGGGAACCTCATGGCCGCGGCGGTCCTCTATGGGACCTTCATCATGGTCTTCTGGGTGCCGTACAACGTGGTCTTCATGCGGATGACCTCCGACACCGACCGTGCCGGCAGGAGCACCCAGCTGTTCGCCATGTTCGCCCTCGCGGGGGCCATCTTCCCGTTCTTCGCGGGCTACCTCCTGGACTGGTACGGCTTCTGGGTCATCGCCATGGTGGCATGCATCGCCCTGGTGGTCGGTGTGGTCGTCGCCGCCCGGACCCCGTGGGGAGAGCCCGTGACCTTCGACCCTCGCAGGGCCTTCCGCGAGGGGCGTCGCGTGATGCCCCTGGTGTTCCTCGAGGGCCTCTGGCAGGGGGTCTTCTGGCTCGCTGTTTGGATAGGGACGCTGCGCATGGTGGACCAGGGGTCCGAGTACGGGGCGTTCTTGGCCTTCCTGGGCATCATGTCGGGGGTGGCGGCGGTCCTTGCGGGGAGATGGTCCGACCGGAGGGGTGAACGGTGGCGGCCCATGCTGTTGTCGGGGATCGGATTGGCGGTCTGCCTGGCCGCTGTGTCATTCGGCGAGGGGGACCTGGCCCTATGGAGCTTGTTGGCGGGCCTTGCGTACTTCTTTGCCTACATGCTGATGGCCTTCACCTTCACCGTCGTGGCCGAGACGGGCATGAGGTTGGACGATGTCATGGGCCTTCGGGAGGTGATGTTCAACCTGGGGCGGGCCGTGGGGGGTGGCCTGTTCATGGTCTCGCTTTTACTCGGTGCCCCGATGGTCTGGCCCCTGGCGTTGGCATCGCTGGCGGTCGTCATCAAGGTGGTCGGTTACTGGAGGCTCCTCCGGAATGCCGAGGTGACCCCTGCCGCCTGAGGTTCAGGGACCTCGGTGGCACACGTAGACCGCGAGGGGCTCATGGCCGCCCGGGGTCCTCCCGCCGTTGTGGTCGGAGAACCGGTCCATGTCCTCGAAGCCTCCCAGCTGGAGCAGCTCGGCCACCTCCGATGGTTCGAAGATGTGGAGCATCTCGCGCTCGGCGACCCGTTCTTTGGACCGACCGCGTGAGTCGAACACCTCGTAGGTGGACAGGCACTCGCAGTCGCCCCTCTTATTGCCGGGCCTCCAGGCCATGTGCCGCACCACCTCGCCCCCGTCCTTCGTGGGTGCAACGCCGTCGAGGCGGGGTAATCCATCCATCATCCCTGGTGGGACGTTGACCAGGTCGAAGGCGAAGGTCCCTCCGACCCTGAGGTGGTCCCTGACGCACGCGATGGCATGGGCCATCTCGGCCCGGGTCCTGCACCTGTTGTACGCTCCCGCCGCCGAGTAGGCGATGTCGAAGCGTCCCTCCCGGGGAAGGGAGAAGTCCCGGATGTCCCCGTAAAGGAGGCGCATCCTCGACATGATCCCTCCACCGATGGTCGAGACCTTGCCATGGGCGATGTTGAGCAGTTCCATCGAGCTGTCGATGCCCACCACGGTGGAGCCGACGGAGGCAACGGGGATGGCCAGGCGGCCGGTGCCAACGCCTATGTCAAGGGCCCGGGGTCCCGACTGGCGTGCCAGGGCCTTGTAGAATAAAACATCGTCCTCCCTGGCGAACAGGTCGTGGTACTCGGCAGCCCATCTGCGGCCCATCTCAACCATACCTCCGGCAACGGGTCTAGGTGACCGGGTGAAGGGAGTAAGCCCTCTTCTGTTCCCCCGCCGACCGAGGTCGACGGGCTTGCGACATTCGACTGAGCACCCTACCTTCCGGTCGTGTCGACTCATCCCGGACACTTGGGCTTGCTCCAGTGGGCGGGGCCGTTTCACCAAATCCCCCGGGGACCTCCCCCGCAGCCGGGTTCATCGCACCCGGGGGCTGTGTCGTTTCTGCTCCACCGCTCGGGACTCTCGCCCCGGCGCCTTGGCCTCCCTGGTCCCTATGGGCCCCCGGGGGGTTACAGCGGCACACCTCGACATGGAGGAGGGACTTTCCTCAGCTGCCCAAGGGGTGTGGCCCGGAGGCCATCCCAAGGGCTACCGTCGGTCGCGCTCCTTCTCCCGGTCGACCCTGGCATTCAGTAAGGGGCTATATGGAGCTTTCGCCCTGAGGCAGTATCTCCGAAAGAGGTTCGCCCCCTCTCCAGTTGACCATCTGGCTACCTTGT
>CBDUQW010000149.1:0-4583 GCA_965369625.1 uncultured Thermoplasmata archaeon | reverse complement strand
GTAGATACCGGTCAGGAACTCGAACCGCTCGTTGATGTCGCGCTCGACGTACACGCGGGATATGATACATTGAGGGTATAAGTAATTTACTATAATTGATGTGCATATCAATAATATCCCCATCACAATTGATATGTGGGACAATTTTTATCTGAAAATTATTCCTTGTGACCTTTGCTCTCGAACTAATGATAACCTTCCAGGTGTCCATGCCAGACGGGGACGGCCTCACCGTCAGGCTGGGTGAGGTGATGGCGGGAGAGGTCGAGCGCGGGCTGGAGATGGAGATGGACCTGCTGGAGGGGCTGTGCAGGCTGCGAGGGGCTGTGATGAAGGTGGCGGCGGCGGGGGAGTGGTAGGGGAACGAAGCGGGACGGAACGTGTGTCATGGTCCGACAGGGAGACTACCGTGTCCTGGAGCGAAGCGACCCGGGGGACATATGTCCCGTCCCGTCCAGAGGGTGCTGGTGACGCGGGGTGGGGTGAGAGGGCGATCACCCGTCACGTGTTGTGGACTATGCTGGCCGCCCACTTCGTTGTGATGGTGCGCTAGCACGGCGTCAAGGACAACCTGCTTTCGACGACCCATCTTCATTGAGGTCCAATAAAATGAGATATCAGGTCCGAGTCATCCGAGGTGGTCGGATGTGGTTTCCAACGGATCCGGGGTTGAATTAGAAACCCCCCTCAAACCGTCGACCACTGGTTATAAAAGTATATCTACTATGTAATTAAAGGCAGGAGCCGTCAATGGATCCGTGAGGAGGATGCATTCATGGGGTATAGGAGCAGGCTCGAGACCATAGTTACGATTGTTCTTATGATGTGGTTGATGGCCGCCTTGGTAGGTGATTCAGGTGTTTCAGGGCTTGGGATGGATATGGACCTGGAACGTTCCTCCGCATCGTTCATAGGGGAGGATGTATACGATTATGCTGGATGGTCGGTCGCAGGTGCCGGGGACGTCAACGGCGACGGATACGACGACATACTGATCGGCGCCTGTTATAATGACGACGGGGGCCCCCAGGCCGGCCAGACGTACCTCATACTCGGCAAGGCATCGGGATGGTCGATGGACACCGACCTGTCCAACGCGGATGCGTCCTTCTTGGGGGAGGATGGGGACGATAATGCCGGATCATCGGTCGCGGGTGCCGGGGATGTCAACGGAGACGGGTACGACGACATACTGATTGGCGCCCATTGGGAATCCAGCGGGAGCAAATCTGCCGGCCAGACGTACCTCATCCTCGGGAAGGCCTCGGGATGGTCGATGGACAACGACCTGTCCGACGCGGACGCATCGTTCATAGGTGAGGATACAGAGGATTATTCCGGATGCTCTGTCGCGGGTGCCGGGGATGTCAATGGCGACGGGTACGACGACATACTGATAGGCGCTTATCGTGATGACGACGGGAGCTTTAATGCAGGCCAGACGTACCTCATCCTCGGGAAGGCGTCGGGATGGTCGATGGACAACGACCTGTCCGACGCGGACGCATCCTTCTGGGGGGAGGATGCGGACGATCAATCGGGATATTCGGTCGCAGGTGCTGGGGATGTCAATGGCGACGGGTACGACGACATACTGATTGGCGCCTTTTGTAATGACGGGGGGAGCATCAATGCTGGCCAGACGTACCTCATCCTCGGCAAGGCGTCGGGATGGTCGATGGACACGAACCTCTCGAATGCGGACGCCTCCTTCTGGGGAGAGAATCGGTTCGATACCGCCGGAAGGTCGGTCGCGGGCGCTGGGGATGTCAATGGTGACGGGTACGACGACATCCTGATAGGTGCCGATGGGAATAAAGACGGTGGAGGCCTCAATGCCGGCCAGACATATCTGATCCTTGGCAAGAGCTCGGGATGGGCAATGGATACGAACCTCTCAAAGGCGGACGCATCGTTAATAGGTGAGGATGTAAAGGATTATTCCGGAAAGTCGGTCGCGGGTGCCGGGGACGTCAACGGCGACGGGTACGACGATATACTGATAGGTGCCCGCAATAATGATGAGGGGGGCTCCTATGCCGGCCAGACGTACCTTGTATTCTATGATGATGGTTCATCACCGAGGATCGAGATGGATATGACACCAGCATATGCCACCACTGGAGATCGGTTCACCTTCAGTGTATCCGTATCTGACAATTCTGGCATATACAACGTATCTATCGAATATTGGTTCGGAGATTCTCAGTCCCATAATAATGTCTCTGCCGATCGAACATCGGGAAACCAGACAGATTCTACTTGGTTCCAACAAATATTGATCCCCCTGATATCGACTGAAACCCTCCATTATATCGTCCATGTGAGGGACGTAGTGGACCGTTTGACAAGTTCGATACAGAAGGACGTGACAATACGGGATAACGATCCTCCCATCATCGATGATGTAACACCATCAATGGCTACATCGGGTGATGAGTTCACCTTCTCATTGAACGCAAGAGACAACATCAACCTATCAGATGTCAAGGTCGAATACTGGTACGGGATCGCCGGGGTTCGCAAGAATGTCACCTTGATGCACGTCTCTGGGGATCAATGGAGCCACTCCATCACCGTACCATCAGATTCCCTCGACACGCTCCACTACTTCCTCTACGCCATAGATAACTCTTCTAACCATGCCACGACAGAGATCAAGGACGTGGTCGTGATAGACAATGACCTTCCCATCCTCGGAACCGAGGGCACCGTGGACACAGCCACTACCGGGGAGACCCTCACGTTCTCCCTCGAGGCCCGGGACAACATCGACATCGAAGATGTTTGGGTCGTGTACTGGTATGGCAACGGACCTCTCATCAGGCTCAACCTGGACCTGTCGGAGGGCGACCTCTGGGAGGCCACGATCGTCATCGTGGACACCATCGAGGACATGCACTACACCATCGGCGTGGTGGACACGTCTGGCAACCTCAACTCCACCTCGGAGCGAACGGTCGACATCGTGGACAATGACGGACCGGAGATCGTGGGCGACGGCACTCCGCACACATGCACCACGGGTGACGCCTTGACATTCAGCGTGACGGTCGGGGACAACATCGGGATAGCGTCGGTGAAGGTGGTCTATGCCTACGGCGACAACGCGCCCACATCGACGGCCATGGAGGTGGGGGCCTCCGACGGTAGTGGGAACATCATGTACTCCCTGGGGATCGATGTCCCCCCGGATTCTCTGGCCTCCCTCGTGTACCATCTCATTGTGGAGGACCTATCCGGCAATGTGCAGACCGGGGCCGAGTCCGAGGTCACGGTGAGCGACAACGACGGTCCCACCGTGGATTACGTGAGCGCGGTATCCGAAGCCCTCAGGGGCCTTCAGCTGACGCTTACGATAGAGGCCTCTGACAACATCGGGGTGACGGAGGCCTTCGTGATAGTGCGTTACGGGAGCGGAAGCGCAGAGAACCTATCGATGGAGTCCAGTGCCAGCTACTCAATCGCCCTAGACGTCCCGAGACATCCCGGGGGGGACCTGAGGTTCTTCTTCTCCGCCCGGGACGAAGCTGGCAACTGGTTCTCCACCAGCGAGTACACCATTTCCCTGGTGAACGCGTTGCCCGAGTGGGACGATATACCCCAATGGTCCATCACCGAGGAGCAGGAGGCGACGCTGGACCTGGAGCCCTACCTCTCGGACGCGAACGACGAGATGACGGACCTCACCGTTGAGTGCGACGATGCAACCATCACGGTAGACGGACTTGTGCTCAAAGCCCTCTTTGACGAGGCTGGAGAGGATCGGACCATCCAGTTGACCGTCTCAGACGGTGAGGACGAGGCAGTGATCGATGTAGTTGTCCACATCGTGAACGTGAATGACGCGCCATTGGTCGTCTCCATCTCACCCGAGGACGGTGCCAAGTACAAGGAGGGCAAGATGGTCACCTTCGCCGTGGAGGCCACGGACGAGGACGGGGACGACGTCACGGTGACCTGGATGTCCGACGGTGTTACCCTGGGGACCGGTAAGACCATGGATTACAAGAAGTTGAAACCGGGGACCCGGACGATTAAGGTGACCGTATCCGATGGAGAGGCATCGGTCGAGGACGAGTTCACTATTATCATCACGAAGGAGGAGGAGAGCCCCGGGTTCGGTGCCTTATTCACCTGCCTCGCCCTGCTGGCCGTGGTGATGCTCTCGATCAGAAGGCATTCGCGATGGTGATCGTAACGCCGGTTCCTTCGCCGCTGCGCGTCCGGTGCGCACTCGCGCACCGTCCTTGCCAGGATTGGGACATGGTGTTCGCCCCGGTCGGGGGGAGGCCCCACCGGCTGGCGGGGGACCGGGTGCTGGGACTGGAGGCGACGGGACCTGGAGGAAGGCCGGGGGTGGTCGTGGGCCGCGCGGGCGAGATAGCCCGTGGAGGGGGTCCGACGCATCGGGCGGACCGGGACGTCGGTGCGGGACAAGGGGTGTTGCGGGGTGCGGGGCAAGGGGAGCCATTGCATGGATCCCTGCTCAATACAATGAGTGTCGTGGACCGCGCCGACCCGTCCGTGGCCCGTGCCGGCGCCGATGCGTGCGTGCTGCCGGGCCCCGGTGGGTCCCTCGG
>CBDUQW010000148.1:0-4696 GCA_965369625.1 uncultured Thermoplasmata archaeon | reverse complement strand
TCTTCGGGTCGAGCCCGTACTCGACCTCCCAGCCGTCCCACATCAGGTCGTCGTCTGTGTCGTTCCTGTCGGGTCGGGTGTCGTGGATGAACTCCTGGTAGTTGACAAGCCGGTCCCCGTCCTCGTCACCGAAACGGTCACTGGCATTGTTGGCCTGGAGCTTGTAGTAGATCTCCCAGCCGTCCCACATCTC
The DNA here is from genome assembly GCA_965369625.1 of uncultured Thermoplasmata archaeon. Lineage (GTDB taxonomy): Archaea > Thermoplasmatota > DTKX01 > DTKX01. The sequence continues at coordinate 4,503 of CBDUQW010000148.1, read as the reverse complement.
GTCCCCGTCGGAGTCCTCGTTGGTGGGGTCGGTGCCGTGGAAGATGATCTCGTCGAAGTCATTGGTGGTACCAGCTCCCACGGGGTACGAGTCGTTGTCCGAGTCGGTCTCGGTGGGGTTGGTGTTCCAGATGAACTCGTGGATGTTGTATCCCACGGACACGGAGTCGTGGGGCGAGGCCCCGTTCGGGGGCTCGTAGACGCCATCGCCGTCGGGGTCGACCCACAGCTTGGTGACGAGGCTCCAACGGGTCTCGACCACGTCGAAGTCGGGGTCCAAGTAGGCGTCGTGTTTGGAGGTGGGGTCGATCTTGACTATCCACTCGTACTCGTTCGTGTCCTTGTCGATGAGGCGCAGGCCGTACTGGTTCTCCCAGCCATCGTTCATGCCGTCCCCATCGGTGTCGGGATTGGTGGGGTCGGTCTGGTTGTAGATTCGGTCGATCTCGGGGACCTCTTTGTCATAGATGTAGAAGCGGGCCTTGTACTCCATGATGTTGGTGAACTCCTCGCCGCCACGCACCTCGAGCCAGTATGAATCGGCGAACTCCTGGAAGAAACCCTGGATATCTATGCGGTCGCCGGGTATGGGCTGACCCTCCGTGGTCTGGTTGTAGGCCTTGAGGAAGGGCGGGCGGTTGGCGTTGGGCTGGAGGACTATGCGCAGCCAGTCGCGGCTGGTGTCGGAGGTCTCCTCGGCGCAGAGGATGGTGATCTGGCGGGCGATGTCGTCGCCACCGCCGATGGCGTAGGAACCGTTGTCCATCACGTACACGCCGCTCAGGCGGATCAGGGTGTCCTTGTAGAGGGGCGGGTTCTGGATGAGACGCTTGATGTTCTTCTCGTCGTAGTCCACGTCAGGGGATATGCTCAGTTCCGACTTGACGACGGAATCGTCGAAACGGTCGATGTAACCGTTCCTGTTGTAGTCGTATCCATCGTTATCGGGGTCCAAGTAGGCGTCGTTGGGGTCAACGGGGTTGATGATCCGCTGCTCGGTGAGGGGGTCGATGGCGTTCCACTGCACCTCCCACTGGTCCCACATGCCGTCTCCGTCGGAATCCCGTTCATAGATGTTGGTCCCGAAATCGTAGTTCTCCTCGATGTCGGGAAGGCCATCGTTGTCACTATCGTCCTTGGGCACGATGGGATCTTCCTTCGCCGTCTCCCAAAGGACGGATTCCTTTCCGTTGTAATCCGCCGACTGGATGGAGACACCCAATGAGAAGGCGAGTATTAGCACCATGATGAAGACCGTCAGGAATATGGCGATCCTCTCGGGAGTGAATCTCTTCTTTTTCTTGCTGGTCTGACCTGCCATAGACAGTGTCCCCCGACTATATTTCGAGTTCCCAGGATATTGGGAGACCCTACCTTGGAGTCATACTAGTACGCATATATATGCTTTCCCATTTAGTTGATTCGATAGGACCTTCCTGGCTACCCCTACCAGGGGGCCTGTCCAAGGGGCCTTCGAGGGGTGTTTTCCACGGTCGGACCGCCCATTCCTCGGGCACATCGCGGGCCCCTTCGGGCCAGCCTACGTGCCCTCTCCATCGTCGGGAGACCCTTCCTCGTCATCCTCCGCGGCCTTCGCGGCCTCCCCGTCATCACCCTCGTTGGCCTCTTCCTCCTCCGTCGTCACGACCACGAGGCCCGTGGGGTGCTCTGGATCCTCGAGGGTGCCCGCCGCCTCCATCTCCTTGAGGTCCTTCCATGCGGCGACCCCGCGCTGGAGGGCGGTGAGGTTCCCCAGGACGGCCACTATCATCATGAAGACCTCGAGGATGGACAGAGGGTAGATGGTGCCCCAGATGTCCAGGTCGACAAAGAACGCGTCGTCCGTGGCGGCGGTGTAGGCCCACTGGATGATGACGAACAGCAGGAGCAGGACGAGGCGGTCGGCCCTGCCCATGATGCCACCGTAGTTGCGGGTGAGACCGATGGCCTGGCCCTGGGTACCCATGTACGAGGTGAAGAACACCCCGAAGATGGCGACCAGGCCCACGAAGTAGTGGCAGTACAGGGAGATGGCGATGCCTCCGAAGATGAAGGCGTCCGCGTAACGGTCGAGCACGTGGTCCAGGAAGTCCCCCAGCTTCGATGCCTTGCCGGTGAAGCGGGCGATGTACCCGTCCAGGGCGTCCAGGACGGCGTTGAGGATGATGAACAGCAAGGCCAGCAGGAGCAGGTCGTGGTCGTACTTGCCGGCTACTATGAACATGTAGCCAGCAAGGGCCGCGCAGATGATGGCGAGCCACGAGAGGGTGTCGGGGTTCACCTTCTGCATCTTGCGTGCGACCGGCTTCATTATCGGGTCCACCGTCGACCTGTACTTGTTCAGTACCAGCCCATCACCTCCTCTGACCAGTCGACATGGCCGGCCTCCAGTCCATGCTCCTCGCCATCCAGGGCCCGGACGAGGCGACCCGCCGTTTCCTCGGGGGTCTCGACGGAGGTGTCCACCTCGAGCACTGGCACCGGGGGCTCCAGCTCCATCGCCTCCACCAGTATCACGCCCACCGCCTCGGCCTCCACGTTCTCCGAGACCTTGGCATCTGGCCATTGCCGGGCCTCGAGGCGTTCCCTCAGGACCCGGGGCGACGTGCGCAGCACGACCACCTGGTCGCAGGGCACCAGGTGGGCCATGTGGCTCACGAGGAGGACGTCGCGTCCCGGTGGGGTGCGACCGAGCTCTTCGACGACGGCCTCGCGGAGAAGGTCCACGTCGACCTCGTCCGTCTGCCGGTCCTCGTCCCGGCCCACCACGGCGCCCGCCCTCTTGGCGAGGTCGGTGAGCTCCACGGTATGCCAGCCAGCACCCTCCAGGTGCTTCGCCAAGGATGACTTCCCCGTCCCAGGTGTGCCCGTGAGGCCCACGACCCTTGTCATGATATTCTCGTGATGACATCGGCGGTCTTTAATGTTTGTCACCCCCGTCGGACCTCCAAATACGCCGGTGGAGGGAGTTTGGGACCCATGTACATAGGCAAGCTCATATACCACTGACAGGGATTAGCCGCACGCCACGAGGAGGCTACGCCTTGCCACGGCTGATTCAGCTCCGGAACATAAGGGCCAAGGACATCATGTCCGAGAGGCTCATCATCTGCCAGAGGACCGAGAGGCTATCGGAGGTCCTCGGCCGCATGAAGAAGATGGACATCCACGAGCTACCCGTGGTCGAGGGCGGGAAGCTCCTTGGCATGGTGTCGTACGACATTTTCATCAAGCGAAAGAGCCTGCCCCTGACCACGACGGTCGAGAACCTGATGGTCACGCCACCCAAGGTGGACGTCAACGACTCCATCACACGGGTGGCCGAGGTGATGCTGGTCAACAACTTCAGGGCGGTGCCCGTGACCTCGGCCGGGGAGATCGCAGGGATCGTGGCCCGGGAGGACATCGTCAAGAGCCTCCAGGGCTTCTCCCAATTGGACCAGATCGCGGTGAGCGACGTGATGTCGCCCAAGCCCATCACCATCGTGGAGACCGATGACATCGAGAAGGCCAGGAGCATCATGAGGGACCTGGACGTCCGGAGCATTCCCGTCATCGACAAGGAGGGAAGGCTGACCGGCGTGCTGGGGGTCAAGGACCTCATGGGATACTACAGCCGGGAGCGAGGTCAGAAGCGGGCCACGGACCCAGGTGGGAAGGTGAACCTCTCCATCTCCGTCGGGAGCCTGATGAACGTTCCCGCCATCCACACGACCACCGACAGCCACATGGCGGACGTGGTGGGGCTCATGTCCGACCACCACATCAGCTCCGTGATGATAGTGGACAACCTGGCGCCCATGGGCATCGTCACCCACATGGACGTGCTGGAGCTGGTGGCATCTTACCAGGAGCGGCGCCAGGTCTACATCCAGATAACGGGGCTCGAGGAGCACGACCCCGACGTCTACGACGAGATGTACACCATCATCGAGCGGCGCATGCAGAAGATCACCCCCATCGCCATGCCCCAGCTGCTGATGCTCCACTTCACCGAGCACCATCATCCAAAGGAGGCGAGGAACTACTCCATCCGGGCCAGGCTCTCCACCAACACCGGCCTGTTCTTCTCCGACACCTTCGACTTCGACAAGTTCCGGGCCCTGGACAACGTCCTCGACCACCTGGAGCGGCAGATCATCAAGGAGAAGGACAAGGCCCAGTCCCGCAATAGGTGAGGAGCGGGGACGGGGCGCCTCACAGGTCCCAGTACTCCTTGTGCACCCTGACCACGTTGTCGACGATGTCAGAACCATCGCCCTCGGTATCCATCACATCGGTGAGCTGATAGTCCAAGGTGCGCCCCTCGAAGCCCTCGTGGACGCCCAACACCACCTCGGCCAGGGCGTCGAGGTCGTATCCGCCCTCCAGGAAGAAGGTGGCGCCGGGCAGGTCCAGCCTTCGGGCCATGCGATGGGCCACCATGTAGGCGTCCACGTAACCCGGGGATGACAGCGATAGCCCGGCCAGGGGGTCGCTGTAGTGACCGTCACCTCCCAGGCTC
>CBDUQW010000147.1:0-4763 GCA_965369625.1 uncultured Thermoplasmata archaeon | reverse complement strand
GGTGCCCTTGCGCAGCTGTCCGCTGGTGACGTCCAGGTTGTGCATGCGCTCCACCCTGGCGGCGCCGAAGAACTCGTCCCTCCAGACCATCTTGTCCATCCACTTCACGATCAGCAGGTCAAGGGTGGGCGTGGTACTGTTGAACTCGCTCGCGAGGGTGACCTTGACCCTGATGGTCGTGTGGCGGTCCGGTCTGATGCCCATAAGGTCGACGTTCATGTCGGTGAGGTCCTTGTATCCGGCTATCGACTCGTTCCGCGTGTCCAGGACGGACAGGGTCACGGTGGTGTTCTTGGGAATGGCGCACTCGAGATAGAGCATGTCCCACTTCTTGCCGTGGGGCAGGTCGATGGGCTCCGTGGTGAAGGTGCCCGTGTAGCCCAGGCCGCCGCCCTTGGGGACGGCCAGACCGATGTTCCTGGCGTAACTGCCGCCATTCTTCGAGATGTCCACACCCGTCGGCCACGAGGCGCCGCCCAGGAAGATCTCCAGCTTCTTGGAGGACGAACCGCTGCACGTGCTGATCACGTCGCTGTAGCCGTCCTTGTCCACATCGAGGCACTCCACCGAGTAGCACAGTTCCGAGGGGGAGAGTGTGCGGGTGTTGGAGTCGCTCCACCCCGAGGCCCCTCCCGGGTAGATCTTGAGGCGGTTGGAGTAGGAGAACACCAGGTCCACGTAGCCATCGCCGTTGATGTCCCCGGCGGAGACGCCGGTGGACCTGGCGGAGCTAACGGACAGGGAATAGTCCGCCGTCTCGCCGGGACCGCTGGAGCCCCCCATGTACACCGGGGCCGAGCTGCTGTCGGAATTGGTGAACACCACGTCCAGGTGTCCGTCCAGGTCGATGTCGTACACGAGGACGCCGTAGGTGAGGCTCGCCGACGAGAAGTTGATGTCCGGCGTGGTGGACGGTCCGCTCGACCCCCCGAAGAAGCACCTGGACATCCCCTGCTCCCCGAAGACTATGTCGTCGTACCCGTCCTTGTTGAGGTCCCCGACGTCGACGTCGTAGCTCGTTGCCGTCGATATCCTGACATCCGCCTGGGTACCGAAGTCCCCACCACCCTTGTTGAGGAAGACGTAGGAATCCGTCGAGCCCGTCTGCTTGGAGCTCGCGATGACGAGGTCCCTCTCCCCGTCGCCGTTGAAGTCGCCGGTGACGGCGTTGCGTCCCCATCGCGTCGAGAGGGTCTTCGCGCCTGTGTCGGACCAGGTGCCGGAGCTGGACCCCCAGTATATCTGCGAGTCGGAGCCGCTTATGGTGCCGTAGTTGGCGCAGACCAGGTCCAGGTAACCGTCACCGTTGAGGTCGTCGACACCCACGCCATGCACACCCTTGCCCGGTATCGTCACCTTGTTATCGTACCCGGTCCCCTGGGCATTCGCGAAGAAGGCGTCGAGCCCGCCGTTGCTCATGTACCAATCATTGGCGAGAAGGATCGGCGGGAACGGGTCATAATCGGCAACCCCCGCTAACGACTTGCGCGAGAGGTTGAGGCTCACCTCGCCATCCGTCACGTTGAGGCCTCTCGGGTTCTGCATCTTGGCGGTGCTTCGGAAGTCGTCCCTCCACTCTTCCAGATCGATGTAGTAGAGGGTCCAGGAGAGGAGGCTGGGCCGGTCTGCCCCGCTGGCGACCAGGTTCACCTGGATGCGGATGGCGGGGTAGCGGGAGGGGCTTATGGAGGACATGGGCAGGTCGGTCTCCGTCCTCAGCTTGAAGCCCGATATGGTATCGTTGGCGAAGCCCACCTCGGTGGGGTCGGCGCTGGCGTTGAGGATGGACAGCAGGACCTTGCTGTTCCCGGGGGTGTCGGCCTCCAGCACCACCAGGTCGTACCGGAACCCTGGCGGGCAGGTGATGATCTCGGAGGCGAGCCAGCCGTTGTCGGAGCCCGCCTTCAGGTGGGCGCTCCCGCCGCTCACCTCCACACCGATCAGCCCGCCGGTGGGCACGTAGACATGGGAATGGTCGTCCAGGGGGTCGGTCCAGACCCGATTGCTGCGGGTATTGATGAACCCCTCGTCCGAGGGGCTGGAGCCTGCTGGAGGGAGGGAAGCCATCCCCAGCACGAGTAACACTATGGTGATCACGATTATCTGTCGGATTCTCAGGCCCATCCCCTTTACCTCTTGTTTGAGCGATGCTCGCAGGGCATCCGGGGGTCCCCGCTGCGGCGCCACATTGAGGACAATCGCTATGATATGTGGGGATATTTCGGCACCTGGGCTTAATAGTTTATGATACAATCATCGAATGGGCCGGGTCGCCTCATCGGACGGTGGCGCTGCGATCGTGTGTGTCCACAGGCGGTTGGCCAGAATGGGCCGATGGCCTTCGAGCGGCTCACCCGAACCGGTAGTGCTTCCTTATGGGCTCCTCCACCTTCCAGGTGCAGCCCGTGCCCTGGGGGAAGGTGACCAGGTCGCCTTTTCCGAACTCAATGGGCTCGCCCTCGTCCAGCTCGACCCTGACCTTGCCCTCGAGCACGTAGAAGGTCTCGGGCTCGGAGTAGAACCAGGGGAACTCGGAGACCTCCTTCTCCCAGATGGGCCAGTCCCCGACCCCCATTTCGTCCAGCTCCTCCTGCGTCGGCCTCTTTATCCTCACGGGTTCCATGAACATCCCTCGCACCCGAAATGGGCATCAGCTGACAAATGGTTTGCTGTCACCCCCATCCTCCCGAGGCCCGGGCATGTGCGTGCCCGGGGCGAGGGCTCACTTCCCGTACTTCTCCTTGAGCTCCCGGTAGGCGTCCTCGGAGATCTCGCCCAGGATGAAGCGCTCCTCCAGCTTGGCGAGCAGCCCCTCCTTGCCCGCCGCGGGCGTGGCGGCCTTCTTGGGCTCGGCCTTGGGCTTGGCCCCGTGCTCCTTCAGGAAGGTCCCGGTGTCCTTGGCGTCGGAGTAGTACCAGCGGCCGTCGATGTTGGTGACCTCGGCGCCACCCTCCACCGACTTCTTCTCGCCGGTGGCCAGCGCGTTCGCCAGGTCCACCCAGTCCCGGTCCGCCAGCTCCTTGGAGGGGATGCCGTAGGGCAGGCGGCCGATGGCGTTCTGGTAGGTGCGCTTCATGTTGTCGATGCGCATGGCCTTCTTCTCTTCCTCGGTCTGCACAGTGGCGGCCCCGGCGCCGCCAGCGAACAGCTTCTGCACGTCCTGGGAGGCCTGCTCGGTCACCTTGGCCTCCATGGACAGCTGGCCCTGGGAGGTCCCGCTGACCTCGATCTCCTCGTAGGTATCGTCCTCGACCTCCCAGCCGGCGGCCTCGGCCTTCGCCCCGGCCTTGCCGTCGGCCACGTCGCCCTCCCACTCGTCGGCCATCTCCTTGATGGCGGCGTGGGCCCGCTTCATGGAATCCACCTTCTGCTCCTCCACCATCTGGGCGTCCATACTTTGTTCGTAAGCCTCGGTGCGCCGCTTGCCGATGACCAGGAACAGGACCACGCCCAGGATGGCCAGCACCGCTATGACGGCAGCGATGAGGACCCAGTTGGTAGCGTCCACCTGCGGGTCGGGGTCGTCGTCGGGCGGCGGGCCCACGACGCCCTCGGGCTCGATGATGATGTCGATGTATGCGGTCTTCTGGAAGTCGGGGTCGCTCACGGTCACTGTGATCCTGTGGGTCCCTGGCTCGAGTATCCTGACGGTGATGCTCGACCCGGTCCCCAGCTCCCCCGAGATGTTTGAGCTCCAAACGAAGGTGAGCTCCTGCCCCCAGGGTATGTCGGGGTCGTCGCACAGCGCCACCAGGGAGAAGCTCTGGTTCACCTTGAACTTCTCGCCCGACGCGGGGGACGTGATCCTCGGGTCGTCCATGGGGTCGTTCTCGTTCTCGATGACGATGACGAAGTTGATGGAGACCTTCACCAGGGGCGACTCCACGTCGTTGATGCGTAGGCCGAAGCGCAGCGTGCCCACGGCCTCGTTGCCCGGCTCGAAGACGATCCTCTGGCCCACCTCGTCGAAGGTCACGGCCGATGTGTTGACCGAGGCCTGGATCTCGTCGCCCTCGACATCGGCCACCGCGTACGTGATGGTGAGGGTCTCGCCCTGCTTCATGGTGTACTCCAGCGTATCGGAGGCGGGCGGCTTCCCATCCACCATGGCGATGACGGGGATGTCGTTGACGGAGTTGACCATGATGGTCACCGTCTGGGACGCATGCAGCAGGTCGGGGTCGGAGGCCACGAAGGTCACGTTCTCCTCGCCGTACCAGTTGGGGTGCGGCGTGATGGTGACCCTGCCCGTGTCGGGGTCGATCTCGATGTCGATGTTCTCCGGCTCGGCGGCGATCGACCACTCCAGGGCATCGCCGTCCGCGTCCTCGAAGGCCGTGGACAGGTCCAGCCAGTCGGAGTCGGACGTGTCCTCGTCCAGCTCGGGGTCCGGCAGGATGTTGGTCACCTGTGGAGGTGCGTTCACTATCACCACCCCGGCGATGCCCGGCAGGCCCTCCTCGGTCCCGTCGAAGGCGGAGACCTCCACCGTCCAGTTCTCGCCCTTCGTGGTGTGGAAGAAGGGAAGGATGTCGGACGTCTCGTCCTCGAAGAGCACGCCGTCCCTGTACCAGCGGTAGATGTAGGTCACTCCAGGCGTTTCCACGTCGATGGCGCTGACGTCGATCTCCACCCGGAGGGGCGCTGTGGTCACGGGGACCGCGGGCTCGATGTGCACCACGGGCGTGGTGGGCAGGTTGTTGAGGACCTCGAGGACGTTGGGGAACTCCACCCAGTTGGAGAGCTGTCTATCCAGGTCGGTG
>CBDUQW010000146.1:0-4879 GCA_965369625.1 uncultured Thermoplasmata archaeon | reverse complement strand
GCAAGGTCGATGTCGATGGAGCCGATGTGCACGAAGTCGCCCCGCCCGTGCTCCTCGACGAGCAGGTAGGGGACCCAACCGCCCACCAGCACCATGGAATCCCTGTAGGATCCCAGGGCGAGGGCGACCTCCAGCAGGGCCGACAGGGAGGTTCGGGTGAGCTCTGGGTCGTAGTCCTCAAGCAACCTTGGGGCCGTGTTCACACCCCCACCACGGTCTCGCGCAGGTGCTCCGCCTGCTCATGGCCCCTGGCGGGCCAGTTGTACAGGTCCAGGTACAACTGTAGGTCGGAGACTACGGTCACGCCACCCACTCGCCTCGACCCGAACATCACCCCTTCGTCGTCCGGCGTTGACAGGTGGACGTTGCCACCGAACTCCACGGGCGTTAGGTCCAGGGCATCGACGATGGGGTCGACCGTCCCGATAACGTACACGTGCACGTCCGTTGAGCGAACGAAGGCGGCGACCAGGGATACCCCCGCACCCAGTGTGAGAGCCCATTCACCATCCTCAAGGTCCCCCATCCTCTCGACAAGATCCTCCTGCTGCCTGACGGGGCTGTGGTAACCGGTCCACTCCTGTGGGACGTACGTCTCACGCCACATGTCCAGGATCCCCCCAGGGTCCATGAGCCGGATGGCGCCCCAGGCCTTTTCCACCAGCTCCTCGCCCGAGAGCCGGTCGACGACCTTCTTGACGTGGCCCAGGCTCACGCCGCTCTCCCTCGACAGTTCCGTCATCGTCCAAGCCCGGTCGGGCTCCGCGAAGAGCCTCCTCACCACCCAAGACGCCTTGGTGGAGAAGAGGCCGCGGAGCTCTCTCCTCTCCCTCCTCGGGTTCTCCCTGCCCGAGCGCTCGACGAGGAGGCCGGGCACGTTCAGGTAGGCGTTCCCCGCGGTGTCCACGAAACTCAGGCCCAGGGTCTTGCAGAGGTCCCGACCCCTGGAGCTGACGAAGGGGGCCACCAGCACGGGGTGACCTCGCACCTCCTCCCCGGCCGTCTCGACCTCGCCGGCGAAACGCTGGAGCATCCGCGGCTCGCCGACCTGACGGACCCCGACCTGGAGGGTCACGACCCTCCTTCTGACGAGGACCTCCACGACCAGGTCCACTGCTGGGCCACCCTCTGCCGGGAGCGGTGGCCTGGAGCCTCTCCATTCCACGCCCTCCACCTCCTCGATGAGGGTTTGAAGCAACTCGGAGGCTCTCTCCGTACCCAGGTAATTTTCATTATTTTTCATATTTTCACCGGCTGGTGAAAATGGTTGTTTCAGTATATATTGATTACTACGGGGGGTGGGTGAACGTGAAGGTCAGGGTCCTGGCCACTTCGATAGGTCTGCGTGTTGACGGGGCAGGGTAGCTGGCAACGCTGAACTGGATGTTCGATGCCAGGGAGAGGCGGAGGGATCTGGAGGAGAGGGAGAAGTCCTCTACGATGGCCAGGACATGGAACCCGCCAACAGTCCTTATTAATAGGTCCTGAAGCGAGGCTAGTCCCGCTGCACGGCGACCTCGATCTCGGGGACGTGCTGGGCCTCCATGTCGAGCCGGGACGGGTTGAAGCCCAGGCGGTCCTTCGCGGAATCGCTCATCATGTCCGGGTGCCAGGGGATCTCGTTGTCGATCTCCACCTCGGCACCTTCGATGCCGTTGTGGGAGAGCAGCTTCCTGTGGGCCTCCATCATCATGAAGGGCTGGAAGGGACACCGGGGCGTGGTGGTCCTTATGGCGATCTTGACGTAGTCCTCGGAGACCTTGCAGTCGGCGATGAGGCCCAGGTCCACGATGCCGATGCCCAGCTCGGGGTCTGCCGTCTTGTTCAGCAATTCGAGTACTTCTTCTTCAGTCACCACGGTGGGTGCTCCCCTTGAAATCCGACGGGCTCTGCGACCGTTCCCCCGCTGTACCAGGGCCCGTACTGCTCCATATTCCGCCTGAAGGCCAAGCGCCTTACATATTAATGGTCCCGAACAAATCAGCTATCGACCCTGGGATGGGGAGGCCGCGAGGGGGGGGCCTATATCTTCTTCTTCCCCTCGAAGTGCTCCTTGATTATCTTCCGCTGGCCCCGCCGGAGGATCTCCGATACGGTGGCGGTGCTCACCCCGAAGATGCGGGCGAGCTCCCGGATGGAGATGCGCTTGGGGTAGTCGTAGTAGCCCCGCTTGAAGGCCACCTCGACTATCTTGAGCTGCCGGTCGGTGAGGCGCAGGCCGTCGTCGATGGCGTTGCTCACCCGCACCAGCTCGACGTCGGACCCCGTCGCCTGCAGGTCCCAGATCAGCTTGTCCAGGTCCTCGCGGTTGGAGAAGGCGATCTTCCACTCGATGCGCTTGTCCTCGGTGGTGTGGGCGGACAGGAGGAACACGTCGGAGGTCGCGAGGGACACGCAGCCGGGGCAGTCCCGGACCTCGACGATGGCGAGGAGCCGCCCCTTGTGCCGCTCCGTGATCTCCACGTTGACCACGTTCTCGAAGTCGTGTATGGACTGGATGACGGCCTCGGCGTCCTCCTCGCGGAGGTTGATCTCCACCAGGTCCTTGGTGATGCCCTCCTCGGCCCTGACGGTGTCGATGAGCAGGACCCGGACCTGGTGCTCCTTGGCCAGGTTGTAGATCCAAGAACATGGCATTGCCAGTGAAAGGAGGGCCTCCATCATACCCAACCGACTCCGGGAGGCAGAAAGGTGAATTGGTATTAAATAGCCTTCGGCCCTGGGTAGTAGCATACCAGAGGACCTGTATGACTGTCTTTCGGCATTGAACCGTAAGTCACTGACATTCCTTATCATCGGTTCTTCCCCGAAGGAGGACGGGTCTCACCCCTCCGCGACGGGCGCCCTCTGGATCTCCTGGAACGCGTCGTACTTGTGCTGCAGGAGGTCGAACACGTCCTTGTTGTACCGATAGGGGTACTTGAGCTTCCGGTCGCCCAGGTCGATGATCATCACGTCGCCCCGCAGGCCCTTTCGGACCTCCAGGCTCTTGATATCGGAGAAGCGCACGAACTTGACCTTCCCCTTTGGGTCGTAGCCCAGCTTGACGCCGTTGGAGAATATCTCCCACCGCTCGAAGTCCCGGATCTTCCACAGCACGTTGGACAGGTTGGAGACGATGAGCACCAGCAGGCCGGCCACCAGGCCGATGAACACCTCGCCCGTGATCAGGTAGAAGACCACGACGAAGATGATGAGGGTGGCGATGGTGTTGAGGAGCCAGTGGTCCATCAGGTTCTCCTTGAGCCGGTTCTTGAAGGTGCTGTCGTCCTCCCGGTAGACGGCTATGTCACCCCGGCTTCGCCTGGCGGTGAGGGCGGACAGCGACTTGCCCTCCAGTGACCCCGTCACCTCATCATCCGCCGACATGAAAGGTTCCTCCGAGACCGCACCAGGCCCTCCGTCCTATGATGGATTGCCAGTCTATATAATGTTAGCGCGGAGGTGGTTGAGGCGCCGAGAGGGAGATTCGAACTCCCGCGGCGGTTTCCCACCAAGAGCTGTCCGGTGCGAACATCTCGCAGCTCCAGGCTCTCGCCTTACCAGGCTGGGCCATCTCGGCGCGTGATGCGATGAATGGCAAGGGCCTATATCTACTTTTTCAGGCAGGACGTCCGGGTTTTTCTCAATCGATGAGAAGAAACCCTTATTGCCCTTGCAACCGGTCCTCATGCACAGGTGGGTCGATGAAGTGGGACGTTCCTGAGATTGAGGTGAAGCCCGTCAACCATGGCAAGCCCCGGGTGGACTTCACCGACAGGTACTCCACCGGGGTGGTCAGCTTCGACTCGGTCCTCAAGGGCGGCATCCCCGTGGGCTCCCTGGTCCTCATGCTCACCGACGAGGGAGCGGGGGCCCAGGAGTTCGCCTTCACCAGCGCCGCAAAGCTCTCGCTGGTCCGGGACAAGCCGGACATGAAGCAGTTCGCCTTCGGGGACTTCTACTCCCATATGCAGTTCCCCAAGCAGGTGACCTACGTCTCCATCTCGCGGGCCCGGACCGACGTGCAGCTGGAGATAGACGCATCCTTCGACCCGGACCTGGCCGACGCCTTCAAGCGGCACGTCCGCTTCATGGACTTCTCCCCCTCCTTCTTCCACGGCTCCAAGGTGCCCGCCCACTGGCTCCAGTTGGTGGACACCAAGGAGGATGAGTACGAGTTCGACGACGACGAGGACGACGTCCGGTTCTACGACCCCACCGGGACGCTGCTCATCGACGTGGTGGAGGAGAGCGCCAAGGACGGCATGGTGTACATCGACGCCCTCACCGACATGGTCATCAACCACAAGATGGACAACCAGGACATGATGATGGTCCTCAAGGGGATGCGCAGGGTGCTCCACGAGTGGAGGGGGGTCATCTTCTTCATACTCCACAAGGGCGTGCTGCCGCCCATGGAGGAGACGCGGTTCAAGGACTGCTTCGACGCGGTGATGAACTTCGAGTGGATAGTCTCCCCTACCAGCTCCAAGCGGCAGCGCTACCTCTACTTCGAGAAGTTCGGAGGGGTGCTGCCCATCCTCAACCGGGAGGACATCGTCCGGTTCTCCACCGAGATCTCCTATTCCTCGGGCTTCGTGGTGGTCAACGCCGAGAGGATAATGTGATCAGTCCTCGCCCCGCTTCTTCGCCCTCTTGAACATGATGAAGGCGAGGGGTATCAGGACCAGGGGCAGGACGACGACCGCGACCACCAGGACGGTGGACGCACTTCCCAACGCGCCGCCAGTGACCGTGCTCTCGGTGGGTCCGTCGGGCAGCTCGTCGGTCACGTTCCAGTAACCGTGGGTGATGCGGACGCTGTAGAGCCACACGTCCTCCTTTGTCTAGGCAATCAAGTGCACCATGTGTGGGCTCTGAGGAACAAATGGTCCGC
>CBDUQW010000145.1:0-4918 GCA_965369625.1 uncultured Thermoplasmata archaeon | reverse complement strand
ATCGAATAAAGGCAATATGAAAAAGCCAGGTGGCGGAAAGAAGGGACAAGTGGAAATAACGGCCCCAAAAGACGGTGATGTAGTCACTGGCACTGTCACGGTTTCAGTCACAACAACGTTGAGCAATATCCTGAGGGTCGAATTCTACATCGACGGCGTGTTGGGATCCACCGATAGTACTCCTGATGACGGCTGGAGTTGGGTTGATTGGAATACCGACACAGTCAATTGTGCCGATGGCCAACGTGAAATAATGGTAAAGGCGTTGGATAGGAATCGGGTCAAGGGAACCGGCGAAATAGCAGTCACGGTGGACAACAATGCCGACAAATGGGCCGTCGTCATTGGCATAGCGGATTACAAAGGTCGGCAGAACGATCTTGATTACACCGATGATGACGCAGTCGACATGAAGGCTTACCTACGGTCAAGAGATTATCCTTCGAGCAACATCAAATTGCTCCTCAACAACGCTGCCAAAGGTAACGCGATCTATGACGCGATCGACTGGATGGGGGGCAACGAAGGACCGAAGGACGAGTGTGTGTTCTTCTACAGCGGGCATGGCAGCACTTACGACGGCTACGACGATGGTGATACCGAGTATACGGACGAGTCTATAATCTGCTGGGAACTGAAGCATATCCTCGATGGCTTCCTAAGGGATGCATTCAGTGGATACGACAGCGAAAAGATGGCATTCATCTTTGATAGCTGCTTCTCAGGTGGCATGGATGACCTATCCGGACCCGACAGGGTAGTGGTAGCAGCATGCTCCGAGACCCAGTATAGCTTCGACGGTTCCAGCTCTATGGAAAACGGCGTCTTCACCTACTACTATATGGAAGGGCTTTCCGAGTACAACACAGTGGAGGGAGCCTTTGATTATGCCGACGATAGAGCCCACGCTTTTGTATTGAACAAGTACAACTACCAAATGGACCCCCAGATGTATGACGGAGATACTACTGTTAATTGGCAATTTTAAAGAAGAAACAGTAGCCTCCTCCCCTCTCTTCAGTTAATCTGGATTTTGTACTTCCTTGACATCGCAGAGGGTTCCTCGAGCCCATCCTGATTGAGCACTGCGTCACCGCGGTCTTCAACGGCCACGACCACTGCTACGAGCACGCCAACCCGGGCAATGGGGTGCACTACTTCGTCACCGTCGGCGGCGGTGGTGTCGTAGCGGGACGGGGCGTGCGGCCCGTCCCGGCATGGGGGGACCCTGTCCTGGAGCGAAGCGACCCGGACGATGAGAAGATGCTCTGGGCCGCGCGGGCCGAGTGGCTGCGGGGGCTGGAGCGGAGAGGAGCGTCATAGGGGAGATACCACTCATCTTGAATAAAAAACGTTATCAACACCTTTGCCCATCCTATCCAGAAAGGGGTCATCTTATGAACGGTCATCGATTAACTTGGTACATTCCCCTGTTCGTGATCCCCCTGCTGTTCGCAGTGTCACAACCCCTCTCGGATGCCATGGACCTCACCCTTGACACATCGATACCAGAGTATATCCTGGACGATAATATCACCATCAACGGGACGTATGCGGACACCCAGTTCAACAAGACCGACTCCGTCAATGGCCATTTTTCTCTTGGCACCCTCTCGAACGTGACCGTGGACAGCGACTCGGTCCTCTTGAAGCCTGAGCTGGATATCAAGATAATGAACAACGGGAACGCTGTCCTGACGAACGGCGGGAGCTCGGCATGGGACAGGACGTTGCGAGGTAAGTACGTCCTCAAGGTCAACTCCACCTACTATCTGTTCTACATAGGGGGGCCCAGCTGGCAATCGGCCCATATAGGTCTGGCCACCAGCTCCGACGGGATCTCGTGGACGAAGCACCCCTCCAATCCCGTCATGCGAAGCAACCGCTACACAGGCGATCCCGAGAGGTCCTACGCCGCCCCAGTGGTCTATCACGACGGGGCCAAGTTCTACATGTACTACTCGGCATGGGACGGCTCTGGATGGCACATCAGCTTGGCCACCTCCAGCGACGGGACGAACTGGACCAGGCATGGGAGCAACCCCATCATCAGCAATGGGCCGAACGCGAACTCGTGGAACTGGGTCATACAGTCATGCTCCATCTACAAGGACGGGAACACCTTCAGACTCTACTACTTCGGGTTCGCCTCGGGTGGTGATGCCTACCTCGGATTGGCCACATCGACGGACCTCGTGAGCTGGAGCAACAATCCTGGCAATCCCCTCCGCAAGGGCGACACGTCCTCCTGGGAGGGCGACAGGACCACCTATGGAACGCTGGAGAAGAACGGGACCTCCTACCGGCTATGGTCCACCAGCGGTGTCACCTCCACCGGGAAGTGGAAGCTGGGTTGGTTGACGTCCACGGACGCCGTCAACTTCGTCGATTCCGGCAGCGCCATCCTCAACCCGAAGGCCAACACGATCTACGCCAACGGCGTGAGGGACCCGATCGTGTTCGACCTCGGGGACCACTATCTCATGATCACTGTGTGCTATGACAGCAATGGCGTGATAAGCTACGGTGCCTTCAACGTCACGATGGCTAGGATGGACGGTATCTACACCTCGGTCGCCTACGATGCGAGGGGCGTGGTCGGCGTCACCGATATTACGTGGGTCACGAACGTCAGCCTGGGAGGTCAGGTCGACCTTTTCCTGAGGTGGGCCAACCAGACCCCGAACTGGTCGACCTGGTACCAAGTAGAACACGGCACATTACCCATCGGTACTACGGGAAGGTACTTCCAGTACAAGGCCGAGTTCACCGTGCCAAGGGATTGGATGAGACCTCGCCTGAACCTGTTCAGGGTCGACTACCTGTCCCCTGTCAAGACCCTCCAGGTCAGGGTCACTACAGGAGGGCAGTGGGTGGACATCCCGTTCTCTGGAAACGTGTGGAACGCTACCGTCGACCTGACCGATGGCGACTACTGGATCGAGGTGAGGGCCGAGAACACGATGGGCCTCACAATGAATATCCCCAGGTGGGCCAAGGTGGACCTCTATCCCCCCACGGGCAATATCACCCTCGAGTATGGTAGGTGGGCGACCAACTCGACATGGATACGGTACGACCTCTTGGCGAATGACACCCACGGCCCCTATCACTACATGCTCTCCACAACACCCGACCTCGCAGGAGCTGACTGGTACAACATGTCGACGGGAGGATTGTACAGCTTAGGTCAGAGCCCCGAGGGGCCCATCACCTTCTACGTCAAGTACAGGGACGCTGCCGGCCGCGTCTCCGAGACGTACAACGACACCGTCGTCGTGGACACCACTCCACCCGAGGCCACGATGCTTATCGACGGGGGAGCCAAGTACACTAACTCCACCCACGTGACCCTGGATGTCAACTGGACCGACGTGACGGGCATCGTCGCCATGATGGTCTCCACCGACCCCGACTTCGAGGGCTCACTCTGGGAGGACCCCATGTTCCCGATATCTGGGCTCTTGGAGGGTACCGACGGCGCCCAGGCGATATACGTGCGTCTCCAGGACGCCGTGGGTTGGGTGACGACCGTCTCGGACGGCATCATCCTGGACCGGACCCCACCGACGGCGAGCATCGTCATCGACGATGATGCGCCCTACGCGACATCGAGGGATGTCCTGCTCTCGATAACGGTCCACGACGATAGCCCATCGCGGATCAAGCTGGCAAGCGATGGTGAACCTTGGCCGGACTCGTGGCGGAACATCACGAGCCCCACAGTGCTCCCCTGGCGCCTCCCGCCGGCGAGGGACGGCGCTCGTACCGTTCGTCTCCTCGTGGAGGACGCCGCAGGGAACGCCGTAGTCGTCTCAGACGACATCCTGCTGGACACGACGGCTCCCGAGGCGGAGCTTATCCTGGCGGGCGGGAACCAGTTCATCAGCGAACTGCTGGTGAGCGTCCACCTAGCTGTCACCGATGCTACGTCAGGGGTGTCGAAGATGCGAATGACGGACACGGGTTACTTCACCGACACCCCCTGGTTGGAGTTCAACGAGGACTCCACATGGCTCTTCCCCGAAGGAGAGGGTGTGAAGACCCTCTTCGTCCAGGTCATGGACGGGGCCGGGCTCGTCACATCCCTCGACGCCTCCGTCGTGATGGACACCACCGCCCCTTCGGGGACGTTCACCATCAACGGAGGCGACACCCACGTCCAGACCCCGGAGGTCACCCTCGACCTCGACTTCGAGGACGACTTCGTCCTCGACGGTCTCCGTGCATCCGACTCTCCCGGCTTCGAGGGTGTCGAGTGGGTCCCGTACGTGACGTCGATGATCTGGGTCCTGGTGGATGAGGGCGAGCGGACGGTGCACCTGGAGGTGCGCGACGAGGCGGGCAACGTGGTCTCCGCCGATGCGTCCATCGTCTACGACGGGACGCCTCCCGTCATCGAGTTCGTCTCGCCCACGAAGACGTCGACCACCGAGGAGAGGGTGGAGGTGGAGGTCTCGGTGGCCGATGCGATCGACCCTGCTCCGGTGATCCAATGGAGGCTCGACGGGGGGAACTGGGAAACCCTGTCAGGCACGACCTTCAGTGTGAATCTCTCCGAGGGCGAGCACTCCGTTGAGGTACGTGCCACCGACGGTGCTGGGAACGACGCTGTCCTGGAGTTGAAGCTGGAAATGGAGCCGGAGCCATCGATAGCGTCCGGTCCGTTGTTGTGGGTAGTGATCGTCGTCGTGGTCGTCATCGGAGCGGTTGGTCTTTGGCTCTGGAGGAGTAAGGCCAGCGGCTAGGTCATGGCGCAGCGGGACGGGTCGTGGGACACGTCCCGACAGGGGGGACCGTGTCCTGGAGCGCCGCCAGGCGCGACCCGGGACGGGTGTCCCGTCCCCGTGTTCTGTTTCACGCTGCTACTCGGGCGAGCCTGGGGCATGCATTTTCACATTCGCGCCTTCGCCCTATC
>CBDUQW010000144.1:0-4991 GCA_965369625.1 uncultured Thermoplasmata archaeon | reverse complement strand
CAGGTAGAAACATACTGGCTTAGGCTAGATCTCGGTTAAACCTGAAAGTCAAGTTTTAATGTCCAGGGGGTAGCTGGCGATTCAATATCCGTCCCTCAAGGGCTCCAGGACATCGATACTGGTCCTCACCTTGCTCGTTTCAATGAACCTTCCGGTAGCTGCGTCTGGCACATCAGGACCTGCGGGACCATGTGAGTTATCGGCACCATCAGCACTAGACCCCGGACCGTGGCCCGTGTTCACAGACAGGGGGGAGATCCTCATGACCTCAGGAATACCTGTCGATGTGGTGATCTACTACCCGGGATACGACAGGTGGCTGAACAAGTACTACAGGGACCAGGCGGGTCCATTCGAGGTGGTCATATTCTCCCCCGGTTTCGGGACGCCCGCTGATGCGTACGAGATCTACCTTGACTATTGGGCCACATGGGGGTTCGTGGTAGCTGGGGTCAGCTGGGAATACGAGAACGATCGGGCAGAAGACGTAGCCTACAAGGACCACGGCAAGGTCCTCGAACTCCTTGATCAGATGGCCTCTGAGGGGGACTGGCGGAACCCGTTCAACGGGGTTCCTGACACCAGTCATGTCGGGGCGGTGGGTCACTCCAGAGGAGGGCGAGCCGCATTCATGGCCACCAGCCAGGAGAACCGCATCCAATGCGCCAGCGCCTGGATGCCCACCCTCAACGACTCCCTGGCAGTCAGCGGGGGGGCTTCGCTGCAGCTCTTCGGAGGTGATGCCGACGAGATTGCGCCACCAGACGAATGGCAGGACCCTCTCTACGAATCCATCGGCGACGGCATCGTCTACATCGAGGTGTTCGGCGGGGACCACGGGACGGACCGGGGCCTGCACCCCGTCATGGCCCTGGACCTGTTCAAGTTCCACCTCAAGGGGGACAGTTCCGTCGAGAGTGGGCTCCAAGGTGACGAGCTAAAGGGCTTGGCAGAGGCGGGGGAGTTCAGACTCCGGATGAAAATCGGAGGTGAAGAGTACGACTCGCATCCCGAGCTATCCGAGGGGCCGGAGGAGAACCCGTCATCTGATGGGTCGAGTGGCTCCCTTATTACTCTTGGCCTGGTCGTCATTCTCGGAGTTGCCACAATCACTATCCTACTTCTCAACAATAAATACCGATGGGTGTTCAAACCTAAGGAAGAGGTTCCAGTACCGAGTTCCGAAGAGGATTGATCGCTGGCAACAACGGATCGACGGTGATTGTAGACTGTAGATAAGGATCGTCGGCCTCAGCCCAGGCGGCCTATCTCCTCGCCTCTCACCTTCTTCCTGAGTGCCTCCGAACGGGTGATGACGCCCTCCAGGTCGGCGCCCTCCAACCAGACGGCGAAGGACTTGACGGACCCCCCAGCCCAGTCCTTGCTCTCGACCGCCTTGACACCGCCCTCGAAGAAGTCCCTGGCCAGGGGGAGCACGGGGTCCGCCCTGGGCGAGACGATCGCCAGGTCCGCCTCCTCCACGGCCCATCGGTTGCCGTTGAAGGAGACGGCCAGACCGCCCTCCTGGCGGACCATCCTGAAGGCGTCCACGTCGGTGATGCTGTCACCCACGTACATCACCTCCGACAGGGGAACGTCCTCCTGGGCCGCGGCCCTCATGATGCTGGAGGCCTTCTCTGGCCCCCCCACGGGGCTGACCTCCTCCACTATGGTGTAGACCGAGAGCTCCGGGAGCTCCTCCCAGAACAGTGCGTCCAGGTCCGCGATGGTCTCCTGGTCCTTCGGTGAGAGGTCCTCCGGTCCCATGGCGCCGGGGGGGATCTCGATGGGGTCCCGGACCAGGACGCGGCCCACCAGCTTGCGCACCACCGCCACCTCGGGATCGGGGATGGCGTAGTCCTCCAGGTCCACCTTGGTGCAGAAGGTCTGGGTCGAGGGGAAGTCGATGGCATCGCACACGGCCCGGACGTACTGGCAGTACGAGGTGGATATGATGTAGGCGGGAACCTCCCTCGCGATGTCCCGGAGGACCGCGTCTGCCCCCGGGACCATCAGGATGCCCTCCCGGGAGAACTCCAGCATCCTCTCGGAGGTCAGGCCGTGGGCCATCATGAAGGGCAGTATCAGGCGCAGGGTGTCCCCGGCCCTGTAGCCGGGCATCTCGATGACCTCCGCCAGGTAGTCGTCGTACAGGCTCACCCGCCGGAAGAACTCGCCGCCGTCGGGGATGACGGCCGCGGCCATCTCCGCCGCGTTGTCGTTCTTGGTCACCGGGCCCTCCAGGTCTGTGCAGTAAAGCCTCTTGACGCCGTCTCCGCTCACTTCCCCTCACCCCAAGAAAGTTCCATCTCTATTATCTCGGTCAGGTCGGCCCCCGATTCGATGCGCTCGCCTTCTCTGTAGGGCCACTTGTCCCGTATCTCGAGACGGCCACTGGCCAGCTCCTCGACCGTATGGGCGATGAGGGGCAGCTCCCTGCGTTCGCCCTCGGCTCGTATCCTCCGGAAAAGGGGATTGGCCTCGCCCTGGTTCATCATTATCCAGCTGGTGCCACGTTCCTTGTCCTCGGCCCATAGCTTGTCCCAGCCCTCACCGATGGTGGGGAAGCGGCAGTAGGCCACGGGCGGCCCCCGGTCCAGCTCCGGAGTGACCAGGTGCATCATCACGCCCTGCTCCGTCTCGTCCAGGGCCATGATCTTCCAGATGACCTCCTGCCAGGTGCCTGTGGGCCCCCAGGGGAGGGCCGGATGGAGGTTGATGGCGTCCCAGGTCTGGCACTCGGTAGGGCTCCAGATGAGCATGTATCCGGCCAGGATGCACACGTCCGGGCTGTGGCCCGCCGCCTCGATGGCCTCGATGACGCGCTGGCCGTAGACATTGCGCCATTCCAAGAGGGCGTGGGACGGGTTGGCGAAGTCATCGGTCTCTGCAAGGCCCATCTTGCGAAGCGACGGTTCGACCTTGAGGTGGGACAGGGTGATAAGGTCGATGCCGAGGTCCTTGACCAGCTTGAAGAACCTCTCCCTCTCCGGACCCTCCTTCGTACCTGGTCCCTCCCCGGGTTCCCTGTGGGAGAACACGAAGGGGATCTCCACGTCCAGCTCCTCGGCCTCCTTCCGTTTCCAGATCTCCATCAGCAGGTTCCGGGCCGCCTCGTCCCTTCCCGTCGAGAACCAACCAAGTTGCATCATGACCTTCCACCTCCCATTGCCTTTGGCAAGAATTCCTTGTCCGGATAGCTTTCGCGACCGTTGCCGGCCAAACTCTGGACGGCGCACGCGTGGGCCAGACGGGTGCACTCCTCGGGCGTCCTCCGGAGCATCATCCCGGCGAGGAAGCCCGCGTCGGCCACGTCCCCGGCGCCCACGGCGTCGCCCTCCACCTCGACCGGCTCGACGGGCAGTTCGAACTCCCCGTCCTTCCAGTAGGTGTGCATCCCTCGGGAGCCCCTCTTGACCACCACGGTCCCGACGCCCATGTCCAGTAGACGCTGTGCTCCCTTGGCCATGTCGCCTGCGGCCGTCAGGGTGAGCAACTCGTCCTCGGTGGGCAGCACCACGTCGGCCCTCTCGAGCAGGGGGCTGATGCCATTGATGCCCCTCCCGGAGTAGAGCACGCCTGGGTCGAGGGTGACGATGATGTCCTTGGGGAGCCTCTTGACCGCCTCGATCTGTGCCTCCAGGGGAGCGTTCCCGACGAAGGCGCTCAGGTGAAGGATGGACGTCCGGGCGAGGAGCAGATGGTCGATGTCGTCCACGGTCAGGCCGTCGTTGGTGTTGGGGAACACGGCTATCGACCTGTCGCCGTCGGGTCCGACGGCGATGGCCGTCCGTCCGCTCCTGCCCCTCCTCACAAGGCCCAGGAACATGGGGTCGCCGAGGCCCTCGACCAGATATTCGGCAGCCTCGTCCTCGCCGATGGCCCCCATGTAGCCGGTGAGGAATCCCATCCGCCTCAGGGCATGGATGGTGTTCGCGGCCGAGCCCCCCGCGGACACCGATACCGGGGGGCCTCCAAGCCCCTCCAGGGCGGCCATCAGCCCGTCCATCTCCGCCTCGGGGATGAACATCTCGCTGCCCGGCGGGACCGCCAGGCCTTCCAGGGAGGGCACGCTGTAGATGACGTCAAGGTTGAGGGCGCCGAATCCAATCACGTCCACGTCGGCCTCGGGTCCCAACGGCTCCCCCCGTGTGAAATGTGCACGGCAATCGCGGGATAAGTAGTTACCTTCCGGCCTCCACGATTTGCCTTCAGACCAAATCAAGGCATGGCCTTTGGACCCGAAATCCGATCGCCGATTGGATTATCATTGATTTCCATCCATTCAACCTGAAATACATGGTTGACCACATCAGATGCATGCTTGCGAGGGTCATGGCTTTCATCGATGGCTCGAACCTGTTCTATTCCGCTAAGAATGAGGACCTCAGGATTGATTTCAAATCGTTCCGGGACCTCCTGGCTGATTCCTGGATCTATGGCGAGGAGATACTGTTCATCAGACCATACTATTACGGTTCGACGGCAGGATATCAACCCCAAGATTCCTTTCACGAGAAGCTTATGCAAATGGGCTACGACACCCGGATTCTGCCTTTGAGGCAGAAAGGGGATGTCAGGCTGGAGAAGGGGGTCGACGTATGGCTGGCCGTCGATATGGTGAACTTCGCAGCTCGCGGACAGTATGACATCGCTGTCCTGGTGAGCGGTGACAGCGATTACCTACCCGCCTGCCGTACGGTCAAGGATTGGGGAAAGACGTTGTTGCTCGTCACCTTCGAGAAGTCTTGTGCTCAGGAGCTCAAGCTCGTAGCAGATGCGTTCATCGACCTGACACCAAGGGCGCATGAAATAATGTGGTAGAATGGGGACGTTACGTGGGTGGCAGGCAGGTGCCCAAGGAACTGTTGTTCTACCACCCACCGATTTCTCCGGATAGCTCACGTACGTGCTCCAATATGAATGTTGCGTTATAGCCAGTATCTCCGAAAGAGGTTCGTCCCCTCTCCAGTTGACCATCTGGCTACCTT
>CBDUQW010000143.1:0-5036 GCA_965369625.1 uncultured Thermoplasmata archaeon | reverse complement strand
GTCACCTCACCACCCCCCTCCCGTCATCGGTTCGGCCCGACAGGGCCATCTGACGCGAGCCCTGTCGGTCCATCACCTTGCCGTCGTGGGCCCCGGGGGGGGGCCGGAATTAGAATCATCATGACTGAACAGCTCGACCAACACGATACCCGGACCCGATCTTAAAGACCTAATCGGGACAATCAGACCCGCCCTTGCGTCTCATCATGCTCGCTGCAATCCCGACGAGCATCGCCAACACCACGAAGCCCCCTCCCAACGCTGGGCTCTCCTCCTCCTTCGTGATTGTGATCGTGAACTCATCCTCCACGATGGCCTCGCCGTCGGACACGGTCACCTCATATCTGGCTTCGGTCGTCTGGACCTACATCTCGCGGCGCCTGTAGAAGACCACCACGACACAGACCGTTGCGAGTACTGCTAGGGCCGCGATGACACCAAGAAGGACGTAGGTCCGATTGTCATCCTCGGATTCATCGTAGTTGCCCTGAATAGTGAGGACGAGGGTTTCCTGGGCGATCACTTTTTCCTGGTCTGTGACCGTGAGGGTCACGGTGTAGGTGCCAGGCTCCTTGTAGACGTGGATCGGATTCGCCAAGATGTTCGGGTCGGTGCCGTCGCCGAAGTCCCAGGTGAAGCTGATACTACCCTCGTCATCGATGTCGTACGTTCTGTTGCTGGAGAGGTGGATGGACATGTTGGGCCACAGGTCATCCGGGTCCTCCAAGATTGTAACATTGGCCACCATTGGTTGGAAATCGGATTCGATGATGATATTGTAGTCTACCGGACCCTCGGTGTCGGTCCCCAGGGGAAAGTCCTTGTTGTCGATGACGATGTAGTACCGGTCCGCCTCGCTGGCCGTGAACGAATAGTTGAACACACCGGTGGCATTCAGCTTGAGACCATCGGCCATGAAGGGCACGAAGGTGACCTGGGGATTGCGCTTGTAGGTCATGAAGTGGACCTCTTCGAACAGGAAGATGTCGGCGGGGCGGTCACCGATGATGGTGACCCTGACGACGACCTCCTGATCGCCCTCGAGTTCGCACAGGTACGCGACCCAACCTGCCCGCTTCACGGCCACTTGTTCGCTCTCCCCCTGAGGTGGGTCAAAGAAGGCCGACTGCGTGTTCGGTTCCACCGCCTTTTTTACTATGTCTGTGTCACCGTAGTTGCGTTGGATGGTGAGGGTGAGGGTGTATCGGGCCGTCGTGTCATTCTGGTCGGTGACCGTGAGGGTAACGTTGTAGGTGCCGGGTTCCTCGTATGCGTGGATCGGGTTCGCAAGAGTGCTCGGGTCCATGCCGTCGTCGAAGTCCCAGGAGAATCTGATATCGCCCTCGTCATCGTACGAACCGTTGCTTGAGAAGTGGATGGACATGTTGGTCCACAGGTCATCAGGGTCCTCAAGGATTGAAGCATTGGCCACTGGTGGGTTGTTACCGCTGACGACGGTGATGGTAACATGATAATCCATCGATTTGGAGGTATCGCCTACCGAAGTGACACGAAAGTATGCCGTCACCGTTCCAGTCTCCGCGTCGGTGGCCGCGGTGACGAGGATGGCCACCGATGTTACTCGGTTTTCATCCAACTCGTAGATGTATTCATCGTGCTCTACATCGAGACCTTTTGAGGTAATGTTGGCCTGATTTGTTAGGGTTACATTGTAGTCATCGATACCATTGCCCATATTGGATACTCTCATGCGGTGGGTCGTGTTGCTACCCTGGTGTACGACCATGGTGCCGTTCTGGGAGAGTTTGAGGCCATAGTATTGTTTGACCGAGATGTTGGTGAAAGCCATATCGGAGTACTCGATCCCTTGGGTGGTGGTGGTGTTAGCGAAGACCCTTAGCTCCATGTCCCGATCGGCGGACGCCCTGGGTGGTATTTCGATATTTATGCTCACGGTCTCATTGTGCTCGGTGCTGCCCTGAGGCACCTCGAAGCTACTGGGGGTGACTGTCACCATCCAGGTCCCCGCCGTCGCTGTGACGTTCACCAAGGCGCCCAAGGGAAAATTGGATACACTGACATTGGCCGTCGCCTGAACTTGCACATACTCCATCAGGTCGGTCTCAACCTCGCCAATTGGCTCGATAGTAACAGATAGGGTTGGGAGCCCAGGCTCGGCAAGGCTTGAAGATATTGCCAAGGGCAGCACAGCTAGCAGCAGGATCAGAATAAGCGTCAAAGGTGTTGCTCTCATGAACACTTCTTCCCATGTTATCGATGGGTAGATATTCATAATAATGTTTCCCACATAGTCTGAATAGGTTGGTTTCTGTTGACTTCGCTCTCTCTAAAACTTGATCGAGGCCCATCCAATTCAAGTACGAGATCAGGTGCTGTAAGGAATTGAATGATGCAGACGACAAGTCCCGAGCTCCTCAGTGGACGCATACTCAACCCTTGTACCCCAGATTGCTAGGTTGCATGGTATAGATAAACTTTGGTTATTGGTTGCACAACGGGTTCCCCTGGGTGGTCTTACGATGACACAGAAAACGGGGACGGAACCCCCGTCCCGCCCCGGGTCGCTTCGCTCCAGGACATGGTCCCCCCTGCCGTGACGGGTCACACGTCCCGTCCCGCTATGGCGCGCTACCCCGCGGCCGCAGCCTCAGTAGACGACGGCGATCTCCATCACGTAATTGGCGACGTAGCCTCGCATGCATTCGATGCTAATGTCGATCCAATAATCGTCTCCCATTTCCAACTCGATGTCCTCGTAGACCAGGCGGACCTCCAGACCGTCCCCTGCGCAGACGACGGTCTCCGAGTAAGAATCGACGGGGAGCCAGGCGTTGATGGAGATCATGGCACACTCGGTGTCGGCGGTCCAGTTCACGTACACCGTGGGTCGTGTCACACCGCCGTAGATGACCAGATAGGCGTAATCGTAGGAGGGTCCCCTCCGGGCGGTGCTGTCCAGGAACGGCCCGGTCGTAGAGGTCTCCTCGTCGTAGTTGAGTACGGTGATGTTCACCTTGGATATGTCCTGATCGCCCTTGGAATCCGTGACGGTGAGGTAGATGTTGTAGTACCTCGACTCCGGGAACTCTCTGGTAGCGGTCACCCCCCTCACCACGTCGCCCTCGCCGAAGTCCCAGAGGTAGCTGACGATCTCGCCCTCGGACCCGTTGGCGGAGAAGGTCACCTCATCGTACACCTTGACCACCATCTGGTCGGTCTCGATATCGGCCCGGAGCACGTACTCGTCCTTCTTTTCATCAGGTTCAAGCAGCATCGAGGCCGCTCCCATCGTTGCCATCAGCATGATGGCAATGACGATGATGGCAAGCAGCTTGGTGTTGGAACGGACCTTGACGTACAACCCCTTCATATTCACAGTGAACCCCGATTGCCTATTGTGTCCTCCAGCTAGATTAGTTTTACTAATTGATATAATATGTCAGCCAGGTTTGCCTTTTCATCCCGTCCCGGGTCGCGCCTGGCGGCGCTCCAGGACAGGGTCCCCTATATCAGGAGGGACTTCCATTCCCTCTACCTCCTAGTCTTTTGTTTTGATGTAGTCTTCAAGCTTACCAAGTAAACTGCCACAGTTGGAGCATTCCATACCACCATGGCGAAGCAACGTCACCCTAATAGCCTTGTAGCTGTCCATTACCCTGTGGCCACAATGAGTGCACCTGTAGTAAGCCAATATCGTCACCCCCTACCTCTTAGCCTTGATAGGGATTGGCCAGTCACCAGGAACTTGAAGGTATCACCAGATGGTCGAAGTCCAAGTCACATCATTTGAATACAAAATTATATAGTTATTAGGACAGTTCTTGATGTTCCATTTAATTTGGATAGGACAATATAAAGAGGTATGGACAGCACCTTTCAAGGATGCGGGCTCAGCTTTTCATAGAGCGAGAGTGGGCATGGGACCAGTTGGAGAGCATTTCGGGTGGTTCAACCTCCTAATTTCCAAGAGGTGGATCGAAGGGATATTTTCTAACCCACCGCCGCCACCATCACGGCCCCCCTCAGCCTGCGCAGCTCCTCCACGAAGTGGTCGAACCCCCGCACCTCCACCTCCACCCAATCGATCCACGTCAGCAGGAGCTCCGTCATCCCAGCCTCCAATGCCTCCGGTACATCGTCCGTCCCGAGGTAGACCACGAACTCCCCCGGCACGCTCGCCGGTACCGGCTCGCACGACGTCTCCTCCACACCCTGCCTGTCCTGGCAACGAAGCCGCACGGGTGTGCGGCCGAGGCGCAGCGGCATCTCGTCGTCAGTCCCGCTCGCGACCAAGGTCTCCACGGCCTCGTTCACCTCACCACCCCCCGCAGCCACACCGCCCGCGCGGCCCACAGCCACCGCTCGGCCTCCTCTCGCCCCCTCCGCCTCTCCTCGGCCTGGAACACCCAGTCCCTCGAGTCCGCCTCCCGCAGGGCCTCCATCGCCCTGTCATAATGAGCCCTCGCTCCCTCGGAGAGATCCTGCCCGCGATGGGTGCGGACGTTCAGCATCGCGGCCACGTCCGCCTCGTCCTTTCCTTCAGCGAGCCACTCGAGCCCGGTGGAGAGGGCCACGTCGACATGCCAGGATGGTTTCTCCCTTGGTTCCCGCCTCGGGCGGCCGTGGTGGACCAGCGACCCGCCCCGGGCGTTGGCGCGCTCCTCCAGGCCCTGGAGGACCAGGATGGCGAAGAAGAGCAGGAAGGCGCCCACGCCGATGAGGACCAGCTCGACGGCGTAACTGACGAGGAGGACGAGGGGCAGGGCTAGGAGGGTGGCATGCAGGGTGGCATGCCCTACTCTTGGACTCGCTTGAGGATCAGGTCCCCGTCCTCTATCACCCACTCCATCACGTCGCCCTTGCCTATGCGGAGTGCCTGGGCGAGGGCGCGGGGTATGGAGACGTTGATGAGGCCTGTTGGAAGCTGTTGCACACGGACGCGGTTTGACATCGTACATAACAGTAATGATAGCGAGTAATATATATATACTTCTATCAAGGGGGGGAGTGAAAGGTGTGCCATGGTAGTGACGGACGTCGGCGGGTGCAAGTCC
>CBDUQW010000142.1:0-5139 GCA_965369625.1 uncultured Thermoplasmata archaeon | reverse complement strand
TCGCCCCATCCTCTTCGGCGGCGGTGAGGGAGCGGTTGGAGCGGAACCGTGGTCCCGGGAGGCGTCTTGCCAGGATACGGGCGTCCTTCGAGGAGATGTTGGCCAAGTTCGAGTCAGCGTGGACGGAAGCCTGTTGAACGTGCAATCATCGGAACGATAGGCCCGTCCGAGATCGATGGATGTCAATCAGATTGGTTCTGGCGAGGATGCCCGTTCAAGATGAATCGTTCCATGCAAGACATGGAGGAACTTGGGATGGAGATTCATTCGATGTCGATGGGCGCATCATCGATCATGTATGCTGGTTTTGCTGTTCAGGTTTTTTTTCTTGCACCCCAGCTCCAGCCATGGTCATGCCGGGACCGGTCCAGACGGCACCGCGGCGGGTCAGTGACCACACTTGCCCACCAACGGCACGAAGACGCAACCACCCAGCCTCTCCATCTTGGTGCGGTTGCCCGCCCTGGTGACGCGGGTCAGCTCCTGGATGTAACGCCTGCCCACTGGTATGAGGAGCATGCCGCCCTCCGCCAGGTCCGCCACCATCTCGTCGGGGATGTGGGGGGCCGCGCATGCCACGGAGATCCTCTCGTAGGGCGCATGCTCGCTCCATCCACATGAGCCATCGCCCACCAGCACGGTGACCCGGTCCGAGAGCCCCGCCGCCTCCATGCTGGCCCTGGCACGTAGCGCCAGCGCCTCGATGCGCTCCACGGCGTACACATGACCCGTCGGACCCACCATGTTGGCGATCAAGGCAGCGTGGTAACCGGAGCCACCCCCCACCTCTAGGACCCTCTGTCCCTCCTTGGCGCGCATCGCCTCCAGCATGATGGCGACCATGGAGGGGGCCGATATCGTCTGGTCGTGGCCGATGTCCAGGGGATGGTCGACGTACGAGGCCCCCTGGAGGGCCTGGGGCACGAAGAGCTCCCTCCTGACGGCCAGCATGGCCTGGCGGACTGGCTCGGACCTCACGTAGCCCGAACGCTCGAGATGCTCCACCAGGAGCCTCCTCTGGTCATCGAAGCTTCTTGTCAGGGCATTCCCGCCTCCGTTCCAGTACAGGGACTGGCCCTTCTTTAAGATTTGTGGGCTTGGTTCTCAACCAATCCGAAAGCCTTATTAGTAATCATGGTGGTTCAAACTGCTGGTCCTGAGCCAGTACTCAAATGATTCGGGGGAAATATACATGATACGCAAGAGCCACCTACTCTGCCTTACGCTTCTTATCCTGGGGCTCGCCCTCGTCGTCGCCAGTGAAGCAGCTGCCGCAGACGAGCTAGAGGTATTCGCAGGGCAGGACAAACCCATCCGCGTCAACACCCCCCTGGGGTTCAACGACGCCATGATCGTCAAGCCGAGCCCTCTGAACGAAGAGCGAACCTACACCTTCTCTTGGGACTTCAACAACAAGAAGGACACCAACCTGGACGGCATCTATGACAACGATGCCGAGAGCAACGAGCTGTACACCGAGTGGACCTATCATATCGATGGGGTCTACATCGTCACCCTCACGGTGAGCGACGGCTTCAACACCGCCAAGGACACCCTCCGGGTCACCGTCAAGAAGAACGAGGTGCCCGAGATCAGCCTGAACGACACCGAGTCCGCGTACAAGGACACGGACCACACCTTCGTGGGCTTCGCCACCGACGACAACGACCCGGAGCATCTCCTCCGGTGGCACTGGACCTTCGGCGACGGCGCCTCCAGCGACGACCCGCCGCCGGTGACCCACAGGTTCGGCACCGTACGCGGCTATCAGGTCAAGGTCAAGGTCACCGACCGTGATGGAGACTCCTCCGAGCACACCATCTTCGTCAACGTCATAGAGAAGGAGGGCGAGATGAGCTCCCTCTATCACGTGAAGGACGGGGAGATCGAGCACAAGGGCAAGCAGATCCGCGAGGAGGGTTACATCGCCTACGAGGTCCCGGTGAGCAACCGCCACGACTACAACGTCGAGGTGCTGGTGGGCGCCGATTCCCCGCCCGTGGCCATCCTCATCTTCGGCTCCGAGAACGCCTTCCTGGACTACGAGCTGGGAGTGGGCGGCACCTGGGAGGCCAAGTACTCCCGCGAGGAGATGGACTACGAGCACAAGATCACCTTCAAACCGGACAACGACGGCACCGTCTTCGTCGTCATCGACAACGGATACGCGACGGGAGGCGCTCACGCCCTCAAGGCCATGGCCACCGTGGACGTAGGGATCAAGGACACCGACTACGGCAGCTGGTGGGTGGACATCCCCACCTTCGTCTACTTCCTCATCGTCGCCGTCCTGGTCGTCCTCGTCCTGTTCATCGTGGGCAACAAGTTCCTCGAGATGCAGGCACAGCAGAAACAGCAGCGGGAGGCCATCGTGCAGACCAAGGTCCAGAAGGACCAGGCCGTCAACTCCCTCAGGAGCTTCCTGGACAACCCCGAGGACGTCACCGTTCGCGCTTCCCAGCGGGCCCAGATGGCCCCGCGGGGCCCACCGCCGGGACCGGGCGGACCTCCCGGAGGACCCGGACCCGATCCAGCCCCCGGACCTGGACCTGCTCCCGTTCCACAAGGCGCTCGCCCACCTGGTGCGCGAGGACCACCGCCGCAGTCCCGACCACCGGGCGCACCGGGCGGACCACCGCCCCGACCCCAGGGAGCGCCCACGCGTCCCGCCGGAGCACCGGGCGGACCACCGCCGAAGGCCCCCCTACCGGAGGCGCCGGAGACCGTGGAGGTCCCGGAAGTGATAGAGGCCCCGGAGACCGTAGAGGCCCCGGAACTCATTCCCGTGCCGGATTCCGAGTCGGCCCCGACCCTCGAGACCATCTCGTCGGAGGGTCCGGTCTACATGACCACCGAGCAGCCCAAGCGCGAGTCGGTCGACTTCGATATGAAGAGCGAGAAAGAGGTCGAGAAAGAGGTCGAGA
This sequence comes from uncultured Thermoplasmata archaeon, assembly GCA_965369625.1. Taxonomy (GTDB): domain Archaea; phylum Thermoplasmatota; class DTKX01; order DTKX01. The sequence goes on along the minus strand of CBDUQW010000142.1, from coordinate 2,215 downwards.
AAGAGGTCGAGGAACCGGAAGAGGACGTAGAGAGCTCCGAGGAGGAGTGAACCAGGGGGCGCCTCCTTGCCCCTCCACCACTCCCCGGACGAGCCCACTGTCACCACCAACCCCAGACACATCTCCATAGTGGGAACGGGGTACGTGGGCCTGGTGACCGCCCTCGCCTTCTGTCATCACGGTCACCGCGTGACCTGCGTGGACATATCACGCGAGCGTGTGGCATCCATCAAGCGGGCCGAGGCGCCCTTCTACGAGCCGGATGTGGCGGAGGCACTGGTGGAGCATGTCGCGTCGGGCTTGCTGGAGGCGACCACGGACATCGAGCGGGCGGTCCTCGAGACCGACGTCACCTTCCTGTGCGTGGGAACCCCCTCGGTCCCTGACGGTTCGTACGACCTTTCCCAACTGGAGGCCGCCGCCCTATCGGTGGGCGAGGCCATCTCTGGACTTGGCAGGCACCACTTGGTGGTGACGAAGAGCACGGTGACCCCGACCGTCAACAGGTCCATCGTGCTCCCGACCCTGACAAGGGGCTCGGGCAAGGAGACCCCCGCCGGGTTCTCGCTGGCATCCAACCCAGAGTTCCTCCGCGAGGGCTCGGCCATGGCCGATGCCCTGGAGCCCGACCGCATCGTGCTGGGCCTCATGGACGGGGACGACGTGGCCAGGGAACTCCTGGAGGACCTCTACGCACCCTTCGACCGACCCATCCTCATCACCAGCCTGGAGGGGGCGGAGCTGACCAAGCTCGCCTCCAACTCCCTGCTGGCGATCAAGGTGGCCTTCGCCAACGAGGTGGCCAACCTGGCTTCCACCGTGGGCGCCGACGGCTACCAGGTCCTCGAGGGGGTGGGCCTCGACCATCGCCTCGGACCCCACTTCCTGAGGGCGGGCGCCGGTTTCGGGGGCAGCTGCTTTCCCAAGGACCTGCGGGCACTGGTGGCCTTCTCCGTTGGGCAGGGGACCCCGGCCCTTCTGCCGACCGCGGCACTTGCCCAGAACGAGCTGCAGCCCGCCGTCGTCATGGCCATGGTCACCAACGCCCTCGGAGGCGACCTCCGGGGGAAGCGGATAGCCCTGCTGGGCCTGGCTTTCAAGCCCGACACCGATGACGTCAGGGAGACCCGGGCCCTGCCCATCTACCTGCAGCTGAAGGAGGAGGGCGCCCTTCCCGTCTGCCACGACCCGAGGGCGGCGGACAACTTCATCGCCCTGGTCCGTGAGGCGGGTCATGGGACGCCCGAGGTGGTCCCCACCGTCGAGGAGGCCCTGCGGGGCGCTGACGCGGTGGTGATCCAGACCGAGTGGGAGGAGTACCGCCGTCTCGGGCCAGGTGACCTGGTCGGTACGATGGCGTCCCCTCCCGTGGTTGTCGATGCGAGGAGGATGCTGGACCCCGAGGTAATGCGCGCGGGTGGTGTGGTCTACCGGGGCATCGGCTACCCCGAGCCCTGATCGGCTCCAGCTCCCATGAGCACGGCGCGAAGGGCCTCTGCGGTGCTGACCACGTCGGGTAGCATGCCACCCACCTCCACCGACCTGTCCAGGACCACTACCAGGATGTTCATCTCGTCGATGGGCGTTGTCAGGATGTAGTGCTGTTTCGCGACGATGATGACGGTGTGGGCCTCCTCGTCCTCGACGGATTCCATCACCAGCTCGCCGATGCCCTGCATGAAGGCGGTCCGGAGCGCCAGTATGTCCAGGTTGACCCTCTCGGGCAGGTCCGAGGCCACGGGAAGGCCGTCCCTGCTGATCACCGTCGACGCCACGACGCCGTTGCTGCCCCGCAACTCCTCCAGGATCAATTTGAGAGAGGCTCCGTCGGTGGCTACCATGATCCCTCGCCTCCGGCCATGAGGGGGATCAACCTTCCCTCACGGTCAGTTCGAAGATGCACACCTCGTTGCCGCCGCAGACGCAGTCCGTCTCCTGGCAGTGGTACCTCTTCCTGGTGAGGGCCGATGTCGTGCCCGCCAGGTAACCACGGGTGAGGTCGCACGATGGCGTTCCCGTCTGCCCCAAGGCGATGGCCTCGGTGGACCCGTCGCACTCCACGTGCAGATTGCCCTCGGGCAACTCGGTGACTATGATGCGGCCCAGGCCCATCTCGATCCATAGGGACGTGAGGGTCTCGGGGAGGGTCAGGTCCCCGTCCACCTCGATGTTGATCTTCCTCGTCACGGCCTCACCGCTGGAGTATCCGATGCGG
>CBDUQW010000141.1:0-5295 GCA_965369625.1 uncultured Thermoplasmata archaeon | reverse complement strand
TATAAAGCCCTATGAGTTGCTCGGATCAAATCCAACGGATTCTTGACGCTATAGCATCGACCTGTCCCCTGATCCTCATCGCCTCGTTGGCCACCGAGGAGTTCGATCGTACGTGCCATGTGACGTGAGAGCCTCCGTCGCAGTAGATGCCGTACCACCCATTGTCCCTGAACGAGCTGTTGTAGAGGGTCAGCATGGACCTGTCGTGGAGGTAGATGCCTGTACCTCCGTTCCTGATGACCTTGATGTTCTCCAAAACACCGCTGCTGATGTAACGTCCGCTTCCCAGAAAGATCCCGTCTTTCGCATTGTCGCGTATGATGTCACCGTCCATGATGATCCAAGAGGATTCGGACAACACGACCCCGCTCCGGTTGGAGTTCTCTATCACGTTGTCGTTCAAGATGACGAAGGACCTCTGGATGAGCAAAGAATCGTTGAGGCATCCGTCCAAATGGTTCCAACCTAGGGTAGCCTCGGAAACAGATTCGGATATGATTATCCCGTTGCCTGTGATTGCCCTTATGAGGTTGTGGATCAGCCGGAAGGTGCCATTGCCGATCAGGTGTATCCCAGTCCCTCGTATCGTATTGATATCGCACCATGCCACAGTACCAGCAGATACCCCATCGAGGAGAACGCCATGATCTGAGCAGTCAGATATTATACAGTCATCCAATGAGACCGTGCCGTTGAGGACCTTGACCCCTCCCAACGGGTGTCGTGAGATCGTGCTATTTACCACATCAAGATCCAAGGGGCTCTCCGCAAGGAGACCGGTACCCGAGGTGAGTTCGATCCTAGAATCTTCTATGACGGGAGACCCGTTCCTGACTCGAATCCCGTACTCACGACAGTCCCAGATGAATGTGTTCCTGATAACAGGCGAGCAACCATCGATGAATATCCCCAGTCCTCCTTCCGCAAAAGTCGAATTAACGATTGAAGCATCGTCCGTCCGTATCGTCAGCCCCTCGGTGAGGCCCTGGCCACATTTGCTGATGATGGATCCTACGACCTTGAGATGGGAGCCCGGTTCACATGTAAAGGCGTATCCGTACCTCCAATTGAAGCAGTGGATCACCGTGGCATCCGTCGTCGAGAATGCTCCATCATGGTCGAGGAGCGATAGACGACCCCTCGATTCTACCAAGATGTTGTATTGGCCTGGAAAGGTGTTGTTCAATCTGATGGTGACGTTCACTAACGTCAGGTTACCCGATGACGTGACCGTCAGGTTACCAAAAAGGTAGATCCTGGTATCCTCGATGTACGTGTCATCGGATATAATCCAATCTCCACTGGCCGGAGGTGGTGTCTGTGCTGATGAATTCTCTACCGCGATCGTCCATACAAGACATATCGCCAGGAGGACAAGGATCATGCTGAACCTATCTGACATACTGAAACACAACCCCGTCATCGAGGTTCCTATTATGTCCCTCTGCTATCAAGTTATTGGTTTCGATTAAGACCGTCGCCGCTGGGCGGACGAAGCCTTATTCCCCCCGCAATCCGTTCCCCCCGCATTGAAGCCCTCCGCGATATGGTTCCTGACCTACGCTGCCAACATGGCGGTGTGGACCTTCGTCCCGATCTTCGCCAAGGAGCAGCTTGACATAGGCGACACCGCCATCGGCATCGCCGTCTTCCTGTACTCCTCGGCCCTGTTCCTCTCCTCCTACGCCTTCGGGCGCGCCTCCGATGTGTACGGCCGCAGGAAGTTCATCCTCGGCGGCCTGCTGGTGAGCGGCTTCGCGATGGCCGTCCACTTCCTCATCGCCGACGTGCCCTCCCTGTGGGTCATCCGCTTCGCCACCGGTTTCGCCACCGGTATATTCCCTGCGGCCATGGTCGACTACATCGCCCGCACCTCCGGCCTCCTGGGCAGGTTCTCGGCGTGGGGCTCCCTCGGCTGGGGCGTCGGTGCCCTGATGGCAGGGGTGCTGGCCGCGTACTTCGATGACCTCACCTGGGCATTCCTTCTGGCGGCGGGCATCTACTTCATCGCCTTCCTCATCGCCATCACCCTCCCCCGGGTCGAGCAGGTCAAGTTCAGGGTGCCCCTCTTCCCGAAGGAGCTCATCAAGCGGAACATCCACTACTACGTACCCATGCTCGTCAGACACGCTGGTGCCATGGCCATCTGGACCTTCTGGCCCCTGTACCTCCTCGAGCTGGGCGCCGGCTACCTCTGGATCGGCATAATCCAGTTCATCAATCCCATGGTACAGTTCGGCTTCATGTACGTGGTGACGGACAAGGTCAGGACGGCGCTCCTCTTCCCTGTGGGCCTGGTCCTCTCGGCGATAACCTTCATCACCTTCGTGCTGGCGGACAACGTCTGGCAGCTCCTTCCCACCCAGGTCCTCCTGGGAGTGTCCTGGGGCGCCACCTACGTGGGGGCCCTCCGGGCCGTGACCGAGAGCTCGAAGGAGAAGGCGACGGCCGCAGGGATCTTCAACTCCACCACGTCGATGTCCGCCATCCTGGGCCCGCTCTTCGCCACCGTCCTGGTGAGCTTCAGCGGCACCTACGAGTCCACGATGTACTTCGCCGCCCTAATGTCCCTGGTCTCGCTGGTGCTGTTCTTTGTGCTGAAGAGGACCGTCCCATCACAACAGGATATCAGCGCTTCGGAGTGAGGTACCACTCCAGTGCCTTGATCAGCTCGGTGCGGAAGGGCTTGGGGACGCCGGATATCTCCACCGTGCCCACCTGCATCCTGAGCTTGAGCTCGCCCAGGAGCGTCTTCTTGACCTCCCGGACCTCGTCGAGGAATATCTCCAGGTAGTCGCAGGCGCACATAGCGCCTCCAGGGACGACGGAGAGATGGCTGTGGGTGCCCGCGGTGACGGTCTGGACGTCCACGTGGGCCTTCATAGGTCCCAGGGCTACGAACCGCCAGTTGGTCAGGTAGATGTCGGCCTCTGTCATCGGATAGGGGGCGTCGGGGCAGTTCGAGGCCACGAAGCCCTTTTCCTTGGAAACGACGTACTCGTCCTGGTAAAGCAGAGGGTTCGCGTCCTGGTCATAGACCTGGCCGCATCCGTCCTCCCGACCAGCCCTCATTGTCCACACTCCCACCATCGAATGGACCTTCTGATGGGAAATAATTTTCGGAGCGGTCTGTAGGACGATTACCGATGATATCCATCGCGAGGGGCTCATAAACCACATCGAGCGTTCGAGGTCCTGATGAGATGCACTACCCTTCTCCTTGTCACACTCGTGGTACTGATCCCGGTGGGATCCTCCACCGATGGAACGACCGACGTGGCCAGCGGCGTGTTGATCGCCGCCGTGCACCCCGGGAGCAGCGTTGACTGGGAGCATGTGCTCCTCTCGAACTCTGGACCCGGGACGGTAGACCTCTCCGGGTGGAACCTCAGCGACGGCGAGGGGACATGGAGCATCCCCTCCAACACGACCCTCGCGCCGGGCTGCAGGGCTTGGGTGTCCACGAACACCACCGCCTTCCACGTGCTGTGGGGATATGACCCCGACGTCTTGGCGAGCACCAGCCGGAGCTTCTGCCTGGCCGACAAGGGGGACGACCTCGTCCTCCTCGACCCCGAGGGGAGTGTCGTGGACCAGCTATGGTACGGTGGCGGGTCGGGTCACGCACCCTCGGGCTGGGTCGGGGGACCCGTGGCCACACCCTCCACCATGCCCTGGGGGAGGACCCTGGAGAGGACCTCGCCGACGGACACCGATTCCGCCGATGACTGGTCGGGATGGACCGAGCCCCGATGCGGCTGGCTCGAGGAGGTCCCAGCCAAGTGGTCCGGCGAGGCCGAGGTGGCAACCTTCACCACGCCCGAGGGCGGGTGGGATGCCCTGTCCTGGGCGATCTCGTCCGCTGAGGAGGAGCTCCTGGTCGCCCTCTACGACCTCACGAGCCGGGACCTGGCCGCCCTCCTGACCAAGAGGGCCATGGCCGGGGTGAGGGTGACCATGCTCGTCGAGGGGCAGCCCGTGGGTGCCTCCGCCGACGACCGCGCCTATCGCGAGGGCCTGCTGGCCGCCATCGTGGATGCGGGAGGCGAGGTGGTGATGACCGCTCCCCACTCGAAGGGCGAGCGCAACCGGCCCTACCGGTTCCACCACGAGAAGTGCTGCGTCGTGGATGGCCGTCTGGTGGTGGTGGCCACGGAGAACTGGTGCACCAGCTCCTTTCCCCCCACCGGCGGGGGAGGCGTCTTCGCCAGCAGGGGATGGGGTGCCGTGATGAGGTCTCGTGGCATGGCATCGTCCCTCTCGCGTGTCATCGAGCACGACCTTCGCACATGTACTGTACAATGGGAAGGAGAGGGGACAGAGGCCGCGGTGCTCCCCACGATACCCTCCCCGTCCCTCAAGGGTCCCCTCTTCACCAAGGGCGATGTCAGCCTGCTCGTGGGTCCCGAGGCATGGGGACCGGACCTGGCAACGATAACGGACCTGATCGGCGGCGCCATGTCGTCCGTGGAACTGGAGCTGGCCTGCCTGGACATACGCTGGGGCGAGGGGACATCGCCCCTGGTGGAGGCATTGCTCGGAGCGGCGGCAAGGGGGGCGAGGGTCCGGCTGCTCCTCGACCCGGGGTACGAGGGCGAGGGCGATGGCACCGTACGGGAGCTCCAGTTCCTGGCGGCCCAGCGTGGGGTGGTCAACCTCACGGCCATGGTCGCCGATGGCATCCCCGGGATCTCCAGGCTGCATGCCAAGGGGGCCATCATCGACGGTCACCAGGTCATCTTGGGGTCCCTCAACTGGGCATGGTCCTCCGTGGCGAGGAACAGGGAGCTGCTGGTGGTCATCGACTCCAGGGAAGCGGCCGATGTCCTCACAGAGACGTTCCGGTCCGACTGGGGAGCATCCGCGAAGCGGTCCGCGGGAGGGATCCCTCTCCCCCTGATGGCCAATCTGCTCCTGGACCAGGTCGGCCCCACCGGGCCCGCATCCTTCGATGGACCCATGGAGGCCGACTCCGGCGGTAGCGATGCATCGGCATTCGAGAAGGAATCCATTTGGATGGCCATCGGGAGGGCTGCCGTGGTGGTGATGGCAGGAGCCGTGCTTTGGGTCATCGAGGCCCGCTTTGGCGTCAAGGCATCCGTATCTGCCTGGTTGGATGACAGGTGGCACCGACTGCGGAGACGATGGGCCCGGTACATCCGTCGCCGGGAGGTTCGCGCCGCCCCCGAAGCTCCAAGGACCAACTGTCCCCCGCTGGTCCAGGTGCAGGAGCCGCCCCCAGGCCCACCCCCTCCGGAGCCTGTCCCGGAGGGACCGCCTACGCCGGACCCACCT
>CBDUQW010000140.1:0-5324 GCA_965369625.1 uncultured Thermoplasmata archaeon | reverse complement strand
TAAAGCCCTATGAGTTGCTCGGATCAAATCCAACGGATTCTTGACGCTATAGCCGACTGGTGGGGGGAGGGGGTTTAGACCCGGGGCAATCCTTTTGTGGCCCGCCCCCCATTCCGGTTGGCACAGGCGGGGGACCGTTGCCCAGAATCACACCCATGATGAAGCAGTACTACGCGGCCAAGGAGCAGCATCCCGATGCTCTCATCATGTTCCGCATGGGTGACTTTTACGAGATGTTCGGCGAGGACGCCAAGGTGGCCTCCCGCGAGATGGATGTGGTCCTCACGTCCCGTGCACCCGCCAAGGGGCAGCCCCGCATACCCATGTGCGGCGTGCCCCATCATGCCGTCGACGGCTACCTGGCGCGGCTCATCAAGAAGGGCTACCGGGTGGCCATATGCGAGCAGATGGAGGACCCGGCCAAGGCCAAGGGCCTGGTGAAGCGGGAGGTGGTCCGCGTCATCACCCCCGGGACCGTCCTGGACACCGCCCTCCTGGACGACAAGTCCAACAACTGGCTGGTGGCCGTCATCCGGGAGGGGGACCGCTACGGCGTGGCCGCGGTGGACGGCTCCACCGGCGATTTCATGGTCACCGAGCTGGAGGGGGCCAACGAGGCCAACGGCTCCGACGAGGTCCTCCTGTCCCAGCTGGAGCGGCTGTCGCCTTCGGAGATCATCCTGCCCACGGACCTTCACGAGGACGCCGGGTTCAGGTCGCTCCTGGGCCAGCGGGTGGGCTCGGCCGTCCACCGGGGGTCGGACCTGGCCTTCACCGAGGAGGCGGGGGCCCGCATCCTCAGGGACCAGTTCAACGTGGTCTCGCTGGAGGGCTTCGGCATCGCCGAGCGCCCCCTGGCCACCTCTGCGGCGGGCGCCGCCGTGGACTACCTCCGGGAGACCCAGCGGGGCGCCCTGGCGCACCTGGAGGGCCTCTACTTCTTCGGCAAGGACCAGTACATGATGCTCGACGGGACGGCCCAGCGCAACCTGGAGCTGGTGCGGAGCCTGCGCGACGGGACGACGCGGGGCACCCTCCTGGGGGTCCTGGACCACACCCGGACGGCCATGGGCGGCCGGATGCTCCGTCGCAGGCTGCTGCAGCCCTTGATGGACGTGGGAGCCATCCAGCGCAGGCTCGACCAGGTGGAGGCGCTGCTGGGCGCCACCATCCCGAGGGGCGACCTCCGCGACGCCCTGGCCGACCTCCACGACCTGGAGCGGTTGGCCTCCCGGGTCGCCTCGGGGTACGCGACCCCCCGCGACCTGGGTGCCCTCCGGGGCGGCCTCGAGGTCGTGCCCAAGGTGAGGGAGGCGGCCATGTCGGTGGGCGAGGGCCCCGTCTCGGAGCTGGCGGAGGGGCTGGACGAGCTGCCCGAGCTGCGCGACCTGCTGGACCGCGCCCTGGTGGACAACCCTCCCGCCCAGGTGGCCAAGGGCGGCATCATCCGCGAGGGCTTCTCCGAGCAGCTGGACGAGATCAAGGCGGGGGTCAAGGGCAGCAAGGACTGGATCGCCAAGCTCCAGGACGTGGAGAGGGCTCGCACGGGCATAAGGTCCCTCCGCGTGGGCTACAACAAGGTCTTCGGGTACTACATCGAGGTCAGCAACGCCAACCTCCAGTACGTGCCCGAGGACTACGTGCGCAAGCAGACGCTGACCAACGCCGAGCGGTTCATCACCGAGGAGCTGAAGCGCTACGAGGAGATGGTGCTGTCCGCCGACGAGAAGATCCAGGCCCTGGAAGAGGAGCTGTTCGAGGACCTCAAGGGAAGGTCGGCAGAGCACGTGACGGCGCTGATGGCCACGGCGCGAACGGCGGCCGAGCTGGACGTGGCCGCCAGCATGGCGGAGGTGGCGGTGAGGAGGTCGTACACCCGGCCCGCCGTGGACGGGAGCTCCATCATCCGCGTCCGGGACGGCCGGCACCCGGTGCTCGAGACGCTGATGCCCGAGGGGGAGTTCATCCCCAACGACACCGACCTGGACGGTGACGACATCCAGATAACCCTCATCACGGGGCCCAACATGGCCGGCAAGTCCACCTACATGCGCCAGGTGGCCCTCATCGTCATCCTGGCCCAGATGGGGTCCTACGTGCCCGCCACGCGGGCCCAGCTGGGCCTGGTGGACCGGGTGTTCACCAGGGTGGGCGCCTCCGACGACCTGGCCCGGGGCCAGTCCACCTTCATGGTGGAGATGATCGAGGCGGCCACCATCCTCAACTGCTCCACCGACCGGTCGCTGCTAATCCTGGACGAGATCGGCCGCGGGACTTCCACCTTCGACGGCCTCTCCATCGCGTGGGCGGTGGTGGAGTACATCCACGCCCACTCCCGGGCCAAGACGCTGTTCGCCACCCACTACCACCAGCTGACGGACCTGGACCGGGTGCTGCCCCGGCTCAAGAACTACCACTTCACGGCGGAGGAGCGCGAGGGCGAGGTGGTGTTCCTGCGCAAGGTGGTGGAGGGCTCCACCGACCGCAGCTACGGCATCCAGGTGGCGGCCCTGGCGGGACTGCCCAGGGAGGTGCTCGACAGGGCCAAGGACATCCTCGAGTCCATCGAGAGCAAGAACGCCATCTCGGTCAAGGCCCAGAGGGCCGAGACGGGCCCCATGTCGGTCCAGACGGTGCTCTTCGACCCCGGGGGACGGTCGATGGGCGAGGTGGCGGATGCCGAACCGTCCCCGATAGAGGAGGAGATCCGCAACGTGGACGTCATGAACATCACTCCGCTCCAGGCACTGGTGATGCTCAGCGAGCTCAAGGCCAAGCTGGCCGAGGACGGCGACGAGGGTGGAGGTGATGGGGATGGCTAGGGTCAAGGCACTGGACAGGCGGGTCTACGAGCGCATCGCCGCGGGGGAGGTCATCGAGCGCCCGGCGAACGTTGTCAAGGAGCTGTTGGAGAACTCCCTGGACGCGGGGGCGCGCAAGGTGAGCACCGAGATCAGGGGAGGAGGGCTCGAGCTCATCCGCGTGCGGGACGACGGAGCGGGGATGGACCGGGAGGACGCGCTCCTGGCCATCCAGCGGTACACCACCTCGAAGCTGGTGGACCTGGACGACCTGGAGGGCCTTGAGACCCTGGGCTTCCGGGGGGAGGCCCTGGCCAGCATAGCCGCCGTGTCCAAGATGGAGCTGGTGACCAAGACCCGGGAGGCCCGGACCGGCACCCGCATCTCCGTCCAGGGGGGCGAGGTCATCTCCGTGGACGAGGTGGGGGCCACCGAGGGCACCGCCATCGAGGTGCGTGACCTGTTCTACAACGTGCCCGCCCGCAGACGGTTCATGAAGGGCGCGGGTCCAGAGGGTGCCCGGGTGACCGACGCCGTGCAGAGACTCGCCCTCACCAGACGCATGGTGCACTTCATCCACGTGGTGGCGGGGCGCGAGGTCCTGAACGCGCCACCGGCAGGCAACCTCCAGGACCGCGCCGTGGCCGTGCTGGGCCGGGACGTGGCCCGCTACATGATACCCATCGTCGACCCCGACCCCGACGACCCCGTCGACGTGTCGGGCCTCACGGGAAAGCCCCAGCTGGCCCGGCCCAACAAGACCCAGCTCTTCGTGTCGGTGAACGGCAGGCCCGTGGACGCCCCCGAGGTGTCCGGGGCGGTGAAGGGCGCCTACGGGGAGATCCTGTTCCGGGGCAGGTGGCCCGTGGCCGTGGTGGAGGTGGGGGTGGACCCCGCCCGTGTCGACGTCAACGTCCATCCCGCCAAGAGGGAGGTGCTGTTCCGGGACTCGGAGCTGGTGGAGCGGGCGGTGGAGGAGGCCATCGGCGCCACGCTGGTCAAGGCCGACCTGGTCACCGAGACGGCGCCACGGAGGACCGGCATCCCGCTGGATGTGGGCATAAAGAGGCCCGAGCCAGAGGTGGACCTTCCCTTCCTCGGACCGGCCCCAGGGGAACCAGTGACGGGGACCGTCCAGATCGACCTCGCCGGTGGGGCCCTGGAGGAGGACAGGTTGCGGGCCGCGGTGGACACCCGACCCATCGTGGGGCAGAGCCCCAGGTGGGACGACGTGAGCAGGGTCCCCTCATGGCTCGTCACCCTGCGCCCCGTGGGCCAGATCATGGACACCTACATCGTGTGCGAGGGCGAGGACGCGATGTACCTCATCGACCAGCACGCCCTGGCCGAGCGCTTGACCTACGAGTCCATCAAGGCCTCGGCGGCCCACGGCAGGCTCAAGCAGCAGACCGTGCTGGAGCCCATCGTGCTCCACCCCACCGAGGAGCAGCTGGCGAGGCTGGGGGCCCGGAGGGACGCCCTGGAGTCCCTGGGCTTCGCCTTCTTCAACGCCGAGGATGGCAGCCTCCACGTTACGGCGCTGCCCGCGATGCTGGGCCAGAAACTGGCCCAGGAGGAGGTGGACGTGCTGCTCTCCGACCTCCTCTCGGGAGAGACATCGGGGACGGTGGCGGCGAAGGAGGAGGCCATCCGGTCGATGGCGTGCCACCTGTCCATCCGCGCGGGCCAGCGGCTCTCGCCCAAGCAGGTCGTTAGCCTGCTGCGTGGCATGGCGGGTTCGACGGACCCCCTGGCATGCGTCCACGGGCGGCCCACGGCCATCAGGGTGACGAGGGGCGAGCTGGAGAGGATGTTCAAGCGGACGGGGTGAGGACGGTCACTCCTCGCGGTGGTGAAGGGCCCTGGCGGCATCCTTCAGGCCCTGGCGCATGTAGGGGTCTTCCGCGCCCTTGGCGAGGTTCTCGGCGTAGCGGGCGAGCATCTCCTCGTAGTAACGGAGGTCGAGGTCGCGGACGCGTTCGAGGGCCTGGTCGCTCTCGTCGCGCAGGTCCGCCTGGCGCAGGCAGAGGCCCAGGAGGAACAGGGCGTCCAGGTGGTCCGGGATCGCCTCCAGCTGGAGCCGGAGGGGCGGTATCGCCTCGTCCACCTGGCCCAGCTCTATCAGGCAGCTTGCGTAGAAGAAGTAGGCGTGGCTGTGCTCCTCGCCCAGGTCGCCGGCGCGGTGGTAGGCCTCGGCGGCCTCCTCCAGCTCGCCGAGCCTGTAGTGGCAGTTACCCTTGAGGAGCCAGAACAGGCTGTCGGAGGGGTCAGCCTCCACCTGCTTGCACGCGTAGTCCAGCGCCTCCCTGTTGGCAGCCTCGTCTTCCACGAGGGGGGGCAGCGGAGATTTCGTATAAATATCTGTGCACATCTTAGACTGATGCCTGGATGTACATGACCCTGTCAAGGAGTCATTGAAAAATGAAAAAAAAGGTTTGAGGGGGGCGGATGCCCCCGCTCGTTGGATGATCTACAGGTAGCCGAGGAACTCGACGAGGCCGTCATTGTCGGAGTCCGAGCCCT
>CBDUQW010000139.1:0-5395 GCA_965369625.1 uncultured Thermoplasmata archaeon | reverse complement strand
ACCAGGGCGCGAACGCGCCTCCTAGCTGGAGCTTGAGTGCGTCCTTCGGGACCCCCACAGGTGCCTCAGCGCCCTTCTTGATCTTCCAGGACATTTCACGGCAGTAAAAAGATGGAAGGTCCGTGCTCTTGCGGAGGAGTGGATAATCGCGCTTCAATCCAAGCGCGGCCTTCCAGGACCTCCAGAGTGCATCGAGGGCCCTACGCTTCCTCGCGGTCGGTTCGTATACCTTTGCCGTGATGGTTTTTACCAGCTGCATCATGTTAATGTAGGGCATTATCCTTTAAATACCCAGACAGGGGGGGTCAGCGAAAGTGACCGCGTGGAACAGCCATGATAATCATTCACATGCTAAACAAATACAATTATTGAATAAGGCCAGCAGGGGTGACGGTAACCCTCCTCGGAGGTGACCGCGGAACTGGGCCAGCGCGTCACATCGCCCAGAAGGGCTCCGTCTTGCGCTTGATGTCGGCGATCTCCTCCATCACCATGCGATCGTCGACGCTCATGTCCATCCTCAGAAGGGCCCTGGCATGACCCTCGGGCACGTCCACGTAGAGGACGTCCTCGGCCTTGATCTGGCGGCCCACGGTCACCTTGGTCAGGGCGAGGGCCACCTCGGCCCCCATCCTGACCTCCCTGAGGCTCTCGTCCCCGCTGCGTATGGACTTGATCTTGCCCAGCTCACGGCCGTCGGGCCTGAGGATGGGCTGGCCCACCCGGACGCGACCGGCCAGCACGCGGACCCCGACAATGGCGGGCTTGGACACCCTGAAGATGTGGTCCGGGAGGATCAGGAACTTGCCAGGGTGGATGTAGTCGGTGCGTCGCTCTGCGTCCAGCTCCTCCTTGCGCCGCTCCGCCCACTCCTGGTAGTCCTCCACCAGCTTGTAGACCACCTCTCCGGAGATGAGCTCGACGTCCTGCTTCAGCAGCTCCTCCTCCGCGTCGGGCAGCACGTTCACGTTGAAGGCGATGATGGCCCTGTACAGGGGCTCGGGGTTGGTGGAGACCTCTATCACGTCCTTGCGGGAGACGTTCCTGATCTCCGCCCGGGTGATGGGAAGGCCCGCCCCCTCCATCTCGAAGGCCAGGCCCTCCAGGGAGCCCACGGCGTCGGCCAGCACCGTCAGGCCCTGCTCCTGCAGCGCTATCTTGGGCTGGGATGCCGCCATCGCCTCCTCGACCGCCGCCTCCTCCTCCTCGGTGCTCCTGTAGGCGATGATGGGAGAGCCCGCCAGGGCGTCCTCCAGGCCGGGTCCGGCAATCTTGACGCCGGTGGCGGCCACCACCTCCTTGATGGAATCGAAGCGGTTCTTGGGGTCCCGTATCTCGTCCAGGGGCTTCGGCTTGAGCAGCGCCTTCACCTGGGTCATCAGGGGACCGTCCACGCCCCCGACGACCAGCCGGTCGCCGGTGCGGAGCACGCCGTCGAAGATGATGGCGTCCATCGTCTTGCCCAGACCCGGGACGTCCTTGACCTCCAGCACCGTGCCGCGGGCGGGCCCCGTGGCCTCGTAGCCCAGCTGGTCCTGGAGGTAGCGCTGTGACAGCCCGACCAGGATGAGGATCAGGTCGGGGATGCCCTCACCCGTCCTGGCGGAGATGGGCACCAGGGCCACCGTCTCGGTGAAGTCGGCGATGCGGTCGTACCGGTCCGAGGGTATCCCCTCGGAGTACAGCCGCTCGATGAGCCTGTACACCTTGTCGTCCAGGCGGTCCCGCACCTGGTCGATCTGCAGATCGTAGCTGGTGATGAAGGGCATGCCATCGTGCTTGGCCCAGCCCTGGATGCGGTCGACCTTGTTCAGGGCGATGACGAAGGGTGTCTTGTTCCGCTGGAGGATGCGGAGGGATTCGATGGTCTGGGGCTTGAAGCCCTCGTTGACGTCCACGACGAGGACGGCGATGTCCGCCAGGGCACCTCCCCTGGCACGCAGGGTGGTGAAGGCCTGGTGGCCAGGGGTGTCGATGAACAGGAGGCCGGGGGTGTCGACGGACCCCTCGCCCGTCAGGGGGGAGCACAGCTCGTTGATGACCTCGGTGGGCACCTCGGTGGCGCCTATGTGCTGGGTGATCCGCCCGGCCTCGCGTGAGGCCAGGTCCGTCTGTCTCACCCTGTCAAGGAACGTCGTCTTGCCGTGGTCCACGTGCCCCAGCACGCTGACGATCGGCTGTCGCGTGGTCATCTCGACCCCCCCGGGCCGCCCTCACTCCCCGTAGAGCCAGGCCTCGTCGGTCCGCTGGTACTCCAGGAGGTCGCCCTCGGGGAACCAGAGATCGATCTCCCGGCTCGCCGAGACCGGGGAGTCGGAGGCGTGCGCCACGTTCCGGGACACCTGAAGGGCCAGGTCGCCCCGGATGGTCCCGGGAGGGGCGGTGGCGGGGTTGGTGGGACCCACCACGTTCCGTACCACGGCTATCGCGCCCTCGCCCTCGACGACCATCGCCATGACGGGTCCCGAGGTGAGGAAGTCGACCAGGGGTGCGTAGAAGGGCTTGCCCTCGTGCTCCGCGTAGTGGGTCCTGACCAGGGCCTCCTCAGGCCACACCAGCTTGGCGGCCACCAGCTTCAGGCCCTTGCGTTCCATGCGGGAGATGACCTCTCCCACCAGTCCTCGGCTCACTCCATCGGGCTTGACCAGGACCAGAGACCGTTCCATAAGGTCGCCCCCGGGCCTCACTTCTCCTTAACGTAGCGTTCGGTCCACTCGGTCCTTCTGGGCACACGCTTGAGCTTGACCAGGTTCTTCTGGCACTTCGAGGAGCAGAAGTGGAAGATGGATCCGTCCTTCTTGATGTACATCTTGCCCGTCCCTGGCTCGATCTCCAGGCCGCAGAACGTGCAATTGCGGCGCGTCACCATCATCATCACCTCACTGAGAGCTTCCGGGCCTCCCAGGAGGTGTCACGGAGCATCAGGATGTCTCCGATCTGGACCGGGCCCATCACGTTGCGGGTGATGATGCGACCCTTGTCCCTCCCGTCGAGGACGCGGACCTTGACCTGGATGGCCTCTCCGGTCATCCCGGTCCTGCCGATGAGCTCCACCACCTCGGTGGGGATCCCGTCTTCCGCCATCTAAGTCACCTCCTCCCCTCAGCCCTTGACCTGGCCGAGCTTTCCCGTGAGGTCTTCGATGCGTGCCCTAGCCTTTCCGGGCTGGACGACCGCCACCGCGCTGGTGGGCACGCTGAGGCCGGCGGCCGACCCCAATTCCTGCTTGGAGGGGACGTAACCGTAGGCTATCTCCTTCTCGTCGCAGAGCATGGGCATATGGGCCAGCACCTCGGGGGGCACGACGTCCTCCGCCATGACCACGAACTTGGCCTGGCCGCGCTCGACCATCTTGGTGACCTCGTTCGAGCCCTTGGCTATCTTGCCGTTGTCCGAGTCGCGGGCGATCTCCACTACCTCGTAGAGCTGGTTGACCAGCTCCTTGGGCACCTCGAACCTAACATACATCGGTTTTGCCATGGATTCACCTTCTCCTTCGACCCCCACAGGGGGCTTCATCATTCATCGCAGGCGACCCTGGGTCGCCCGGGCATCCGACGTAAAGGACGACCCGTAGTTAAAGCTTTGCCCGCTGGCCAGGAGGCCGGGAAGGGATATCTTCATCTATGTCCTGGGGGTATTCACGTCCATTGGGGTCGTCCACATGCGCATCGCCTTGATATCCGACGTACATGCCAACCTGCCCGCCCTCGAGGCCGTAGTGGCCGACGCCAAGGCCGTCTACGCGACCACCTTCATCTGCGCGGGGGACGTGGTGGGATTCGGTCCCCATCCCAAGAAGTGCGTGGACCTGGTGAGGGGGCTTTGCCAGGTGACCACCTCGGGGAACCACGACCGGGCCATCGGGTGGAACGAGGACTGCAGGTGCCATCCCGCCCTGGCGGGCATAGCGAAGGCCGCCGAGGCCTACGCCCGCGAGCAGCTCTACGGCCCCGACATCCAGTGGCTGGCGGGGATGGGCCACGAGGCGGGTCTGTACCTTGGGGGGAAGGAGCTGTTCATCGTCCACGGTTCCCCCGGCGACCCCCTCTACACCGGCATCAAGTCCGACGAGGACCCCCAGCGCCTGCAGATGGCCTTCTCCACCATCGACTGCGACTACGCGGTGCTGGGCCACACCCACCAGCAGATGGTGCTGCGGGACGTGGTCCCGGGCGTGACCCTCATCAACCCGGGGACGGTCGGTTTCCCCCTGGACGGGGACCCCCGGGCGGCCTACGTCCTCCTCGACCTGGACGAGGGGACGACATATCCCAGGAGGGCGGCCTACGACCCTGAGGAGGTCATCAAGGACCTAAGGTACCTCGACCCGGCCGACAAGGCGGCGATGGAGAACATCTACAGGACGGGCTCCTACCCTCATTGAAGCAACTGCATGATGGCCTCAGCGCATGGGGCCGATCCTTACTGTCGGTTGAATACTATCGGACCTACAATCCTCTGGTAGTTGCTATAGATTCGTAGATGGCTTTCGATTGGGATGCATTCGCTAACCTCCAACAAGGGCGCATATACGAAAAAAACACATATACGTGCGATTGGGTGAACGAGATGGTGATGGGACATGAGGCCAGCGCCGAAGGGGACGAGTGACACATCCTGACTGGAGGGTGAACCTGTACCGGAGCAGAGTGACCCTAGGCGAGACTGGGGTCCTGTCTCCCCCCGCCCTTTCCCAGCGATTTCAAGAAACGGTCCATCATCACGAAGGCGTCCGCAGCGAGCCTTTCCCTCATGGCCTCGTCGGATGGCTGGAGGAAGGTGGCCACCCAGGCAGGTCCCTCCGCTCCGATGCTCCGGAACTTGTGTGCTATGACGTCCAGCCCAAATGACACCTCCGCGTCATTCACCCCCTCGGCGACGACCCTGGCAACTTCCTCGGGTCCCTCCAGGCAGTGACCAACGACGGAGTAGACGTCGTAGGCGTCCTTCTCCTTGTACCGCTCCCCCAGGACTATCCCCTTCATCCCGATGCAGCCGGGTATGTCAAGCATCCTGACCTGGCACTCCGCCTCTCCTCCGTCGTGTAGGGGGCCCGCCAGATCCCGGAGAAAGTTGTGCCGGAAGGCGATACCGCATCCCTTCGCCACCCTGGCCGGGAGGTCTGGCTGCACGCTGCGGTGCCGGTGCCTCTCCGTCTCGCTGGAGGTGATGAAGTCCACCTGGATATCGATCACCCGTCCGCCCCCCGACACCTTCTTGGTGAAGCTGAATGGTATCTCCTCGCCGGTCCTGGAGAGGCGTCCCGAGTAGCCCCTGCTCCCGAGGAGCTGAACGATTGTGGCGTAGCTCTCCCTGTCGACACGTTCGGGATCGACCGCAAGGTCGATGTCGATGGAGCCGATGTGCACGAAGTCGCCCCGCCCGTGCTCCT
>CBDUQW010000138.1:0-5478 GCA_965369625.1 uncultured Thermoplasmata archaeon | reverse complement strand
CTAATTCAGATGTGCTAAAAAAGGCCTAAATGGAGAAATGGAGAAACATCAAGTCCGTGCGTCACGACTTCCTCTTCTTGCGTTTCTCTTGTATCCATCTGAGCAGTGGATGGTCCTCGATCTCGGGATGTACCTCATGAGGGTTCGCTAGGAGGTCTAGCCTTATCCTCCCATTCTCATCGAACTCCCTCCTGAACTCTGTCCAGCCCCTCTCGTTGATCCCTTCGAGCACGAACTCTGTGAACTCCCTCGTTTCCCCTGTCACGCGGTCCGCATCGAGGTGTCTTCCGTCCAGCATGGCATTCAACCTGGAACCCATCGAGGCGTCCAGGGGCGTGAGGGATACGTCCTCCAGGTCGAGCTCGGACAGGAGGGCTTCCAGCATGACGAGGTCAACAAAGAGGGACCTGTTGAAGTCCTTCCTGGAGAAGCTTGCCACATCGTACAGGTCCCTGGGGTAGCCGAGCTTGCCGATCCGCGCGACCATCGTGCACCATTTGTTGGCGAAGAGCTCCTCAGATACCGGAGTCAAGACCTCTGTCCCCTTCCCCTCGATAGGGTGCTCGAACGACAACCTGGTATCCGACCTCGTATCAGGGATCCTCCGCGTGTAACCGATCTCGATCTTGAACGAATCTTTCATACCCTCCGAGGTCCTGTAATGAACCTGGAACCTTCCAAGATTGTATCGGGGTTGGATCCTGATGTCGCCCCTCGCGTATCCCTGGTCATAGAGGATCCTCTTGATCGAGGCATCGACATCATCGCGGACGTCTCCCCAATCCCTTTCACCGTGGTGGCGATAGTTGAAATCCAGGTCCTCGGACAACCTGGGGATCGGGGTGATGTGGAGCAGATTGATGGCGGTCCCGCCGTACAGGGACAGGACCGACGAGAGCAGCGGGTCGTTCGACATCTCTATGAGTACATCCGATATGCGCCCCACCTTCTCGCGAATCTCCCTCCCGTAACCTGGAAGCGCCATCGACTACACCCCGGTCATCACCTGGTCCAGGTCGACTGGCACGTAGAGGTTCCACCCTTCCTCCAACCGGGACGGGACACCGCTTACCAGGTATGCGGTCGAGGCCGAGGAGCGGGACCGCAGGTAATCCAGAAGGTCATCAGTGACGAACTCATAGTATGAGGATTCTTCTTTCATAAGCTCCAGGAAGAAGCCCACGGAGCGGTACAAGATATCATAGCCGTAGATCTCCAAACTTGCTTTCAACCCATCGATGGTGACGCCCCTCAGGCCGTCGATGCTCTTGAGAACCTCCTCAAGGCCCCCGCAAAGGTCGAGTCGACGGGTGCATTCAACGAAGGTCCTGGAAGGAGATGATGTCATGACGGCGGTACCAGCAATCGTCTCGATCTCGATCTCGGTCGTGACATCCCTCCCGACGATCGATTCGAAGGACAGCGGTCCATGGCTGAAGGGCCGGAAACGATCCAGGCCAAGGGTGACAACGAAACAAGAATTTGTTGACGAGTATGCGCACCCGTTAAGCTCCAAGGCTGTATGATATCCCAAGTAATACCTCCCCCTCAGCTTCGAGCCCACCAGGTACTTGTTGGGGAGCGCGTCGGGATGGTCGTAGGGATCGGTCGGGAAAAGGTTGCGGGCGGCGTACATCCCCCGGGTCACCCTGACCAGCTTTCCCTGGGCCATGAGCCGGGTGATGTACTTGGTGTAGAGGTACTTGTAGTCCTTTCCCAGCTCCACCCTCGCCCATTCGCCAAGCTCATCGGAGGTCACGACCCGCCTGCGCAGGGTGTAGGCATACAGTCTCTCGGTCTTGTTCATCTCACTCACTTGTTTTCATCTGAATATACCATAATATGGTATATATAGTTGATGTGTGGGTAAGTGAAAGTGGAGAGGCAGATCTGAGCTGTATCGGTCCCTTACAAGGTGAATTGTGGTGCACGGAACAAGGGGAGCCAGTTTTTCTAGAACATAATAGAAACGTACGTGACGATCTAGATCCCTTGAGATAATTACATCACCCAACCGATGGTCAATTATATGTTGATTGTCTTCGATAAATTACGTATTTGATAAGATATCAATAACAAAACATACATATACAAGGCTCACACATAGGTAACACATGGATGCCCTACGTGTCACGAGAATGCTGGGAGAGCACCGCGCTCCCGTGTTCACAACCCAGCAGCTCTCAGCCATGCTGGACATGGACCCCTCGTCGGCGGCCGTCAAGCTCCACCGGCTGGCGAGGGGCGGAGCCCTCGTCAGGGTGATGCGCGGCAGGTACACCCTCCCCTCCACGCACCCCTTCGCTGTGGCCTCGTGCCTCTACGTTCCCTCCTACGTCTCGCTGCTGGCGGCCTTCGAGTACCACGGCACCACGACCCAGTCGACCAGGGTCATCGACGTCATGAACCCCACCCGGTCCGGAGGTCTTTCACTGTCCCTCGACGCGGGTCCATACGACGTCACGTTCATCCACCTCCCCCCCTCCCATATATATGGACTCGAGAGGGTGCGTATCGATGGCAAGGACGCCTTCGTGGCGTCCAAGGAACGTGCTGTGGTGGACGGTCTGATGCTTCCCGGTAATGTGCCCATGGACGAGACCGTCGCCTGCCTGAGGAGCGGCATCGACGCCGAGAGGACGGTGGAGTATGCCCGGCGGACGGGGAGGCAGGTGGTGGTCAAGAGGCTTGGACACCTGCTGACCGCCGAGGGGGTCGACTTCGACCGCGAGGCACTGGGGGGGATATCGGACACCTACGTCCCCCTGGACCCCTCGTTCCCGAGAAGAGGCAAGCATGACGCCAGGTGGAGGGTAATAAGGAACCGGGTGGTCGAGTGAATATACTGCATGATCGACATTACTGGGTGCGGGGCAATTGAGTCGGTGTGCACGGACAGGTGGGGGATTCCCACTTTCATTCCCCCGGGAGAAGGGTTAATATAATATGTATGTTCATACTTTCAATAAATGAGAGGTTACCCAAATGGAATATAGAGGGATGTCCGCCAGGGAGGTCCACCTGCTGGACCGGTTGGAGGCCGAGGGGCTCGTCGTCTTCACCACCTCTGACGCCCGTCGCGTCCTGGATATAGGGCACAATGATGCCCACAGGGTCCTCTCCCGTATGGTGGCCAAAGGTCACCTGGTACGCCTCGAACGGGGCAAGTACATCAACGCCAGGTCGGCGAGGGAGCTGGACGTGTACGAGGTCGCGCCCCACTTGGTCGAACCCAGCTACCTGAGCCTTTGGACGGGTCTGCATTTGTACGGCCTTACCACCCAGGTGCCCAGGACCGTGTTCGTGATCGTGACGTCGCCCCGAAAGGGCCTGGATGTCCTGGGTTCACCCATCCGGTTCGTCAGCGTGCGTCGCCGCCTGTTCTTCGGGTACGTCTCCCACGGAGGCAGGGTGGTCGCGGAGATCGAGAAGCTCCTGCTGGATTGCCTCGTGTTCCCCCAGTATTGTGGTGGCTGGGAGGAGGTGTTCTGCTCCTTCGAGAACGCCCGGCTGGACCCAGACAGGGTAGTGGACTACGCTCTGATGACGGGCAGTCCCACCCTCTGCAGCAGGCTGGGGTACACCCTGGAGAGGTTGGGCGTGGAGTTCGATGCCGATAGATTGAGGCAAGCAGCCTACCATGGCCACGTCACCCTGGACCCCACAAGGCCCTCCAGCAAGCGCAAATCGTCGTCCAGGTGGAACCTTGAGATCAATGTGGAGGGCGGGCCATGCTGACCCGCCGACAGCTTCGGGAGATCCGACCCGAGCGGGTCCCGTTGCACATCCTGGAGCTGGACTACGTCCAGGCCGTCGTCCTCAGGGGTGTCTACGCCCGGGATGACCTGGTGTTCAAGGGTGGGACCTGCCTTCGCAAGCTCCATGGGCTTCCCAGGTTCTCCGAGGACCTGGACTTCAGCCTGGCCTCGCCAGATGTCGGAGAAGCGGAGGTCAGGGCCACCGTCGAGGAAGGGGCATCGATGATGGGGCGAGCGGGAATGCTGGTGGAGGTCAAGGGCTGGAAGGCCAGGCGGGGGGGCTATCTGTGCCGGCTCAGGTACGAGGGACCACTGTTCACGGGAGACGACCTCTCACGAGGGACGTTGCAGGTGGAGGTGAGCCGTACCGTTCCCATCAAGGAACCCGTGTGGACGTCCATCGCTTCGGACTACGTGGATGCAGGGACCTTCCTGGTCCGGGCGATGGACCCGAAGGAGATGGCGGCGGAAAAGCTGAGGTCGCTCAGGCAGCGGAGGAAGCCCCGGGACCTCCTGGACGTTTGGTTCCTCCTGGGCCAGGGGACCCGGCCGGAGAGGGAATTCCTGGCCCAGAAGCTGGACCAGGTGGGGCTGGAGCCAGAATTGACCGCGGTGGAGCTGGTCGAGGAGTTCGACATCACAGAGGAAGAGTGGTCGAGCGATCTTGGGGTTCTTGTGGAGCGCGTGCCTGACCTGGGTACCATCCGCAGGGAGGCGAGGGAAGCACTTGAGGGACGAGATTGAGCAACGGCATTCCGAGTGTTATCCTATCATGGGATAATCAACGGTCCCCAAGGTCACCAGGGCATCGAGGGCGGACCCGGTCTCGTCCCGGTCGTACATCTCCTCCGTCAATCGAACACCCTACCCACCAGGAGGTCTGCGGCCTCGGCGCACTCGACTCCCGTCCGGTACAGGTCCACGATGACCTGCTGCACCGAGACGACGGGCCATCCGTCCACCACGTCCCGCTCGTAGAACACGTGCTCGTCGGCCAGGATGACCTGGACGTTCCCCCGACCGACGAGGCCCCTCGAGGTCATGAGCTCGTGCCAGGCGATGGCGTCCTCCTCGTGGATGTAGAGCTCTTGGTACCTGGGGAAGAGGTAGTGCCCGATGAGGTTCTCGGCGGAATAGCCCGTCAACGCGTAGTCCCTATCGGCTCCCTTGATCACGGATGACGCGTCCTGGACGTGGTACTCCCTGTACACCCTCTTGTCCGGTCTCGACGCCCACAGGGCGAAGAGTGCTCCAGGATCGGTGACCTCACGCCCCTCCAGGATGCCTTCACGCTCCAGACCCTTGAGCACCCTGTGGGTCCAGCCGTACGCCACGTCCGCCTCCTTGGCGATGCGGTACCACGTGGGCCCGTCGAGCCGGCGGCTCAGGAGCACCCTGTAGATCCTCTCCACCTTGTCACCGTATCGGGTGGGGCGGGGGCCATCGTGGAGTTCGTCGGTCATCTGTATATCCCATGTTGGACTTTATTTATATTTGTATCGGACATATCTGTTATTCATTCTCATATAAATATTTGACGGATATGTTTCACCATCGTGATATTTGCTACCAATCATCTGTGTTCCTCTCTGGACAGATCGTTCTTTATATACTAATGGTCTTCCTGGGGAGGTCGGTGAATGTGGAACAATGGGCTTGTCAGTTGGTAACAACTCAGCTTTTGGAAGCGGATTCTAAGATCGTGTTATCATCTGAGAGT
>CBDUQW010000137.1:0-5615 GCA_965369625.1 uncultured Thermoplasmata archaeon | reverse complement strand
CTACCGGTGGCGGTACCGCTGCCGGTGGGGGTGCCGCTGCCGGTGGGGGTGCCGCTACCGGTGGGGGCGCCATCTGCTGCTCGGGGGCCGTCGGGGCCGGGGGAGCGGCCGGGGGAGCGGCCGGGGGGGGCGCCGCGTACTCGGGCTGGGGCTGGGGCGGGACACCTGCCGGGGGGGGCGCCATCGGCTGCTCGGGGGCCATCGGGGCCGGGGGAGCGGCTGGCGGTGGCGCCGCGTACTCGGGCTGGGGCTGGGGCGGGACCCCTGCCGGAGGGGGCGCCATCGGCTGCTCGGGGGCCATCGGTGCCGGGGGAGCGGCCGGCGGTGGCGCCGCGTACTCGGGCTGGGCCATGGCAGCTCCCACCGCCACGCCCGCCGCGGCCGCGGCCTCGTACCCCGGCTCGGGAGCCGGGGGCGGGGCGTAGGCTGGCTCGGCAGCCAGCGGAGCGTGTTCCGCCTGGCCCGCCACCGGTTGCATCTGATCGTAGCTCTGGGTCGGCATGGGCATCTGGGCGGCCCCTACCCCGCCGGCAAACTGGGGGCCCTCCGTGGGTTCCAGGGCCGGGGGCTCCAGGCCTTTGGCCGCGCCCTTCTTCCTGGCCAGCCTGGCGCCTGCGACGCCGATGATGACGAGGATGATGATGATGAAGAGCCAGTAGAGCAGGGGAATGCCAAGGATGAGGGTGTCCATCAGGGTGTCCCAGATGCTGTCACCCCCCTCGCCGTTGCTGGTGCCGGACTCGCCCACAGCGATGCCTGGCACGAAATTGGTCTTGATCCACTGCTTGAAGTCCATGTCCATGAATATCCTGTTCTGGTTCATCAGCAGCCCCGCGACGTAGAAGTCCTTGTTGGGGAGGTTCTCAGGGACGAATATGGTGGTCTGGTACTTGCCGCCATCGGCGGAGGCGAGGTCCGCGTACATCCCCTGCATGAACGAGTCGGTCCAGTAGGTCCAGGTGGGTACCAGGCCCATGCTGGAGGGGTTCGGGTCGTTGCTCATCATGACCACGACGGACCACTCCTTGTCCGCCCCGCTGTACTCGATGGTCACGGGCACGTCCTTGTTCTTCTCCAGCTTGCTGACGCTGACCTTCACGTCGGGGTCCTTGAACATCTCCAGGGCGCTCCACACGTTGTCAGGCAGTTCATCCATGTCGAGGGAGGTGATGAAGCCGTACTTGTCGACCTCGTAGTAGTAGGTGGTGTCCCCGTCCTCGACGGGGGTCTCGTAGTGGGTGATGAGCCCCAGGGCGTCGTCGTCGCCCTTGCTAGGGGTGCTGAAGTCGATGGAGAGGCCGCCCTGCACGCTGGTGGTGGTCGTGCCCTTGTTGAGGACGGCGTGCTGGGTGTGGGCGTACCAGTGGATGGTGCTCGAACCCAGGGGGTCGGCGTCGAAGTAGGCGTCGGCGAGCAGGTTGACGGTCTTGTCGAACCCGAAGGAGTCCTTGCCGTTGATCACGTCGAAGCCTTCCGGGTAGGGGTCCTCGTCCTCGTCGGCGACCGAACGGACCTGCAGGTCGAACTCCACGTCCTGCCTGAAGCCCTGGGCCTTGACCGTGCCCTCGATGTAAACGTACTCCTCGGTGTCCCCCAGGTCGTTGTAGGCCAGGTCGATGGCGGCGATGCCGTCGGCGTCGGTGGTGGCGGACACCTCCTTCTGCACGTAGTCCATGTTATCGTCGTCGTAGTCGTAGTCCAGGTCGATGACAGCGGCCTCCACGGGGCCGCCGGTAGCGTTGGAGACGTAGAGGTCGAAGGATGCGGTGGTGGCGGAGACGGCGCCCTTCTTGGCCCATACGTGGAAGTAGACCTTGTACAGGTCGATATCGGCGGAGCCCTCCACGGTCACGTCCTCGCTCACCTCGTACTCGGCCCAGAGGTAGAAACCCACGTTCATGCTCCACGGGTCCGAGGGCATGGTGTACTCGTAGCTGTAGACACCGGTGGACTCCTTGTCCGGTGTGATGGTGGTATCATTGCCGTCCTCGTCCATCGTCACCCCCATGTCCGTGGGGTCCACCAGGTTGTCCTTGTAGTAGCAGTGCCAGGTGACGGTCTTCTTCTGACCTTCGTCCATGTACACGCTGGGTGGGTCCAGCGTGGTGGTGACTATCATCATCTCCAGGCCGTCGGAGGTGTCGGCCAGCGAGAGGTAGCCGTTGGTTTTCTCCACGCTGCTCCCGTTGACCTCTCCCTCGGCGACCAGGTAGACCGTCCCGGGGCCGTACGAGTCGGTGACATCGTCCTCCTCGATGGTGAAGGTGCCCGACCATTTCCCTGTGGCGCCCTCGGTCAGCTCGACATCGCGTCCCGAGTAGAAGTCCCCGACCTTGAGGGTCACGTTGTCGACCTTCGCGTACGCGCCCTCCTCGAACATATGGACGACGGACTCGACGTCGTCGCCCACATCATAGTCACCCGCACCGTAGGTTATCACCATGAAGTAACCGTCGGTATCCTCCCACTGGGCCAAGGCCAGGGGGGACAGGACGACAGTTAGCATCATGACTCCAGCCAGTATAGCAACTCGCCTCATGTTGCATCCCGCTGGCGAAAATGGAGGCCACGCCTATATAATGCTTTGGTGTTGTGTTCAAATGTTGAAAAAGAACCTGGCTGCGGCCGAAAAACGGTGGATTCACCATTTGTGAGAATCCCATGTTAAGGGTATAAATACAGGCTCGCCGCTTGAGAGGTTCCAGGACCCTGGAGGCTCTGCCCGTTGCTGTTCGAGCAGTTGAACTCTGGCAATCACAAGACCTATCTGGTGGCGGACGAGGACAGCCGAGAGGCCATGATCGTCGACCCGCTGATAACCGGCATCGACCAGTACATCAGCCGCATCCATCAACTGGGCTTCCGGATCACCATGGCGGTGGACACCCACACCCATGCCGACCACATCACCGGCTGCCCCCTCCTGACCAACCAGATGAAGTGCGAGTACGTCATGCACGACCTGGCCAAGGCCAAGTGCGTGGACCGCCGGGTCGTCAACGGCGACATCCTCACCCTGGGCGAGCTGCCCGTGGACATCATCCACACCCCCGGTCACTCCGCCGACGCCATCACCCTCATCGTCGAGGGTAGGCTCGTCTGCGGTGACGTCCTGTTCATCGGGGGTGCGGGCCGCTCCGACCTCCCCGGCGGGGACCCGGACGAGCACTGGCACACCCTCCACAGGACCTTCCAGAGCTTCCCCGACAACACCCTGATCTTCCCTTCCCACGACTACAACGGGCGGGACTTCTCCTCCCTGGGCCACGAACGGAGGACCAACCCCCACTACGAGCACAAGGACCGGTACTCGTACGTCCGCTGGCAGCAGGACCTGCAGACGCCCACCGCCCCCTGGGTCAACAAGGTGCTGGAGGCCAACTTCCTCTGCGAGACCCTCCCCGAGAGGGAGTGGGAGGGGACCGGCATCGACTCCTGCACGCCCTGGGGGAGCTTCGCGCACCTGATGGACGCGGAGAGCCTGCCGAGGGAGGTGGGGGTCATCAACCTCCACGAGCGCATCGAGCGCGGCAAGAACCCCATCCTCCTCCTGGACGTGCGCCAGGATGACGAGTTCACCGGCTTCCTGGGCCACGTCGAGGGCGCCTACCACCTTCCCCTGGACCAGATGGAGGAACGGATGACGGAGATGGAGCCCTTCAGGCACTCGGAGATCATCACCATCTGCCGCAGCGGCGGCCGGAGCATGACGGCGGCCGCCTCCCTCATCGACAAGGGCTTCGAGGACGTCAAGAACCTCCGCGGCGGCATGATCGCCTGGAACTGCAGGGGATACCGGACCGACAGGTGATGGGTGGGTCGTCCCCGCCGTGATCGTCGTGCTGGTATCGGTCCTGCTCGTGGGGCTATGGCTGAGCCTGGTGCGCTGGCGGACGGAGTGATCGGCTCACTCCATGCTCATCGGTATCTGCTCGCAGATGGAGTCGGCCACTCCCAGGTCCTCGAGGAACGCCCTGCGCTGGGTGAGCATCATCTTGACCCAGCCGCGGTACACGTCCATCCTGCCCTGCGCCTCGAACAGCGTGATGGGGTTGAGGATCTCCTTGGGCACCTTCTCCAGGAGGGGGGCGTTGCCGGGGTCGTCGGTGTCCGCGATGAGGTAGCCGTAGTCGGGGTCCTCCTTCCACACGATGTCGTCCATCAGCATCGCCTCGAGCATCGCCGACGAGTGCCGGATCTTCACCTTGAGGGCGGTCCCGGCCTCCACATCCTTGGCGTCCCCACCGACCCACCCGGTGTTCATCATCCAGGTGACCAGCTGGGGGATGTCCCCGGCCAGCTCGGCGAACCTGACCGCCTGCAGGCCCATCTTCCTCGGGAAGAAGGGCTGGGTGAAGGGGGACCTGATGCGGCCCCTGTCCTTGCCCGCGGCAGAGGTCTTGGTGGTCTCGCCCAGCATGAAGTAGGCCGCCGCCTGCTCCTGGGACTTGAACTTGATTATGCCCGGGAAGGCGGCGTCGGGGCCCTCGTCCCGGTTCAGCATTCCCATGGACTCCATGGGCGGGAGGGTGTTGAGGTCGGGAACGCCGGGTATCTCCGATAGCGGGAAGATGGACCTACCGTTCTGGGTCCACACCAGGAAGTCCCAGCCGTCGTCGGGGATCATGTTCTCGTCCACCTTGTCCTCCAGCTTTGCATCCCCGCGGATGTACGCGTCAACGTTGGCCATGGGGGCACCGGTCATCACCAGGTCGTCCCGCAGGCGCCTCACATCCTCCACAGAAAGGGGCTGCTTGGAGAAGTCGAATTCGCCGTTCTCGTCGACGTAGCCGTTCTCGAGCCAGGCCGAGGGCCTCAGGGTGCCGTGCCAGATGATGGGCTCTGCTTCCTTGGTCAGTCCGTAGGTCTTGGCGAAGGCGCCGTTCTCCGTGATGGTGATGTAGCCCCCGGGCCACACGCACACCATGTCGTCCTGTATGGGCTGGGTCAGCTCGCCCTGCTTCGAGAAGGTGGTGGTGGTCTTCCCGGTGCCGGAAAGGCCCATGATGGTCATGATGAGGCGCTTGCCCTTCACGGTGACGGCCTTGGCACCGGCATGTAGCACGAGCCCACCCATCTTGTAGACGTACTCGTTGAGCATCCGGAGAACGCCCTTCTTGGTCTCTCCGAAGTAATCTGAGCCGATGACGTACGTGGTCATGTTCTCCAGGTCCACGATCATCGCCATGTCGCCAGGCATTCCCGTGGCGGGCAGGTCGGGGACCATCACCAGGCGTATCACGGGCTTGAACGGTCCTGCCAGCTCCTCGGGGGTCTCCGCCTCCTCCCGGGAGAAGCTGAGGACCTGTTGCATGCCTGCCAGATTGGCCGCCTGCAGGGTGTAGAACCACTGCATCGGGAAGTAGTGCTTGCCCAGGCCGTAGTAGCCCTGGATCTCGATGAGCCTGCCCTTTACCTCGATGACGTCCCACACCCGCTGGATGTACTCGGCCGCCTTCTCCGGCGAGATGATGGGTCCCGAGTAGAGGTGCTTGTCCTCCTCCTCGGCGATGATGTACGTGTACTCCGCGTGCCTGGCTTTCTCGCGCGTTACCTTGTTCACACCCCCATACTTGGTCTCGGCACATGCCAGGCTGTGCTCGACCGCCAAGGCG
>CBDUQW010000136.1:0-5816 GCA_965369625.1 uncultured Thermoplasmata archaeon | reverse complement strand
TGCTACCGTAACGCGGGCACCTCCACCGACAGCATGGTCTTCCTCCAGGAGGCCACCGGCTGGAACGGAAGCTCCCCCGACCACAGGCTCCCGACCAATGGCGCCCGCGCGGTGGCGGCAGGCGACCTGGACGGCGACGGCCTCCCGGACCTGGTGTTCGCCAACAGCCTGAGCGGTGGGTTCGCCGAGGTCGACAGCTACGTCTACTGGGGCAGGACGGGCGGCGGCTTCGACGCCACCACCCTGGACCTTCCCACCTCGGGGGCCGAGGACGTGAAGGTCGCCGACCTGGACGGCGACACCGACCTGGACATCGTGTTCGCGAACTTCAGGGACAACTCGCCCCGGCACGAGGTGGACTCCTTCGTCTACCTCAACGGCGGGGGCGGTGGCTTCTCCTCCTCACCCGACGTGCGGTTGCCGACGGAGGGCGCCACCGGAGTCGCGGTGGCCGACCTGGACGGCACGGGCCGGCTCGACCTGGTCTTCGCGTGCCAGCAGAACGCCACCACCTACACCGCCACCTCCCGGGTCTACCTGGGCGGCGGCTCGGGCTGGTCCTCGACCCCCGACATCGAGATCCCTACCGAGGGCGCCTCCGACGTGCTGGTGACCAAACTGTTCAAGTACGGCACGGGCGGTTACATGTCCGTCCCGATCCGGCCCCTGGAGCCACGGGAGACAGGCACCTTCCACACCTTCCGGTACACCGCCAACCTGGGAGCGTCCCAGTCCGGGACGCTCCAGCTGGTCGACGCGGTCACCATGGAGGTGCTCGCGGAGACCCCCATGGTATCGGGGAGCAACGAGTGGGACGTGGCGAACCTGTTCCACATCAAGCTCCATAAGTCGATCCGCGTGGTCGCCATCCTGGACGGCCTGGGAACCGCACAGCCCTTCTCGCTGGACGACCTCTGGCTGAACTGGACCCAGCGGATCTGGACCCCGCCCCATGTGCATGGTCTGGGGGTCTCGGAGGCCTCCATCTATCGGCTTGGCAGCACCGAACTCTGGATAGAGGTCGCGGACGAATACGACCTATCAGGCGAGCTCATGCTCTTGGTGCAGCACCGCATCAACGGAACAGGGACCTGGGAAGAGTACCTGGTCATCACCCTCGAGTACGACGAGGCTACGGAAAGATGGGGCACCACCATCACCCCGAAGGTGAACGTCGCCGTGGGAATGTACGACTTCCGCGTGGACGTCACCGACCTGGACGGCCAGTTCTCCAACTGGGTGGAGTTCCCCAACGTCCTCGAGGTGCTCAACAACCTGCCCACGACGCCAGTGGTCCACATCGAGCCGACCGTACCAGTGACCACAGCGCCCCTGAGGGTGGAGATCGATGTAAGCGCCCACGACGTGGAGGCCCCGGGTGTGACGTACGTGTACCGCTGGTACAAGGACGGTGTGCTCTTCGAGGACGAGACGTCCGACATCCTTCCCTTCTTCCACACCTCGCGGGGCGAGAACTGGACGGTGGAGGTTTCCGCCTTCGACGGGATCGAGGAGGGCCTGCCGGGCATCGCCTGGGTGGTGATAGTGAACGCACCTCCACAGGTGACCAACGCCCTGCCGGACCCCGAGCTGGACGAGGACACCTCCGACTCCGACTGGCTGGACCTGTCCACGGCCTTCGAGGACGCGGACGGCGATGCCCTGGAGTGGTCGATCGCCGCCGAGCCGGAGAACATCGACATCGAGATCGACCCCGACACGGGCAGGGTCACCATCACGCCGCACCCCAACTGGTACGGCGAGGAGAACGTGACCTTCGTGGCCTCCGACCCCGACCTGCTGCATGCGTCCCAGACGGTGACCATCATGGTCAACTCCGTCAACGACATCCCCGTCATCGCCATGGTGGATGGGAAGCCGCCCGCCTCCGATACGCTGGAGTACACCATGAAGCAGGGCGAGACCCTCACCATCACGTACGCGGTGGCCGATGTCGAGGGCGACGAGATCCAGGCCTCGGTCAACACATCGGCCGTGACCTTCGACGAGGTGGGCCAGAGGATCGTCTTCGAGCCGGGCAACGAGGCCGTGGGCACGCTGCGCTTCGGCCTACGCATCAACGACGTGGAGTCGCCCCTGGTGAAGGTCTCCATCAACTTCGTCATCGTCATCGAGAACGAGAACGACCCCATGGACGACCCGAGGATCACGTCCCCCGCGTCGGGCGAGAAGTTCAAGGTGAACCAGAGCTTCTCCCTGGTGGCGCTGTGCGACGACCCCGACATACCCTGGGGGCAGGAGCTCACCTTCGTTTGGAGCTCAAACATCTCGGGGGAGCTGGGGACCGGGTCGAGCATCACCGTCAGGATACTCGAGCCAGGGACCCACAGGATCACAGTGACCGTGAGCGACCCCGACTTCCAGAAGACCGCATACATCGACATCATCATCGAGCCCGAGGGCGTCGTGGGCCCGCCGCCCGACGACGACCCCGACCCGCAGGTGGACGCTACCAACTGGGTCCTCATCGCTGCCGTCATAGCGGTGCTGGCCATCCTGGGCGTGGTCCTGTTCCTGGTCATCGGCAAGCGGCGCACCGAGGCTTACGAACAAAGTATGGACGCCCAGATGGTGGAGGAGCAGAAGGTGGATTCCATGAAGCGGGCCCACGCCGCCATCAAGGAGATGGCCGACGAGTGGGAGGGCGACGTGGCCGACGGCAAGGCCGGGGCGAAGGCCGAGGCCGCCGGCTGGGAGGTCGAGGACGATACCTACGAGGAGATCGAGGTCAGCGGGACCTCCCAGGGCCAGCTGTCCATGGAGGCCAAGGTGACCGAGCAGGCCTCCCAGGACGTGCAGAAGCTGTTCGCTGGCGGCGCCGGGGCCGCCACTGTGCAGACCGAGGAAGAGAAGAAGGCCATGCGCATCGACAACATGAAGCGCACCTACCAGAACGCCATCGGTCGCCTGCCCTACGGCATCCCCTCCAAGGAATTGGCCGACCGGGACTGGGTCGACCTGGCCAACGCGCTGGCCACCGGCGAGAAGAAAGCGGTGGAGGGCGGCGCCGAGGTGACCAACATCGACGGGCGCTGGTACTACTCCGACGCCAAGGACACCGGCACCTTCCTCAAGGAGCACGGGGCCAAGCCCAAGGTGGAGCCCAAGAAGGCCGCCACGCCCGCAACGGGCAAGGAGGAGCTGCTCGCCAAGCTGGAGGAGCGTTTCATCCTTGGCGAGATCTCGGAAGAGGCCTACAAGGAGCTCAAGCAGAAGTACAGCGGGTAGGGCACGACGTGTCCTCTGGCAGAAAACGACATACGCCCCCCGGCCGGTACGGTCTCTCGAAGCATGAGCATGGAACCCCTGAGGATCAAGAGGCCCACCCAGGAGGAGCTGGACGAGGGTGAGCCCGGGGAGTTCGGAAAGGGCGACCTGGTGACTTTCCCCCAAGGCGTGGGTTGCAAGTGGGACGTCCGGGAGCCCCTAAGGAAGCACTACAGTTTTGGTTGAGCTGCTCGAAGGCCATCGGTCCATTCTGGCCAACCGCCTGTGGACATACAAGATCGCGGTGCCATCGTCCGATGAGGCGACCCAGTCCATTCGAGCATTGAATCAAAAAATACTAAACCGAGGTGCCGAAATAAGAGTCGACTAGTATCATTTCGATAGCCCTCAATGGAGCACCGAAGCAGGGACCCTCGAATCCCCTGCGAGCATCGTTTAAATAGGAGGTTAAGTGGATGGGTCTGAGAATCCGACAGATAATTGTGATCACCATAGCGTCATTCATGCTGGGGATGTCTTCCCTCCCTCCAGCAGGCTCCAGCCCCTCGGACGAGGGGTATGGCGATGGATGGGACGAGGGTTTCATCGATACCCGAAGCAATCCGATCTGGACCGACCCATTGGACGACCTTTCCCACGTGTACGTTCCCGGCTCGGGGCTACAGGGCATGGAGGTCAACGGTGGGAGCGCCCACCTCAAGGCTGGCTCCGACGACGGCTGGATCGCATCGGAGATCATCTCCGCCCCAACAGGCCACAGGTACGACATCGTCATCCTGGAGGTCGACACCCCCGGGGCCAGCTCCTTCGAGGTCTCCGTCCTCAACGCCTCGGCCGACCCCACCGAGGTCGGCTTCGCCAACGAGAGCATCCTCGGCTTCAAGCTCAGGACCGAGGCGGACCTCTCGGTATACTCCATCTCTCCTGTCACGTATCCAGACATCCGCATCCAGGTGAACCTCCACGCCGACGGTGCGGACCGCCCAAGCCTCCTCTCCTGGTCCCTGCACTTCATCGGCCTGGACGAGTGGTGCGACGACTTCATGGACTCTGGCAAGATGTCCGACCACCAGGGGCTCAATTTCACCGGCTCGGCCTTGGAGATCAACCTAACCGGCGGCATGACCGGCGGCGGCGCGGGAGACTACGAGACCTTCCCGACCCTGGCCGTGGCGGGGCGCTTCAACGTCAACATACTCTACCCGAACGCAGGCCGCACGGGGTACCAGGACAAGGTGGACCTGGAGCTATCGTCGAACTACGGGATCGCCTTCGAGGATCTCGACGGTGACGGATACATCGACCTGGTGGCGGCCAGCACCGGGGGCACGTCCAAGATATTCTGGGGCAGCGCCGGTGGCACGTACTCCGTCACCAAGGTGACGGACCTCAGTACCCCCAACGCGTACAAGGTAGACTCAGGGGACTTCAACGGGGACGGCTGGTACGACCTAGCCTTCGCCTGCTGGGTATCGGGGGTCGGTGACAGCCACGTGTACCTCAACAAGGGCAGCGGCACCTTCGGGAGCTCCGCCGATCTGACCATCACCAGTGCCACCTACTACTATGTCAAGACCGGCGACGTGAACGATGACGGCTTCGACGACGTTGTGTTCTCGGCCGCCTCCAGCGCCGTCTACTACGGCAGCGCCAGCGGGGTTGACGGGACATCCGACGCCACACTG
The DNA here is from genome assembly GCA_965369625.1 of uncultured Thermoplasmata archaeon. Lineage (GTDB taxonomy): Archaea > Thermoplasmatota > DTKX01 > DTKX01. Next base: position 882 of record CBDUQW010000136.1, on the reverse strand, counting down.
GTTGGTGCGGTATATTACGTCGGCGACCTGGACGGCGACGGCATCGATGACGTCCTCACACGGAGGACGGCCGCCACCGCCAGCGTGTACCTGGGCGACTCCCCGGATATCGACGAGACGGCGGACTACACCCTCTCGCCGGGCGCCAATGCCGTGTACAGCGGCGCCGCGGGGGACATCAACGGCGACGGCTACATCGACATCGCCCTCATAACCTACACTACTAGCGGCTACAAGACCGAAATCTACGAGGGCGCCTCCGATGGCTGGAGCAACAGCAGGAAACACTCGTTCAACTCGGGCTATGGCGTCCTCGCGGTCGAGGACTTGGACAAGGACGGCTATGACGACATCATCCAGATCTCAATCATCAGCCCCAACTCCAGATTGAGGATCTACATGGGCGGCACCTCGTGGCCATCCACCGCTGACATCACCAAGACCGTGGACTACTACTACGACGTGGACGTGGCGATACCCAGTGGCGAGGGCAGCACCCGAGCCTACCGCGGTACCTTCACCACCGAGGCCATCAACCTGCCCACGGACCAGAAGTGGGACGTGGCCTACCTGGAGGGCACCTTCCCCCAGAATACCTCAATGACCATGTCCATCATCGACGGCGTCTCCGACGAAGTAATCGCCGGCTTCGATGAATTGACCCAGATGGACGCGGACCTCTCCAAGATTGGTCTCAACATCCATACCATTAGAATCCAGATCTCCGTCGCAAGCGAGCTCAACACCACCACCCCCGTCCTCGACTCCCTCACCGTCAAGTGGATGGACGTGATGACCTGGAGGGACGAGTTCTTCGGCGCCGCCAAGGTGGAGCGCATGCACAACCTGGACGTCACCAGCGGACAGCTGCGCAAGGGCACC
>CBDUQW010000135.1:0-5845 GCA_965369625.1 uncultured Thermoplasmata archaeon | reverse complement strand
AGGTAATTATGTCCCGATATGCATTACATCCAACGGTTTCTTGACGCTATAGGGTCGATGTCCGAGACGGAGCAGTACTATCTTTGGTCAACACGACCTACGAGTTCGTCTACGACCACAATATCCAGGCTTCGATCTCGGCAATCGGTTCGACCATTCGCGTCCTGGACGGGGACGGTGACCCGAGAACGATGCAGGACGCCTCCGAGCTGTTCATGGAACATCCCTCCCAATATGCATTCCTGGGTGGCTCCTTTGGGACGACCGTCACCATGCGCAATTCGTTGCTCACTGGTGTATCCATCAAGGTCACAGATGGAATCATCGACCTCGAGGGCTGTGATATCTCGGAGACCTACACACCAATAGTAGCTGAATCCATGGCTGTGACGGTCAGGTTGGTGGATTGCTCTTTCGCGGATTGCAATGAATCCGTCTACGCGCTATCATCCGAGGTCGACATCCGAGAGTGCACCTTCGTACGGGTCGATAGATTCGCCGTGGTCCTCGGGGGATGCAATGACGCTAGGATATCCAACTGCACCTTCATCGATTGCGGCGAGGGTGTCCGCCTCACCAGCGGGAGGAACATCTCCATCATCGATTCGAGGTTCCATTACTGCGAGGAGCCCTTCCTCGCTGAGTACATACAAGGCCTCGACCTAGTCAATGTGAAGGTGTTCAAGAGCGGGTCCCACGGAATGCGTGTCGTGGGGGGAAGCGCGAACCTCACGGGCTGCACCATCTCGGATTCACGAACGGGAGGACTGGTGGTGGACGATTCGAACCTGACGGTCGTCGGATGCACCCTCTCCTACAACGCACGGGCAGGTGTCATCGCCAACTACACCATGCTCTACATGGACAGGACATCGATCACCAAGACGGATGGGTTCGGCATGTGGGTCGTCGACAACGAGGCCCTCTCCTCCGCCCCACGCCTCATGATGCGGGACTGCTTCTTCGATGGCGCCACGGGCTACGAGGTGAGGTTGGAGGAATCGACCCGGGGTGAGGCCTTTAACACGAATCTCGCGCCAGATGACGTCATTGTCCTGGACCAGTCCTCCTTCGCGCTATGGTACGAGATGAATATCGTGGTAATGGTCATCGGAAGGGAGATCATCCCGCCATTACCGATTCCCTTCATGGTCGAGGACAGCGATGGGACCAAGATTGCCGAGGGCACCATGAGCAGCGAACGTCTACTCCCCCCCATCCTGGTGAAGGGCTACTATATCGAAGCAGATGATAGGAAGGTGTACGCCCCGTACTCAGTCTACGCCACCGTGGCGGGAAGGACATGGCACCGTTCGGTGGAGATGGAGTACCTCGGTAACGCCCTCGTCGAGGTCTGGCCCGACATTCAACCCGCTCTCGAGCTACCCGAGGAGGCCGTCGAGGGCAAGGAGACGGTCATCGATGGGACCTCATCGATGGGATATCCCTTCGGTGTCGCCGAATGGAAATGGGACTTCGATCCCGAGGAGGACCCTGGCACCGATGCCACCGGCCCCGTCATCAACTGGACATTCCCGTCCGATGGAGGGTTCCAGGTGCTCCTCACCATCATCGATGCGGTGGGGAACAAGAACGAAACCGAGTTCACCATCTGGGTGCTCGATGCCGGACCGACCGCCATCTTCGAGATGGAGCTCCCCGACCAACTGGACGAGGACGAACCGCTGACCCTGGTGGGCCTCTACCAGACCGTTGTGGACGACGTCATCCTTCAGGAGTGGGACTTCGGTGACGGCAGCACGGACCAGGGAGCCGAGGTCACCCATGGGTGGGAGCAGGAGGGCATATACAACGTGACCTACACGGTGTATGAGGCTGACGGTGGGTTCGAATCGGTCGCCTTCCACGTAAGGGTGGTGAACGTCGCGCCGATATCCCTGTTGCCCGCGAGGAGCATCGAGGCCGGGAAGATGGATCTCGTCCTCCTCGATGCCACCGGCTCCTACGACACCCCATCGGACCGTTCCTCCCTCAAATACCTGTGGACCTTGAACGGTGCCCAGATGCTGATCGGTCCGTACAGCTACTACACCTTCGAACAGGCAGGCGTCTATCTGGTAAGCCTTACTGTCATCGACAACGACGGGGCTTCGGACACGTCGAACATGACCGTGGAGATCATCAACCGGGCCCCGACCCTAGGTCAGATGCCTGATATCAGGCTCAATAACACCGATCCAGGCGAAGATATCGAACTGCGCAGCTTCCTGGTGGATCCAGATGATCACGAGACTGAGTGGAGGCTCAACGTGTCCGTCGATGAGGAGAGGATAGTGGATGTGAACATCCATTACGATCCCGAGATCGGATGGTACCTCCGCATCCTTCCCTTCGAGGGGGTGGAGGGGTCCGTGGAGGTCACCTTGAGGGTGGACGATGGGGACGGGGGTACCAACCACGTGGCCTTCATCGTGACGGTGGTGGACCAGACCACGACCCAAGGGGTGGATACCGACCTGCTCTTCATCCTGCTTGGACTGGTGGTCCTGGCCGCTGTGACGGCCTTCGCCCTACGCGTGTACATCCCGAAACGTGGGTCCGGCGGCGGGAATCGTGCCTAGAGCATCTCCTTGAGCAACCTGGGGATGTCCGAGATGGTCTCGGCGACCCGAGCCCCGTTGCTCTCCAGCGCCTCTATCTTGCTGGCCGCGGTGCCCAGGCCACCCTCGATGAGGGCGCCCGCGTGGCCCATGCGCTTGCCCGAGGGGGCGAAGCGACCGGTGATGTAGCCCACCACCGGCTTGGACATCTCCTTGATGTAGGGCGCCGCCATCTCCTCGAGGACGCCGCCTATCTCGCCGTGCATGACCACGGCGTCGGTGGCCGGGTCGTCCTCGAACATGCGGAGCAGGTCGTCGAAGTTGGTCCCGATGATGGGGTCGCCGCCCATGCCGGCGGCGGTGCTCTCGCCCATGCCCGCGTGGTCCAGGTAGTTGGCCACGTAGTAGAGGAGCGAGCCCGAGCGGGTCGCCACGCCGATGCGCCCCTCGGTGAAGGTGCGGACCGGCAGCATGCCCACCATGGCCTGCCCCGGCGATATGAGGCCGGGGGTGTTGCCGCCCAGCAGGGTCACGCCCGCCTCCTTGGCCCGCTTGCGGACCAGGAGCATGTCGTGGATGGGGATGGTCTCGGTGATGATGACGATGGTCTCGATGCCCGCATCCACCGCCTCCAGCACCGCGTCCCGGGTGAACCTGGCAGGCACCCAGATGGAGCTGAGGGTCACCTCCGGGTGGTTGTCCCTGAGCTCGGCCACCGTGTCGTACACGGGCTTGCCGTGGACCTCCTGGCCGCCCTTGCCGGGGGTGACGCCGGCCACCACGTCGGTGCCGTACTCCATCATGAACCCGGTGTGGACGGCGGCGTTCTTGCCGGTGATGCCCTGGACCATGGTCTTGGTGTCCTTGTCGATGAGGATGGCCATCAGGCACCACCCCCCTCGGCCTTGGCCACGGCTATGGCCTCTTGCACCACTTCCTCGATGGGTGTGGTGTACGGATAGACCGTGATCTTGGCGAACAGCTCGGGGTCGTTGGCCTTGGCCTCCTCGAGGATGCGGCGTCCCTCCTCCTCCATGTTGCCCGTCATGCGCATGATCATGGGTTTCTTCGGCTGGTTCTCGTGGATGAACTGGACCACCGCCTTGGCCCAGTCGTCGCAGCGGGAGATGCCGCCGAAGCGGGCCCCGAAGATGACCTTGACCTTGGGGTCGTCCAGCAGGAGGCCGAGCATGGCCCTGAGCTTCTCCTGGGACGGGGCCCCGCCCGAGTCCATGAAGTTGGCGGCGGCCCCGCCGTATACATGGATGAGGTCGATGGCGGCGATGCCGAAGCCTGCCCCGCCGGGGAAGGTGCCGATGTCCCCGTCCAGGTCCACGAAGGGGAAGCCCGCCTCCCGGGCCTTCTCCTCGTTGGGGGTGAGCTCGCCCTCCTCGTGGCGGCCCGCCTCGATGCCCATCTCCTTGAACTCCGGGTGCCGGTAGAATGCGTCGGTGTCGATGTTGAACACCGCGTCGAGGGCGATCAGCGAGCCGTCGGCCTTCACGCCGACGGGGTTGATCTCGCACAGCTTGCCGTCGGATGACTTGAAGGCCTTGTACAGCTTGGTGGCGATGCTCCCCACCGAGGCCATCTGCTTGCCCTTGAAGCCCATGCGGTGTGCCAGCTCACGGCCCATGTAGGGCTCTACCTCCTGCTCCGGGTCCAGCCAGATCTTGTGGAACGCCTCGGGATGCTCCTTGGAGGCGGTCTCCACGTCCACGCCGCCCATGGGGCTGCCGATCATGACGAGCTTGTGCTCGAACCTGTCGATGGTGACGGCGACGTATATCTCGTCCTCCACCGGTTCCATCTTCTCAAGGAGGACTGAGGCCACCTCGTACCCCCGGAGGCGCGTGGACATCATCCGCTCCACCTCACGGACGGCCTCTGCACCGTCGTTCACCTTGACGATCCCGCCCGCCTTGCCTCGTCCTCCCACCAATGCCTGGGCCTTGGCCATGGCCGGGTAGAAGTCGTCAGGTACGGAGGCCAGGTCCTCCGCGCTCTTCACCAGGTAACTCTCAGGGACCGGGATGCCGTTTCGCTTGAAAATCTCCTTGCCTTCGAACTCGTATAGCCGCAAGCCAACCACCGCGGGGGGAATGGCGATTCGGGATAATAAGCCTGTCTTCTGGGCATCGGGGATGAGGTGCCGCGACTACTTGCCAGCCTTGAGGCCTTTTAAAGCCGCCTCGTAGCTCTTCATCACGTACGGGAGGACGTCCCTGAGGTCCTCCTCCCTCTCGATGGGGACCTTGGACCACTTCGTCATGACCTTGCTCCCGTGGGTGAAGGGTCCAGCGCCGAGCTCGGCCTCCAGCTCCTCCCTGTCCTCCTCCTCCAGCCGGGTGATGACGATGGCGTCGTCCACGATGGTGGCGAACATCTTGTTGCCCGCCATGTAGCAGGGGCAGCCCATCATCTTGCGGGGGGTGACGTCGGGGAGCATCAGCACGTCCGCCTCGAAGGCCTCCTTGATGTGGTCCATCTTCTCCTCGTGGTAGATATTCATGGTCCCGGTATCCCTCCTCCGATGTACCAGAGGGTGCGCTTGGTTTTACATCTAACGCCTTAGTCCACCGGCGATAGGTTTATTGATTTACAAGCGTGCTATCCGCTAGGGTCATGACGATGCCGCACGTGTTGCTCCTCGGCCAGGTGGACATGGAAGAGGTGTTCCGCCGTTTCAGGCCCGTGCTGGTCAAGACCGACAAGGGCATCGCAAAGGCCACCGACATCTTCGTGGACCGGGGACGGCGGACGATCCTGGTGGATTCCCTTGCCATCGAGGGGGGTGTGCAGACCCGTTTCATGATGATGCTGAGCCTCCGGGAGGACGGGATGAGGCTCGGTCTCTGGCCAGGGCTCGAGGTCAAGATGACGGACGGTGTCAAGATGGTCCTCGCGGAGACGGCCAAGCAATTGCTGGAGGTCTTCCCGGACCTGGAGGTCGGCGAGACCGACCTGGGAAGGTACCTCGATCGATAGGCCGTCGATGCGAGGGGTGGCTCAGGGGAGGGATATCGACCGGCTCAATATGAACAGGGTTCCCAGGATGCCCAGCACCGTCACGAGGGTCCCGTAGGGATAGGACGGACTACCGATGCACCTCTGGGTCATGGGCAACGCCATCCATTCATCTCCTGTTCCCCTATTTGATCGAGTAAGGATTCTCTCACGGGAAATTCGTTGGCAGCACGATGTCGGCGATTATCCTACCGTTCAGAAGGGGCCTTTCTAATTCACTCGGTTGACTTATAAATATTTTGGGAAAATGCCCCTCG
>CBDUQW010000134.1:0-6171 GCA_965369625.1 uncultured Thermoplasmata archaeon | reverse complement strand
CCGAGGTGGTCGGATGTAGTTTCCAATGGATCCGGGGGCGAATTAGAAATCCCCAGAAGAACTTGGACAAGGGCTCCCTCGTACTCACTGGTGAGGCCGGTCAGCTTGATGGTGTCGGTCTCGGTCATGAAGCCAGTGTCGATGACGCTCTGGTACCAGACCTGTACCTTCACCGAGCCGCTGGACCTGTTGTCGTAATCGCCGGGACTGTCCGGAAGCGGCCTTGTCGATGATAGGAGAATCGATCCATCCGCGGCCTTGATGGCGATCCCCACGTCCTCGTACGCGATAACCGTACCCCGGGGGGTGATCTTGTTCACATCCAGCTCAGCGTCCCAGTGGACCTCCTCGCCAATGGTACGTGGCGCCATCTTGGGAGATGCCAGGTTCAAGGTGGTCCTCTCATCGTCCGTATCGACGAGCATGCCCGAGATGCCGAGCCACATAACGGCGAATATCGCCGGGATCGCTATTACCAGGACCACGATGAGGACGACGAGCCCGACGGGGAACGAGTCCTTCTTCTGGGGAGGCGGCGGATACGCTGGCGGTGGATACTGGCCCGGCGGATATGCCGGTGGAGGGTGCTGCTGGCCCGGGGGTGAGCCTGCCTGGGGTGGCGGAGGCGCCTGTGTCATGAAATCCTTGCCCAGGTGCACCTGGATGACATCCAATCCGCACGTCGGGCACATCTCGGCACTCTCCGGCACTATCACTCCGCATCTCGGACAGTTCATACGAAGTCCCCCTGACGTCTCTTGCTCAGGGGCCAGTCCATGTTGGTCATCTGATGTATCCCAACAGGGAAGGACCCTGATGTTTCGAATGGTCCCTCCTCATCGATAAAGGCTTGGGTGGACCGATGGAAGGATGGCCTCTGCCTGATGACAAAGGGTCCCGAACCTCCCCCCTTCCAGGCCCTCGAGGGCCGATGTCATCAAGCCCCTGAGGATCACATTGGCGACGATCGAGCAGATCATCAGTATTATGATGGCGAGGACCACCCACTTGACACCCTCCCACCGGGAGGCCTTCGACGGTGGGTGATAGACCGGGGCCGGATATGGTTGTGCGGGATATCCACGGGGCGGTGGGGTGAACCTGTATTGGGTCGGTTGCGGTTCGGGCCGTTCCGGCTCAGGCCGTCGCGGCTCCGTTCGCACCGGAGTCCTCGGAGAGCCGCACTGGGAGCACATCTCCGTCCCCTCGATGACGACAGCTCCGCATATGTCGCACCTTATGCAATAACCCCCTTCGCCACATCTATTGTCCCCTCATCCATATTAATCTAGCTCGGGGGGATAGAAAGCTGGGGTCTTCCGAGCATCATGGGAAGTCCATGGGAAGGACGACCGACCCGATGGTCTCACCATGACGGGTCAACCGCACGGTGGCCCCCTCGTACTCCTCGGTCAGCCCCGTGATCTTGATACCGTCGCCGCCATCCATGTCCACGTCGCCAGAGATGGTCTCCACGTACCAGAACTGCACTGAGACGGTCCCGTCACTACCGTTGTCGTACGTCGCGGGTTCGTCCAGCGCCAACGCGACCCTCTCGTGCAGGACCCGACCGTCACTGGCCTCGATCACCAGCCGTGTATCGTCCCAGAGCACGCGTTCTCCCCTGGGTGATACCTTGTTGATGCTGATGACAGCGTCCCAGTGGCTCTCATCGGATATCGGCCGCATAATGACACCGGGCGATGCCAGGTTGATGGTCGTCAACTCCGGTTCTGGTTCGACACCGGACCACGGCGAGGTCATGAGCCACACGAGGAGTATCGAGGCGGAGACGATGACGACGACCCCGACCACCACCCATATTGTACCGCTCCCAGCAGATGATGGAGTTGATGTGGGACCTCCGGGGACCTGTTGCTGCGGTGGTGGGTATCCTTGGGGGAACGGAGGCGGCACGGGAGGCTGTTGGTCAGCGAACTGCCCATGAGCCGTGGGCGCACCGCAACCGGTGCAGAAATCCGTCCCGTCCAGGAGGAAGGTCCCGCATCTTTCGCACTTCATCGATCGTTCTCCTTGGCCTCTGCATGGTCCGAAATCGGGCTAGCGCGTATGGATTCGATGGTCTGGTCCCTTATTTCAATTGCGCCCTCAATTATCGAAATGAGGAATCCACCAAAGCGTCGGCCCAATTCCCAGTTGGTTCATGGCGCTCCTTGAGATCATCGAGGAGAGGATGGGATCTGTGGATCATCCATAATGAAGGAGACCTTTAACTCAGATGCGATCCCACGCATCGAATTAAAGGATCAGGGTCCTTTCTTCAATTCGCCACAGGAACGTATAAAAGGGAGGTCCTGTGGGTCGGGGTCATGACCATTCTCTCATGGGTCGTACAGGGGTCTATACTGTCGAGATAAAGCCCAAGGGTTAAATCGCCGGATGTCGCTACTCCGCTCACCCGATGGCTAGGGTGGAGGTGGCATAGGATGACTGGCAGGTCAGGTAAGGCAGGGACCGATGGCAAGGTCGACATCGAGGCGGAGTTCGAGGAGACGGACCACGGCGGCGTCGAGGTCTTCATCGTGCCCGCGGCGCCCGAGGAGGGCTCCACGGACGGCGAGGCGATTGATGCGGCGGCAAGGGAACTGCTGGCGGACCTCGAGATAGACAACTGCAAGGTGACCCTCCGGGACCACGGGGCCCCGGACTGGGTGGCCAAGGCACGGCTCGAGGCCGCCGTGAAGAGATCGGGGGTGAGGTGATGAGGCTCCGCAGGACCCGCATGTACGCCCCCGGCAACAACGCCAAGGTGCTGAGCAAGGGAACGACCCCAGGCGCCGACTCGGTCATCCTGGACCTGGAGGACAGCGTGGCCCCCGCACAGAAGGACGCGGCCCGCATCATGGTCCGCTACGCCCTCGAGCACGTGCACTGGGGCACCGCCGAGGTGCTGGTCCGCATCAACCCCATGAACACCGAGTACGGCCCCGAGGACGTGCGGGCCATCGGCCACCTGGTGGACGGCCTCGTCGTGCCCAAGTGCGAGACCAAGGCCGACGTGCTCCAGGTGGACGCCCTCCTGGAGGAGGTGGAGGCGGAGCACGGGCTGGAGACGGGCAAGGTGGGCATCGTGCCCCTCATCGAGACCGCCAAGGGCGCGCTCAACGCCTACGAGGTGGCCATGGCGAGCCCGCGGAACGTCTCCCTGGCCTTCGGCGCCGAGGACTACACCGCCGACGTGGGAGGACAGCGGACCAGGGACGGCGTCGCGATGCTCTGGGTCCGGTCCCAGATCGTGGCGGCCGCGAAGGCCGCGGGCATCCAGGCCTCTGACACCGTCTTCGGCGACTTCCGGGACGAGGAGGGCCTGTACAACGAGGCCAAGCAGGCGGCGGAGATGGGCTTCGACGGCAAGGGCGCCATACATCCCAAGCAGCTGCCCATCATCATCGACGCCTTCACCCCCGACGACAAGGCCATCGAGAAGTCCGTAAAGATCATGGGAGCCATCCGCAAGGCCGAGGAGGAGGGCTCGGGCGTAGCCGCTTTAGGGGGAAAGATGATAGACGCCCCCGTTCGTGCCCGGGCCGAGAAGGTCCTCGCCCTGGCCCGCGCCGCGGGCAAGCTGGAAGAGGAATAGCGGAGAACTGAAGATGGCACCCCCGGCCCGTAAGGGCACCGACTGGGTAGTGAACGCCGCGGGACGTAGAGTGCCCACCCGACTTGATGGAAGGCAGTGGAAGCCCTTCGCGGGCGTTGGCAGGACGCCGGGCGAGGGGCGTCGTCACGCGGCGAGGGTCCGGCCCGGGACCCATGGTCGCAGCAAGGTACAGCCCTCGATCAAGGCGGGCCTGGAGGCCTTCGGCGCCCGGAACGGCTGGACGCTGGGCTTCCACCACCACCTGAGGAACGGCGAGGGCGTCATCCTCCCCACCCTGGACGCCGCCACCGAGCTGGGCCTCAAGGGCCTGCGGCTGGCCCAGGTCGCCCTCTTCCCCACCCACGAACGGGTCATAGACCTGGTGAAGGACGGGACGGTGACCCGCATCGAGGGCTCGATGAACGGCCCCGTGGGCGAGTTCGTGGGTCGCGGCGGCCTGCCCCACCCCGCCATCCAGCGCACCCACGGGGGACGCACCAGGGCGGTGGAGGCGGGGGACCTGACCATCGACGTCAGCGTCATCGCCGCCTCGGAGGCCGACCCGCAGGGGAACGCCAACGGCGTCAACGGCCCCCACGCCTTCGGGGCCATGGCATACGCCAAGGCGGGCTGGGAGTACGCCGAGCACGTGATGGTGGTCACCGACAACCTGGCCCAGTACCCCGTGGTGCCCCACCCCGTGGACGAGACCCGGGTCGACACCGTCGTCGAGGTGGACTCCATCGGCGAGCCCCAGGGCATAATCTCGGGCACCACCCGGATCACCGAGGACCCGGTGCGCCTGGAGATGGCGGAAGGGTCGATACAGCTCCTGGACGAGCTGGGGCTGCTCAAGGACGGCCTCTCCTTCCAGGCGGGGGCGGGCGGGACCTCGCTGGCCGCCGTCAAGTACCTGGGCGACGTGATGGCAGACCGGGGCATCAGGGGGTCCTTCGCCATGGGTGGTGTGACCCGCTACGTGGTGAGGATGCTGGAGGAGGGCATCGTGGGCGCCATCCTGGATGGCCAGGCCTTCGACCTGGAGTCGGTGATATCGCTGCGGGACAACCCCCGCCACGCCGAGATCGACCCCTACCGCTTCGCCAACCCCCACACCGGCTCCTGCATCGTGCAGTCCCTGGACGCGTGCTTCCTGGGCGCCACAGAGGTCGACGTGGACTTCAACGTGAACGTCAACACCCACTCCGACGGCCGGCTGCTCCACGGGACCGGGGGCCACTCCGACGCCGCCGAGGGTTCGAAGGTGACCATCGTGTTCGCGCCGGTGGTCAGGAAGGGCAACCCCATCATCCGCAAGCGGGTGACGACGGCGTCCACTCCAGGAGAGGCGGTGGATGTCATCGTGACCGACGCGGGCATCGCCATCAACCCGAGGAACGAGTGGTTGACGAAGAGGCTTGAGGGGACCGACCTTCCCCTCCGCGGCATCGACGAGCTTGAGCGGGCATCCTGCGACGCGGCCACGTGTCCCCCCATCGAGCCCAACGTGGACGAGGAGGATGTGGTTGCCGTGATAGAGTACCGTGACGGCACCATCCTCGACGTGGTGCACAGGCTCCGAGAATGACCTCCGGCGTTCGTGCAAGGAGTAAAATAGTAAGTGTCTGCTGTGGGTCAATTAGATGGCTTTTACTATAGATAATATCGACAAACGCATCCTTCGCATGCTCCAGGAGGACGGTCGTGTCACCATCACGGAGATGTCAGAGAATCTCAGGATGACCCGTAGCGCGATACGTTACCGCATCCGGCACATGGAATCCGAGGGGGTCATCATGGGATACACGGTCATCATCGACCCCCACAAGCTCGAAAGCCCGGTCCTGTCCCGCATCATCCTGAAGGTCAAACCCGTCAACATCCCCACCTGCGTCAAGGAGCTCAATGCATCCAAGGAGGTCATCGAGGTCCATCGGCTCGCCGGGGAGTCATCCTTGAGCATAACCTCTTATTTTCGCAACGACGAACATCGGAACAACTTCATCTTGAACCGGCTGGAGAAGCTGCCCATCGAGGGCTACATCCTTCAGACGGTCCTCGAGGTCGTCAAGCGTAAGGGCTATCCTCTCTAGACGGTCCATCGGGCGGTATCACGCCGCCGTTTCGGGCGCAAGACCCGACCCGACGTTCACATCAAATGGATGGAGACATCCGAGAACGACGGCTTCCCCCTCCGCGCACCAGGGCATGACCTCGGGACGTTCTCCGTTCTTCCGTCACACCATCTCCGCCGTTTCGGGGAAACCGCGTCGGGGGACGCCTCATCGCCCTTACCTCGCTCTACCTCTGGCCCCACCCCGACCCCTCGGGGCAGGTGCAGGTAACATGTTCCGAATCGGCAATCTAGGGGCAGGCAACCAACCAAATTGTTGACGAACCTTCTTATTCGATGTCCCACTTGATAGTATGCAGATTTCCGGGTGGAAACGTCATGAATGAAGAGACGACCGAGCAACCCAAAGTAGTGAACCTAAAAGTGCTCAAGAGCCATGTGAAGATAATGGGCACGACAAGGATTCATGACTCCATCCTCCAGGATCTGGAGGTGG
>CBDUQW010000133.1:0-6173 GCA_965369625.1 uncultured Thermoplasmata archaeon | reverse complement strand
AGCAGGTAATTATGTCCCGATATGCATTACATCCAACGGTTTCTTGACGCTATAGATGATACCTATCCACGTGCTAAATAAATACATATACGATGTAAGTGAATTCGCGCCTGGATAGGCAGGGGTCTCCATGAAGTCAGTATTGAGTATGTTCGACCGCACCTCCGCTTGCCTCACGACGATGCTCACGGTCCTCATCGTGGGGACCATGCTGTTGGCGTCCTTGATCCCCGGGGCCCTCGCTGCCGACATCCACGACCCCGTCTCCGGCGCCTCGGAGGTCTCGGACGATGCCGACGCCACCCTGGGGACGGGGGAGGTACAGCGCAACAGCGAGGTGGCCATCGATGCCTTCGGAAGGACCCACGTGGTATGGGACGACGAGAGGTACGGCGGCTCCACGATAATGTACGCCAGGTCCGACGATGGAGGTCTGAGCTTCGGGCCATCCATCGCCGTCAGCATCTCCTTCGGGAGCGATCAGGTCTTCCTCAATCCGTGCCTTGCCGTGGACGGTGACGGCAATCCTTACATGGCCTGGGAGGACCCCAGGAACAGTGCCACCACCAGCGTGGACATCTACTACGCCAGGTCCTTCGACGGGGGGGACAGCTTCGGCCCCAACGTCCAGGTGAACTCCGACACGGCCAACACGCCCCAGACGAGACCGACCATCGCCGTCGGTGGCAACGGGGACGTCCACGTGGCCTACGACTCGGGTATCGGGAACTCCAAGGACATCTTCATCAGCACCTCTACCGACGGAGGTCGGACCTTCGATGACATGGTGCTCGTGATTGACGAGACGACCACCAAACCCCAGCAGACCCCCTGTATAGCCGCAGACTCTTCCGGCATCGCCCACGTGGTCTGGATGGACCAGAGGGCAGGTGACATGGACATCTACTACGCGTATCGCAACATCCAGGGCATGATGTCCGCCAACGTTCGCGTCAACGACAATGTGCCCGGGACCAACCAGAGGGAACCGTCCATCACCGTCGACGACAACGGTCCCGTCGTGGTCTGGAGGGACGATAGAGGGACCGACCCCGACATCTACCTGGCTCGCCGGAACAGCCCCACCACCTTCTCGGCCGACCGGTTGGTGAACACCGACGCCAGCTCCACCTCCCAAGTGGATCCGGACATCGCCGCCTCCCCCGATGGTGACCTCCATGTCGTATGGAAGGGCGTCGAGGGGAGCGAGTCGGACATCTACCTGTCCAACTCCACCGACGGTGGTCTTACCTTCACCAGCGACGTCCTGGTGAACACCGACCTGACCTCCGGCGCTGACCAGATGCAACCCTCGGTCGCCGCAGGAGCTGACGGGATGGTGGCCATCACTTGGGACGACAACGGTGTCCCCGCCAGGGGCTGGGACATCCAGGCCTCGGTGCGGACGCCTGACAGCGTGGCCCCCCAGCGGGTGGTGGGCGACGACCAGGACAAGGCCTTCGAATCGTATCCGGACACCGCCGTGGGAGGCTCGGGCAGGATGCACGCGGTCTGGCTGGACAACCGTCGCGGGATGCCGGAGGTCTACTACACCTTCTCGGTCAACCAAGGTCAGGGCTGGGGCGCCGTCTCGAGGGTCAGCGACGGGGGTTCGGACGCCCTCACCCTCACCCCGGACATGGTCGTCGGCCCCGACGGCACCGTCCACGTGGTCTGGACCGACTACCGCAACTACGTGCCCCAGGTCTACTACGCGAACAACAAGGGCAAGTCCAACGGCTTCAACGCCGCGGTGCGTGTGGACGACTCCCCCGGGAACGGCTTCGCCCTCCATCCATCTGTGGCCGTGGCATCCAACGGATCGGCCACCGTGGCGTGGCTGGACGGACGTGACGGGTCCTCCACGGCACGGATCTCCTACTCCATTGACGGAGGTGCATCCTGGGAACCATCGGCCCCCGTTCCCGGCTCCGACGGTGGCAGCGTGCATTCACCTCCCGTGCTGGCGATCAGGGAGGGCCTGGTCGCCCTCGCCTTCACCGACGACGCTGGAGGCTTGCCCGAGGTCTACATGTCAACGGGAGCCTCGGTCCCTGCCCTGGGCGAACCCAGGGCCGTCGTGGGCACCTCCTCCGGGAGCGCGGCGACGCAGGTCGCCCTCGCCCTCGACCCGGTGAAGGATGGCCCCGTTCATATCACCTGGGTGGACCGCAGGACGGGGGAACCGGACGTGTGGTACACGCTCTACGATCCCGTGGATGACTCCTTCGATGACCCGTTCAGACCCGCCGCCGACGTGTCCTCCGGCCCCAGGGTGCAACCTGCAGTGGCAGGTGGCGACGGAGGGGCACTGCACCTGGGGTGGGTGGACCGGGGCGGGACCGTGAGCACCGCGTACCTCATGACCATGGTCCCGGGACTGGAGACGCCATCGGTCTCGACCCTACCGACCCAGGGCAACACCCATGCGTCCAGCCCCGCGCTGGACTACACCGGCGATCAGCTGTCCGTGGTGATGGTGGAGGATGCCACCGGGGACCCCGACATCGTCTGTGCCCGATGGGAGAACGCGCCCCCGACGGCACCGGAGGCCCAGTCGCCTCCGAACGGTGGGTGGGTCACCGAGGGCGACTTCGACATCACCATCGGCTCGGGTTCGGACGACGACGGCGACCCCGTGCTCGTGATGTTCCACGTGGAGACCCCGTCGAGAGGGACCCTGGGAAGACCCTTCGGGATCAATCCCAGGTTCAGCCTGACCGAGGCGGAGGAGGGGTTGTACACCTGGCGGGCGACCACCACCGACGGCTTCGGTGCGTACCACACGGAGGAATGGACCTTCACCGTGGACATGAGATCCCCTGACATCCCCGAGTTCCACCCCCTGCCAGCCTACACCGCCGGCTCGACCTGCACCGTCTCTTGGGACCAGATCTCGGACGCGGGTGGCGGCATGGTGTTCTACCGGGCGATCGCCAACCAGGACAGCGGCTTAAACCCGCCCCACTTGGGGGACTCCGGCTGGATCACAGCGACCAACCACACCTTCACCGACCTGCCCGCGACCACCATACACTACCAGCTGATGGCCAGGGACGAGGCGGGCAACATCGTCACCGCGCCCGAGACCGTGTCCTCCATCCAGGACAGCGAGGCACCGAAGGTCTTCATCCGGGTCGAGCCCGCGCTGGAGGCCGAGGAGGGGGAGGAGGTGTCCTTCGATGCCAGCGAATCGACCGACGACAACGGCATCGCGTTATACGAGTGGGACTTCGACTCCGACGGCACCGTGGACAGTACCGACGCCACGACCACCTGGGCCTACGAGGTGGCCAATGAGTACACCGTGACCATCACCATAGAGGATGTGGCGGGCAACAAGGCCGTCTACGACGACTACACCATCACCGTGAAGGACATAACGCCGCCGACCATCGTGGTGGACGTGGACCCTGGGGAGGAGTTCGACGAGGGCACCACGGCCTCCTTCGATGCCACCGGCACCGACGACCCCTCGGGGGTGAGCGTCATCAGGTGGTTCCTCGACGACGACCCGGTCCCCTTCGCCATAGGCCTCCAGGCCCAGCTGGCGTTCCCGATCCCCGGGGAGTACACCGTGAGGTTGGAGGCACTGGACATATACGACAACGCGGCGGACCGCACCATAGACATCACGGTGCTGGATATCACCCCGCCCAAGGTGACCTTCGAGACGGTGGGCCCCCTCGACAACACCAAGGTGGATTTCTTCACCCTCTACGTGGAGGTGGAGGACAGCGGTGGTGTGGACACGGTGGTCCTGTTCTACAAGACCCAGGAAGGTGGGGTGTTCACCCAGGTGCCCATGACCCGCATCGACGGCTCCACCACCCGGTGGTCCAAGGATGAGCTGGCCCCCGGCGGCAAGGGCAACGCCACCTACTACATCAAGGCCACGGACATGGCGGGCAACACCAACAAGACGGACTACCAGAGGATACGGGTGACCGGGGTCGAGGACCCCACCCCCATAAACGGCAACGGCGACGATGGGTTCGACATCATGGAGTACTGGTGGCTACTGGTGCTCATCATCGTAATCGTCCTGGTGGGTGTGTTCGTGGTCGTGGGCAAGGGCCGTAAGGGCAAGGCGGAGGCGCCCGCGCCTGCAACGAGGGAGCCCGCGGAGGCGACCAAGGCGGCAGTGTCGGCGGCACCCCCCGCCGCCGTGGTCGCAGCGGCGGCCGCACCGGTCAAGGAGAGGCCCCTCTGCGCCATCGAGGAGGTCTACTTCATCCACAACGACGGCCGTCTGATCATGGCCGCTACCGCGAAGGACTCCGTTGACCGGGACGCCCAGGACGTGTTCGCGGGCATGTTCACCGCGATCCAGGAATTCATCAAGGACTCCATGCAGAGGGAGGGCTACCTCGGCAGCTTCGAATACGGTGACAACCGCATCATCATCGAGCGGGGCAGGTACATGACCTGCGCCGTCACCACCTTCGGCACCGAGCCGTCGGACATGAGGGAAGAGATCCGTGAGGTCGTACGACATATCGAGGGCAACTACGCCGGCGTCATCGAGCGTTGGGACGGCGACAAGAGCAAGCTGGGCGGCATCAACGAGTTCGGCAAGCACATCCTGTCCCTCACGGGCGGCATCGACAGGGAGACCGTCATCAAGTCCAAGGAGAAGAAGGGGGTCAAGCTCCTGTCCGAGGTGGAGTTCTTCCAGGGCTTCGTCCGGCTGAAGGCCGCGGTCAAGAACGACACCGACACCGTCATCACCGACGCCGCCCTGGACATCGTCTACGACGACAACGTGCTCCGGGTGGACCACATCCAGCCCGTGTACGAGTACAAGCGGGGCAAGGTCCATCTGGGGAACATCAATTCCGGCGAGAAGAAGACGGTGGCCTTCAACTTCGACCCCATCATCTGCATGGAGTCGATGATCGACGGGACGCTGACGTACAGGGACGTCGGGGGAAAGCTCCAGGTGGTGTCGATGAAGTCGAGGAGGGCGGACATCGTCTGTCCCATCTTCTTCACCAGGGAGAACGCCAACACCGCCATGCTGAAGCGGCTCATCAACGAGGAGCTGGCCTCCCAGGACTCCAAGGTGTTCCGCTACCCCGACGGTCTGGCCCCCCTGCAGGCCTTCGAGCTGTGCAAGGGCGTGGTCCACCTCCACGACGTCAAGTTCGTCCGCGAGTTCATAGAGGAGAGGCCGACATGGCTCGGCGAGGCCTGGTTCTACGGCGAGACCAAGGTCAAGGGCTACAAGATCGTCATCCGGGTCACCGTCCGCGAGGACAGCCATACGTCGGAGTTCTTCGTCGCGTCCCAGGAGATGGAGGTCATCACGGGTCTCCTGGCCGAGCTGGGGCATTCCCTCAACCGGATGCTCAAGGAGAAGTACATGGGCCGGCTCAAGGCCCAGCCCATCGTGGACGAGCACCTGAAGAAGAACATCACGGACCAGCCCCTCCTCCTGGAGAGGGAGGGGTAGGGACCCACACGCCCCGGTGACGGAGATGAGGGACACAGTGTACGTCCTGCTCACCTTCGCATTCCTCATCGCTGGCATCGTCGCCATCGGGAGGTACTTCCAGACCTACGAGGACTTCGGCAGCCTGGAGCATTACCTCCTGGGCCTCCTCTCCCTGTTCCTCTTCATCCTTGCAGGTTACTCGTGGATGGTGGTGAAACGCACCCGGGAGCAGGCCAGGTACTCCCACCTCCCGCCAGGAGATAGGATACGGGTGGTGCACAAGGGCCTGATGGACGAGAACTACCTCACCCAGGAGGAGAGGGTGACGTACGACCGGGAGGTCGCAGCGATGGAGATGGCGCTCCTGGAGCAGACCCTGAAGGAGGACCCTGGTGGAGGGATCCCCCAGCACGTCTACGACGAGTTCGAGCATCCCAAGGAGTGGTACGACGCTCGCCTCCCGAAGGTGCCTCCTGGAATGCTGCCCGACGATGACCCCCACGTGGCCGTCCTAAGGGAATGGGAGACGGAGACGGTCATTATAGAGGACGAGCACGGGCGGCGCGAGTACCACTCCGGTCCTCCCGAACCTCAATGGGTCAAGGACAATCGGAGGAGGGTCCGTGAAAAGATCCGGGAGCATTCCCGGAAGCGTGACTGAGGGTCCTTGCAGGCTCTCCAGGCTATTACGGCCATCAAGGGTTGAATCCAACCTAACCTAGTGCCCAAATGAGAC
>CBDUQW010000132.1:0-6320 GCA_965369625.1 uncultured Thermoplasmata archaeon | reverse complement strand
ACCCCTTGTCATCATTTCCACGGATGGAACTGTGGAGACACGCGGAAGTACTGGAATGGCGTAAATCGTTATATACCACGATGATGATACGCCATGAGTGACGCAACACTGAATTCGAATTCATTCGAATTCCCTCCCTCAATTCCCCTCGCCGTTCGAACAGGTCCGTTGCGTCACGTAGACGTTTTACCGCGTCTTCCGGTGCACAACAACCGGGCTTCCATCACCTGTTCGACGGCACCCTTCGATCACTAATGACCTTGAGGTAGGCACTTTCTCCACAAACCTTTTTTTAGCCGCGGGCGTTCAAGCCGACGTGGTCGACAGGGCGATATCGGTGGACATAAGGGACGGGGAGCCCGCACGACGGGAGCTGGCGTCGAAGGGCTGGCTCGACATATCCAGACGACCCCAGACCCGTGACGGTCGGTTGCTCCTGCCCGTGACACCCGATGCTCCTCCGGACATCGACCTGGGCGTCGACCACGAATGGACGGAGTTCGAGTTCGAGAGGAGGGAGCGACGGCCCACGACCTTGCGAGAGGCACCCAACCTGCCCCCGGAGCTGGCATCCGAGGTGACCCGCTCGATGGACGTCGTGGGGGACATCGCCGTGCTTCGCCTGAAGGATGACATCAGGCCGAGGGCTGCGGAGATCGGCGAGGCCCTGATGGAGGTTCACCCGCGGTTGCGGGCCGTGGCCGTGGACAGCGGCGTGCGGGGCGAGCTCCGGGTCAGGTCCCTCGAGATAGTCTCGGGGGAGGGGCCCCTGGTGACGGTGCACAGGGAGCAAGGGATGGAGCTGCGGGTCGACCTGGAGCGGGCGTACTTCTCCCCCAGGCTCGCCACGGAGCATCAGAGGATCGCCGACATGGTCTCCCCTGGGGAGAGGGTCCTGGACATGTTCACAGGGGTTGGACCCTTCGCCGTGCTGGTGGCGAAGCAGATGGATGATGCTGAGGTCCACGCGGTGGACCTCAACGAGGCTGCCGTGCAATTGGCGCGGGAGAATGTCGAGGCCAACGGCGTTGCCCCCCTCGTCACCGTGCATCAAGGCGACGCCAGGGAGTTGGTCCCCACCCTGGGAGTGTTCGATCGGATCATCATGAACCACCCCTCCGGGGCCAGGTCCTTCCTCGGCACCGCTCTGAAGGCGTCAGCACCGGGAACGGTGGTCCACCTTTACATGATCGGCACGCTGGAGGAGGCGGAAGAGGCTCGTGAGGAGGCCGGCCACACCGCGCGCGACCGAGGGTTCGCGGGTATCCACCTTGAGAGGATGCACAGGGTCAGGACCTACGCTCCAGGCGTGTCACATTGGTGTCTAGACATGGTCGTCGAGGGCTAATCCTCATCCCCATCCTCGGATGGCTCCGGTTCGATCCCTGCCCTCCGTTCCACGGACCCCACCTCGTCGTCCAGGTATTCGGAGAAGATCTCGTCGGCCTCGTCCTCGGTGATGGTCACCCTTTGCCCGTGGGACCTGCCGCGCCCCAGGGCGACCAGGATGACGATGATGACCACCAGCACGACCCCGATCACCAGGACGATGGTCCCGTCGAAGGTGGAGCCCTCGTCCACCCGGACCATGGGAGGCACGTACCCTCCAGCCGGCACGAAGTGCTCGTAGTCCACTATCTCCGCGGGGAACTCGATGTTGTAGTGGTCCTGCTTGGAGATGAAGGTCATGACCGTCTTGCCGTTCCACGAGGCGTCCACCTCGAACTCCACGAGACCCTGGGCATCCGTTGTGCCCTCCACCACGTCCAGGGACATCGCCACCCTGACCTCGGCGCTCTTGATGGGCTTGTCGTCCTCGTCCACCACCGGTCCCACCACGAAGGTGAAGGACTGGGGTTTCCATGCAGGGGTGTTCTGGGGCCCCGCTACGAACCCAGCGAGGGTCCCGTTGCCTGAGTCCTCGAACGACCATCCCCTCTCGCGGAGCTGGTCGGTGGTCCTGAACCTCCCTTGCCTGTACCCCTCACCGCCGGAGGCCTCGACCACGGACCACACGGGCGAGTAGTTGCCGTCGCCGGGGACGTTCTCCATGATGGGCCTCTGGTTGGGATACGGTTCACCATCGGGGTCGAGGACAATGGTCATGTTCACGGTGTCCACGGGGACGGTGGCCTCACCCAACACGATCAGGTAGACGTCCGCACCGCTGTACCAGGTCAACGCGAGGCCCTCTCCCGGCGGATTGGAGGGAGGTGGAAGGAACACGGGGTAGCGGGCCACCATGGGTGCGACCAGGTACTGGTCGGTCACGTTGATGGTGAAGCCCAGGGCTCGCACGTCGTCCATGGACTTGATGACGTCCTCTCTGAAGTTGGCCTCGTCCTCCACTACGATGTCGTGGAACCTCCACACATTCTCGTAGCCATCGGTGTCCACGTCCCCCTGCAGTACGCCGGGGGCGACCGTCTCCACCAACCAGTGCTGCCTCTGGATGGGCGCGCCCTCGTTTGTGACGAAGCGGTACAGGGGGGCGACGCCTTCGGTCATGGGTCCCAGGTCGTAGTAGAGCGCCTTGCTGGTCTCGCCGTGCCACGCCTCGAGGAGCTCGAAGCTGGACGACGCCCCGGGGGTGTACCTGGGATACGTCTCACGGCCCCCGACCACGGGCCTGTTGTACATCGTGCCCTCGGGAACGATGTCGGACCCCTCGGCCTCCGCCTCCTCTATGGTCCGGATGGTGTCAGGGATGAACTCCGAGCTGAAGACGATGAGGTTGTAAAGGCGGGTGAGGGGCGAGTAGGTGGCCTCTCCCGGATAGGTGTCCAGGACCTCCAGCTGTCCCGGAGGGTCGAAGACGGCGATGGCCCTGGCGTCACGCACCAGCGCCGTGCCGGGGTCGAAGAGGCCCGGGGTGTCGGAGGAGCTCTCGAACCTGAGGTAGTGGACCTCGTACCCGTCCCACCATCCTTGCGTGAGGGGATGGAGGTCAGAGTCGGCCCCGATGAGGGTCGACCCCTCGGAGACCATGGGTGTGTTCCACACCAGGTCCCGCTCCGTCATCGACAGGTTGGCCCCCCAGATGTCCGCCAGGGACCTTATCTCGTTGGGGACGTAACCTGCTGGGACCTCCACGTCCCAGATGCGGTGGAAATCGGAGTAGTTGCCGCTGATGGGTGCCCCCACGAGGACACCTTGCCGCAGGTCCTCGAAGATCAGGTGCTGTCCCTCGATGGGTCTGCTCGAGCCATCCACCAGCCGGTAGGCGGGAGCGGTGGTGTTCGACGCCCTGCCCAGGTCGTAGTAGGTCACCCGGTCCCCCTCGTACCATCCCCACTGGGAGCGGAACTCCCAGGGTCCCGCCGGGACGTAATCGTCCCCTGCGACGGGTTGTACCAGGAACACCGTCGGGACGGCCATGATGACGGCCAGCATGATGGTCAGCCAGTATACGGGCGTGCGTGGGCCTGAGGGGGAATGGGCCAGACTATCACCGGTCGTCGATGAGACGTTCGGTTGATAAGCATTTCGGAAGGGTTTTTGATTTTCCCACCGAACTGACGAACGACACCACAAGTGTTTTCTCAAGATGCGCCCATGTGAGAATCGGTGGAGGGGTACTTCTCTTAAGAACAACGGGGTGACGTGGATGTACGACGGGGAGGGTGATGACAGGCCGCATCGCAGGCCACCTCCTCGACCGCCGATGTACGACGAGGTCGAGGTGGTCGATGACCACTACGACCCCTATCCCCGACATTATCGCCAGAGCCAGTGGGACGAGGGCGCACCGCCCCCGCGTTCGCATGACCCATACCCGCCTCCCAACGAGGAGCCGAGGTACAGCTTCACTCCCCCTCCCCCGCCTCCACCTGCGCCATACCCGGCATATCCACCACCCTATCCATACCCGTACTATCCCCCGCCGCAGGATCCTATGCGGAACAAGAACATGGCCGTGGCGGGTGGCATCCTGTCCATCATCGCGGGCATCATCGGCATGTTGATCCTCGCCTTTGCGTGGAGTTTTGGTGGTAATCCAATATTCGGTGCGCAGGTCTGGGTATGCCTGGTCACCGAATTGATCCTGTCCACCCTCGCCATAACCGGTGGAATATTCGCCATCTCGAGACGGATGTTCTCCGTGGCGGTCACCGGCGCGGTATGTGCTATTCTGGCTGCGGGTCTTTTCTCCTTACTCCTGGGGATCCTGGCTCTCGTCCTGATAGTCATCGCGAAGGATTCCTTCCAACCATATGGACTACCGCCGCCCCAACGACCATTCTATTAGGGATGGTCTGGACTATCACCATCCATCGATGATGCCTTCGGCTGAAAGGTGATCCAGATGGACTTTCCATTTCCCCCCTGAACCTCGGATGGAACCGCAAGTGTTTTCTCAAGATGGGACCATCAAGAGATGGTGAAAAGGTCCTCATTACACCATCACCAGGGTGTGTTCGATGAATGAAGAGGAAGGGTATGACGAGCCTCCCATAAGGCCACCCCCTCGACCGCCTCGGTACGACGGGGCAGGGGTGGTCGATGACGAATACGACCCCTCCCCCTCCCATTATCGCCAGAGCCAGTGGAACGAGGGCGCGCCACCCCCTAGCTCTCACGACCCCTACCCGCCTCCCCAGGGAGAGCAGAGGCACAGATTCACCCCCCCAGTTCCACCAGCGCCATATCCATCCTATCCACCTCCCTACCCCTACCCACTGTACCCGCCACCCCACGACCCCATGAGGAACAAGAGAATGCCCGTGGTGGGAGGCATCCTTTGCATCGTCTCCGGTGCCGTCGGCATATGGTGGCTTGTTCCTGCCTGGGGGACGATCGATGGCGTATGGCTGGGCGAGGAATATTGGTATTGTGCGGTCATCCAGCTCGTCTTGTCCACCTTGGCGATAATCGGGGGCATCTTTGCCATCATGAGACGCATGTTCGCCATAGCGATCATCGGGGCGGTATGCGCGATAATGGCAGGAGGGATACTCTTCGCCATCACCCTTACACTAGGCTTTCTGGCCATTATCCTCATCGCCATCGGGAAGGAATCCTTCCAGAAGCATGGACGACCGCCGCCCCAACAGCGCCACTTCTAGATGCGTGCCAAGGATCTCCGGGCCATCACCTGCGATAGTTTCCGACACTTGTCATGTAGACGACGGTCTCGTCCTCGCCGTCCGCCGCCACCAGTTCGTTGACCTCGTCGTCATAGAGCGCCCCGATGGCGCAGCATCCGAGGCCCATCCCCTCCGCGGCGAGGGCCACGTTCTGGCCGATGTGCCCGGCGTCAAGGTAGATGTACCGAAAGGCCCGCTGCCGGTACTTCCACTTGGACCTCTCCAGCACCGCTGTCCAGATGAAGGTCGCCGCTGCTGTGCCTGCCATCTTCTGGTCCAGGGCCGAGTGGGCGGCGGCCCGTGAGTAGTCCCCCTTCCGGAGCAGCTCGAGGCTGTGGTCGGGGGGGAAGTAGTGGTACACACCGGGTTCCATCCCGTGGACCTTGTTGACGACCACGTAGGTCTCGATGGGGTAGAGGCCGCCCGCCGACGGCACGGTGCGCAGGGGGAGGCCCTGCTTCTTGGCGGTCACTCCCGAGGCGGCCCAGAGGAGCTGGGACAGGTGTTCGGTCCGGAGGGGGTCGGGGCTGTAGTTGCGCCGGGAGCGCCGGGTGCCCATGGTGGTCCACAGGGAGGGACCCCCCCTCTCCTTGGGAGGTGGGAGCTTCACGGTCTCCACGTCGGTGAACTGGTTGAACAGGGCGGGCCTGTTGTCCCAGTCCAGCGAGTGGGGGTCCATGGCGTTCCGGTCGTACTTGGTGGCCTGCTGGAACTCGTCACCCGCCCGCCTCTTGCTTGCCATCGTGACCCCATGGGAAGGGGGTGAGAAAATGCTTTCGGAGGCCGCCGTCGAGGAGAAGGGGGATGGTGCGGGGGAAGGGATTCGAACCCTCGAACCACTAAGAGACGAGGCACTTGCCCTCGAGGGCAAGTGGGCGTGTTGCCCCACGAGGTCCTCAACCTCGCGCCTTTGACCAAGCTCAGCCACCCCCGCACGGGGCCTGACTGGTAATGGCGGGGGGGTATATGTGGTTTTCGAGGAGGAACCCGGGCTTTGAGAGGTCTGTCGAGCCCGATCGATGCGATCCTCGATCCAAGGGCAATCGGAAGTTAATAATATCCTCCTGGCAGTATATGGTCCACCCTTCGATGGGAGGGCTCGGGGGATAAGGATATCCTATTGTCTGGGTGGTGCGAGGACATTCGTCGCCCCACCCTCGGGTCTAGCGAGTAATTGTCCTGAACAGATAAGGACGTATACACTACAATTCCACTAATTCTGGTTACTATCAA
>CBDUQW010000131.1:0-6322 GCA_965369625.1 uncultured Thermoplasmata archaeon | reverse complement strand
CACTTGGACTTGAGGACGGACACGAATTACCTCACCACCGAGCCTGGCGACCTTGTCGAATACAACATCCGTGTCAAGAATCTGGGCAATGGAGAGGACACTGCAATCTTCAATCTGGAACGCGTACCTATGTCCTGGTTGTGGTACATCAATCCTCCTTCATTGGCCATATCCAGCGATGACTGGGAAACGGTAAATGTCACTATCATTGTCCCATCACGGTTCGAGGAGGCGCCGATAGGGTCGTACCATTTCTACATCACCGCGACCAGCGAGAACGAGAACGTGTCAGTTCCTCTAGAGATCGTCCTCGAGGTCCTCCAGGTGTACCGTGTCGAGTGGATGCTCTCCGATGACGCTCTCACGAATCCCGAGAGACCGATTGTACCGAACGACACCCTCAGACCAATGAGGTCCTTCAATCCTTACCAGAGCGAGAGCATCGATTTTACCCTGGCACTTCGGAACTTCGGGAACGGTGACGATAACGTGTCGGTATCGGTTGAGAGTCGCACGCCCGGGGTCAACGTGGACGTCACCCCCGAGTATACGTTCCTTTTGCGTTCGCGGGAACGATTCATCCGCGTCAGCATCTCCGTTTCGACGGATACGCCCCCAGGTACCTATAGGATCTTCGTCAAGGCCGCTTCCGAGGACCCGGAGGTCGCCGTGCGTGTCGTCCCCATCGAGTTCGAGGTATACAACTTGGATGCCAGCCTCCCAGCCGTCCCAACCTACGTGGACCCGGTGGACGGTCCGGTGACCATCGCCAAGATAGTGATAGCCTCGGGAACGGAGATGGTCTTCGAGATCGTCGTGACCAACACGGGCTCCATGGCCTTGCCCACGGTGTACATCAAGGGGTTCGACAACTACATCAAGGACGGGGAACCGATGCGTGTGAACTTCTACAATCTCTCGACCCCACCCATCGATCTGGGTGAAACGTACAGGATCTGGTCAGGACCCAACGGAGATAGCGTCGAACGGATAGCCTGGCATTCCCACACGAGCGGGGACCATGTGCTTGAGTTCGTGTTGTACTTCGACCATCAATCGGATGTCACGAATAACAGATGCTCCGTGAACATTACCGTGAACGACCCCCCCGAGCTCACCGTCAACACTACCTCCCTCGAGATGAAGGTTGGAGATAACCTCACCATCGAGGGGACGGTCTCCGACGACATGTCCACCATCCTTTGGGTCTCCTACAGGATCGATGACGGGGAGTGGATAAGGGCCAACGGTACCTCGGAGTGGTCCTTCATCATCGAGGACGCGGACCTCTCCAAGGGGGAGCACACCCTAGAGGTGAAGGCATCCGATGGTGTCTCCGAATCCACCGTTGCGAACCTCACCTTCACTGTGAAGGGTAGGTCCGATGACACTAGCACCCCGGGTCCGAGCCTTCCGCTCACGGTGTTTTGCATCCTGACCGCGGGAATCCTTGGGGCCATCGTACGGAAGGGACGACAGCGATGATCCCTCTAGTTGCCGATTTCGGGGGAGACAATTAATATCCCCATGATATTATTATCATCACTATGAGCTCCGACGAGCCCCTCCCCGATTACTCGTCCAGACCCTCCGATAGAGGCAGGTCCACCGGCTGGAAGGGACCCCTTCGCCTCCTGGTCATCGTGGTGGTCGCGGCCCTGCTGGTCATGGCCATCTGGAACACCACCAACGAGGCCCGGGAGCCGTCCACCATCTTCATCCAGAACGTGGGCACCTTCCAGATCGACCCCGAGGGAATAGAGGCGGTACGGACGGACGTCTTCCGGGCCGGTCACTTCTCCGTCTTCGACGTCCTTGTGTATCTCGACGAGCAGGGCAAGATCGACCTGGAGCACCACTGGGACGCCTCCCTGGGGACCCATGTGATTGACAGCATCAACGGGAAGGTCAACTGGTGGTACAAGGCCTACTACGACGGGGGCTGGCTGGAGGAGAACAACTTCCGGATGGACCTCTATCCGTACAAGGACAGGATGTTCATCCAGGTCTCCCGTATCAGCACCGGGTACGTCGACATCGTCCACGACTCCTTCCGGGAGGAGATGCAGCGCCTCGACGCCAACGGCGGGGCCGTCATCATCCCCAGGGTCACCATCACGGGCCCGGGACTGGCCCACACGTTCAAGGACGTGGAGGTCACGCCCCACAACCTCAGGAACGACACCTTCAAGGCCGGCGTCGTGACCGCCATCGATGTGATCATGTCCCTGGGCGACCAGGACAGGATTGACTACGAGATGCAGTGGTACGAGGAGATCGCCGGGTCCGACGTCAGGACGTACTTCATCACCAGCATCGACGGTCAGAAGGCGTACGCCAGGTGTGGCTTCGTCTACGAGGAGGGGGACAAGGACGACCAGTTCGGCAATCACATCCACATCCCCTCCGACATTCGTGTCATCAACTCCCCCGAGTACGAGAAGTGGTTCTGGATCTGCATCTGAGCGAACGACCCCTCCAAAGGCCCGAAGGCCGGGTACCCTCCCACGAGGGCATCCTCTCGAGTGCTGGGTCACGGGTCTGGCACATGCGGGACCATCATTTCGGGACCAGTTTATTAACCCCCACCTGAGATATATATCACTTGATGATACCCCTAAAAGATTCATACGGCATCCCTATCCCTTCCCTCAGGGGGAGGACCGCATGACGGCTGGCAGGACCTATACCATCCTCAAGGCCGCTTCGGTCATGGTCATCCTCGTTGTCGCGACCCTCTACGTGACTGGACCTGATGATCCCATCGCCCTCGACACCGAGGGGTTCCTCGACGCTCCACCGAGAACCGAACCAACGGACCAGGACCCCGACGATGACCCGGCAGAACCAAGTGACAACTCCACGAACCCCGGAGACAACTCAACGGACCCGGGCAATGACGGACGGGATCCTCTGGACAACTCCACCGGTCCTGGGGACAACTCCACGAATCCGGGAGATAACTCGACGAACCCGGGGGACAATTCGACCAATCCAGGTGACAACTCAACAAATCCAGGCGACAATTCGACCAATCCTGGAGACAACTCGACGAACCCCGGGGACAATTCCACGAACCCGGGGGACAACTCAACAAACCCGGGGGACAATTCCACGAACCCAGGGGACAACTCCACGAACCCGGGGGACAACTCCACCAACCCCGGAGACAACTCCACGAACCCGGGAGACAACTCCACCAATCCCGGGGACAACTCCACGAACCCCGGTAACAACACGACGGACCCCGACCCCTTCTGGCCTTCGATGGGTTCGATAGGGATAGGCGGCCTGGGCACCTTCGAGTTCGACCCCAACGAGGTGGAGACGGTCCGCCCCGATATCTTCAGGGAGTACCACTTCTCGCTGTTCGACATGCTGGTCCACCTGGACAAGCAGGGCGACATCGAGCTGGAGTACCACTTCGACGAATCGATGAACACACACGTGATAGACAGCATCAACGGGATCAACAACTGGTGGTACTGGGCCTACTATCACATGGGCTGGCAGGAGACGAACAACTTCCGCATGGACCACTACCCCTACAAGGACAAGATGGTCATCCAGGTGGTCCGTGAGGACGCCTCACGCATCGGCAACATCCACAGATCGTTCAGGGACGAGGTGACGCGCCTCGAGGACAACGACGGCAAGGTCATCATCCCCAAGGTGACCCTCAGGCTGCGCAGCCATACCCTGACCTTCGTGAACGTGGAGGTCACCGCCCACAACCTCCGGAACGACACCTTCCAGGACGGCGTCATCACCGCCATCGACGTCATCCTGTCCCTGGCCGACCAGGGCGAGATTACCTACAAGCTGACCTGGTACGAGACCATCGGCATGGCGGAGATCCTCAACTACTTCGTCGACGGAATCAACAGCGACATCTCGTACGGGACCTGCGGCTTCGTCTACGAGGAGGGTTCCGAGCGGCTCAGGTACGGCAACCACATCCACATCCCCTCGGACTACAGGGTGCTCAACTCGCCCGAGTACGAGGAGTGGTTCTGGATATGCCTTTGAGGTCACGCTGACACCAACCACCCCCATCCCCCCCTGGAGGGGAGGGCCCTTCTCCCTCCCCTCCACCCCGTCCCCTCGCGGTGAAAGTATATATAGCGCTCACGTATGAGGGTGTCTGGACCATCAGACCACGAGGAACGGTCTGGCCACGTCCAGATGGGCGACCGGCCCATCGGCGGCACGATCTTATGGCGGGGGAGGCTCGCACCATCCAACGATGGTCCATGGAATGATAGGGAGAGAATGAGATGGATTTCTGGGACGACTTTTGGAACGTCGAGATCCCTGGCTTGAACATCACGGTGGGGACGCTGATAATCGCTATCATGGTCACCATCATCGCGTACCTCATCTTGATGAAGTTCGTGCTCAGGTCCGCAAGCAAGGGAATGGCAAAATCGGGTATGCCGCCCCTCGTCGTGGGCCTGTTCGCCAGGGTTCTTAGGATGCTGTTCATGTTCGTTATACTGCTGGTGTTCCTTGCCATGATAGGGAAGGACATTGGCAGCTATGTGCTGGCCTTGTCAGCCATCATGGGCTTGATACTGGCATTCGGCCTGTCCGACTCGATGAACAACTTCTTCGCCGGCGTGTGGATCGCCATGCTGCGACCCTTCGACAAGGACGACGTGGTCGACGTGGCAGGCAAGGTCGGCAAGGTCTGGGCCGTGGGCATCATGGCCACCGAGATGCGGACGCCGGACAACAAGGTCATCATCATCCCCAACCGCTCCGTTTGGGGCGGGGCCGTGGTGAACTACACCCGCCTGCCCATCCGCAGGGTGGACACCGACGTGGGCATCGCCTACGGCAGCGACGTGGCCAAGGCCTACGACCTGGCCATGAAGATGATGAAGGAGCACCCCCAGGTGCTCGCCGACCCCGAGCCGAGCATCTTCATGACCGCGCTGGCAGACTCCTCCGTCAACCTGCAGCTACGGCCGTGGGCCAAGACGGATGACTACTGGGGTGTGCTGCACGACCTGAGGCGGTCGCTGCACGACGAGCTGCCCAAGGCGGGCGTCGAGATCCCCTTCCCGCAGCTGGACGTGCACATGATCCAGGCGGGCGGCGCCCCGGCACCGGGCCTGTGAACGCAACGGGTCTTGCGGTAACACCGAGACTCATCGACCGGGTCGCCCGAGGGCGGCCCGGTCCCTTCCCTTCTTTCTCACCACCTTGGGAAAGGATTTTTTATCCATATTCCTATGCCGTTTCTAGACCCTTGAGAGGGAGAGAGGGCCTAGAGGTATATAGGTCATCAGAGTATGGCATATGGGTAACATCCCTGAGGGCCCTAAATCATCCCTGAGACGAGGACGCCCGCTCGAGGGAGGGGAGATGGATATGAGCGTATTGGAGGATTTCTTGAACAGTATGATACCGTACCTGAATATGACCGTCGAAGATCTCATCATCGCCATGATCCTAGCAACGATAATCGCTCTGGTACTGTGGATCGTGGTACTTTGGTTCGTGAAAAGGACCCTTGATAGGTCAAAGGTACCACCATTGATGACCGACCTGATCAATCGGGTAACGAAGATACTCCTCTATATTTCCATCCTGATGATCTTCATGAGCTCGCTCGGGTTCAACGTATCGGCATTGTTGGTTTCAATTTCTGTGGTAGTCGGCCTGGTGTTAGCGTTCGGGCTGCAGGAGACAATTAACAACTTCATCAACGGCGTCATGATCGCTGTAAATCGACCCATCGAGAAGGGGGAATATGTGACTATCACCGGCATGTTCGGGAAGGTCGAACAAGTTGAGATGATGTACACAAGGCTCATCACCCCGGACAACAAGTTGATAGTCATACCCAACGGGTTGGTCTGGGGCCAGGCCATCATCAACAACACCCGAATGGGCACCCGCAGGGTCGAGGTCGACGTGGGCATCCCTTACGATTCGGACTTCGGGGCGGCGATGGAATCCGTCATCGCCATGATGAAACGCCATCCCAAGGTGCTCGAGGACCCGGAGCCTGAGATATATATGAAGGCATTGGGCGACTCCGCGGTGGTCATCCAGCTGCGACCTTGGGTCGACCCTGATGATTACTGGCCAGTGAGCCATGATATGAGGGTCGCTGTGGTCGACACCCTCTCCGAGGTCGGCATCACCGTGCCCTTCCCGCAGCTGGACCTGCATGTCCGGGACACCCCCGACAATGCTCCGGTCACCGGCTGATGGACATATCGGGAATGACCATGGCCCGGACCGGGCCTGCCCACCCTATTACGGCCATCAAGGGTTGCGAGCCATGTCCACCTTTCATTTCGCTTGGAAT
>CBDUQW010000130.1:0-6481 GCA_965369625.1 uncultured Thermoplasmata archaeon | reverse complement strand
CGGGGCTCCATGCAGGTGCCTGCTGCTGCCGCAGGGGCATGAATTGCTGCTGCGCTTCGGCCGCCCACAAGGGCGGCCTCTCAGCCGCGCATCCGCGCGGCCTCTCAGTCGCACATACGTGCGGCCTCGTTGCCAGGATGGGGGAGGGGGCCTGGGATCGACCGCGGCGTGCGCGACAACACTGGTTGCGGGGTGCGGGGCAATAGGAAACGAACAATAGTTGTTGCGTACGACCTCGTCACCAGCCGCCCACCGCCCTTGACGATCTCCAGTTCGATTAATTATAAATTCCCTGGCCGGCATATATCACCGGGTGGTTCCCGTGTTGGATAGACGATATTATGTTGTTGCGATAGGACTGATGATGTTCCTGGGCGCGGACCTGGCCGCGATGGGGTCTCCCGAGGACCCTGGCGAGGACACGATGACCCTCTCCGGTCCCTCCCTCGCCTTCGCGGGAGGCGATGGTTCGGCGAGCAACCCCTTCCAGATCACGAACGTCTTCGAGCTCCAGAACATGAGCGCCAACGTGACGGCCCACTACATACTGAACAACGATATCGATGCAACGGCCACATTTGGGTGGAACGCCGGAGCCGGTCTTCTTCCCGTTGGCAACACCACCAGCATGTTCAACGGCACCCTCGACGGGAACGGTCATACGATATCTGGCCTCACCATCGACAGGGCGGTGGAGGACTACGTCGGATTATTCGGATACCTCGAAGAGGCAAGGGTCCACAACCTGACGGTGTCCAGCATCGACATCAAGGGACGCCACAGGGTCGGCGGTCTGTGCGGTCAATCCATAACGGGGAGCATCGAGAACTGCACGGTCGTCGGTTCCGTCGAGGGGGTGGACTATGTCGGCGGTATCGTGGGCGCGGTCTCTGGAGACGTCAAGGATTGCCAGGCAAGCGCAACGGTATCAGGTGAGGAGTCGGTGGGTGGATTGGCAGGATATTCCAGTGCTGCGATGACCAGATGTGCATCCGACCAGAAGGTGACCGGGTCCTACAGACGAGTGGGAGGTCTCGTGGGAAACATCGCTGGGGGGACCGTATCGGATAGCCATTCTGATGGTGATGTGGACTTGAACGGTGGTTGGTACTCCTACGAAACGGGTGGTTTCGCTGGCTACAGCGCTGGTACAATCTCATCTTCCTACTCCACGGGGTCCGTCGCAGGCACCCCCATTGGGGCGTCACCAGAACGTTTCGGTGGCTTCATCGGTCATAACCGAGGAGCCGTCTCGAACTGCCATTCGTTGGGGTCCGTCAGCGTCTTGGTCAACAGTGTATATGGTGATTATTCACAAGAGGTCGGAGGTTTCGTTGGGTACAATGCCGGTACAGTGAATTACTCCTTCGCCAAGGGTTCAGCGACGGTATCGACGACGACGAATGGACAAGGGATGAACCATTGCAGGTATGTTGGAGGTTTTGTAGGTAATAACAGAGGTACGATATCATACAGTTACTCTACCGGGCCCAGTAGGGGTTCTGTCACGGACGATTCCAACGCGATGGTGTATGGGGTCGGTGGCTTCTCAGGCGTTAACTATAGGACGATATCCAACTGCTATTCCACTGGATCCGCCACCGCTGTGGCTTCGGGTACATATGTCTGGGTTTTTTCGATAGGTGGTATGGTAGGGTATCAGGCCGGTGCAATATCGCACTGCTATTCCACCGGGAGCGCCAGCAGCATCGTAATAGGAACAGACAGAACGACGCGGTCTATCGGGGGTTTCATCGGTGCCGCCGACAGGGCATCCACCTCCTGCTTCTGGGATACCGATTCCTCCGGTACGACCAGGGCCACCGGCCGCGGGACTTCCTCTGGGATATCCGGTAACTCCACGAGCGAGATGATGACCCGGATGACCTTCGAGGATGCCAACTGGGACTTCAACGACACCTGGGTGATCATCGAGAACCTGACCTACCCCTGCCTGAATGGCATGTACCAGCGACCCGTCATCGATATCTACGACCACCAGATGGTCGTGGAGGACCTTCCCGTCACCGTGTCGTACGATGTCAGCATCTCCGACTACCCCCGGCAGAACCAGGAGAAGAGGGTCGTCATCACCTCCAATGCCAGCGCCTGGCTGACCTGGAACGAGACCACGCGGTCCTTCAGAGGTACCCCGACGAACTCGGAGGTGGGCTCTTACTGGCTGAACATCTCGGCCGAGGACCTCTGCGGCGGTATCGGATGGAACAACGTGACGTTGGACGTCCTCAACGTGAACGACCCGCCAGTGATCACCACCGATGATGTGGTCATCGCGTCCGAGGACACCCTTTACAGCATAGACTACGAGGCCATTGACGTAGACCCGACCAACGACACGCTGACGTGGAACATGTCCACACTCGCTGAATGGCTCACGTTGAACACCATTACGGGGCGGCTCAGCGGTACGCCCACCAACGATCACGTGGGCGCCTACCAGGTCAGCATCGACGTCACCGACGGGAACGGCGGTCTGGACGCCAGGTCCTTCACTCTGGTGGTCGAGAACATCAACGATGACCCGACCATCACCAGCACGAACGTGGAGACCTCTGTGGAGGACGAAGGGTACAGTGTCTACTACCACGCCACCGACGTGGACCCGACCGGCGACGTGCTCACATGGACCGTGGTCACGGACACCGGGTGGCTGATGATGACCGAGAACAACCTCCACGGCATGCCCACCAACGACGATGTGGGGACCCACTGGGTGAACGTGACCGTGTTCGATGGCAAAGGAGGCATTGACAGCACCAACTTCACCGTGACCGTGACCAACGTGAACGACCCGCCCGTCATCACGACGGAGGACGTGACGGTGGCCACAGAGGACCAGGTGTACAGCGTCGAATACGGGTCCGAGGATGTGGATCCCACGACCAACACGGCGACATGGAGGATGGAGACAGAGGCCGGATGGCTACGCATCAACCAGGACACTGGGGTCGTATCGGGCACGCCCACGAATGATGACGTAGGCTCCTACCTGGTGACCGTCAGCGTCCTGGACGGCAAGGGCGGTTCGGACGCGAGGACCTTCATGTTGACGGTGGAGAACACTAACGACGACCCTGAGATCACGACCACTCCGCCGGACAGGACCAAGGAGGACCTGATGTACTCCCACTTCCTGGAGGCCACCGACGTGGATCCGACCCGGGACACCCTCACATGGTCCCTGGACACCGATGCGGAATGGCTCTCCCTGGACGGCAACGTCCTTTCGGGCGTCCCGACCAACGACGACGTGGGCGAGCACCGGGTGAATGTGACCGTCGAGGACGGGATGGGAGGCAGCGCCTCGATCGAGTTCACCCTGACCGTCCTCAACACCAACGACCCGCCGGTGATCGTCGGAATGCCCTCCCACGCCAGGGAGGACGAGGCCTACAGCTTCACCATGGAGGCGACCGACGAGGACGAGGAGGACAGCCTGGAGTGGTCGATGGAGACCTCGGCGGGATGGCTCTCCATCGACACCTACTCAGGCGAGATGACGGGCACCCCCGACAACAGCGACGTAGGGTCCCACTTCGTGATGATCGTGGTGACCGACGGACGCTCGGAAGCAAACAAGGGCTTCACCATCATGGTGACCAATACCAATGACGTCCCCGAGTGGTTGTATGTCCCGGAGGACGTGACCGTCGAGAAGGGTGCATCGCTGTCCCTTGGTGCCCTGGCGGAGGACATGGACGGGGATATGGTGAGTTACGCCATCACCTCCGAACCGGTAGCCGAGGGCCTTTCCATCGGCGTGACGTCGGGAGACATCGTCTGGTACGAGACCAGGGTTGGTACCTACCAGGTAACAGTGACCGCTTCTGACGGCGAGGCGGAGGCGGAGCACACCTTCACCCTGACCGTGGAAAAGGCCCCCGAGACCGAGGAGGAGGGGATGGGGAACGCCCCCTTCTACCTCGTCATCGCGGTGCTCCTCGTCCTGGTGGTCATCCTGGTCCTCAAAATGATGATGGGAGGCGGGGAGCCTGCGCCTGTCAGCGGCATCGAGGAGGAGCCCGTCGAGGACGAACCCGTGGACGGGGCCGAGGAAGAGGCGACCGATAAGCCGGAGGATGAACCGAAGGACGAGTAGTGGTCCGCAGGTCAGGTACCAACCGATCAGATGTACGCTTCAAGGTCGGTTGTTGCGTACGGGACAACGTGCTACCGAGGGGGTCGGTCCGCCTACCTGGCGGGCGCGCCCGGCGCTCGCGCGAGCACCGTCGCGCCAGGATACCGTCAGTGAGGGGGCTTCCGTCACCGACCCCGGCGACCGGTGGGGTACATGGCAAGGCAGCCAGAGCTTTGGCTTTTCGTCGGAAAATCATCATTTTGGTCCCTGACGACCGAGGCCACGCCCCCCCCGTGCCACCCCTCCCCGGGGAGCACGTCCCGCCCTCGGACCGGGGAAGGACGTGGTGCGCGGCGGCTTCGAGGCGCAGGTGGTTCCCGGGGCCCCATGCAGACGCCTGCTGCTGCCGCCGGGGCATGAATTGCACTGCGCGGTCGGCGTGCATGCGCACACCGACCTTGCCAGGACAGGGGAAGGAGGCCTGGGATGTGGTGGTTCTGCTTCGAGGCGCAGGTGGTTCCCGAGAACGCCGAAGGCCATCGCTGCTGCCGCAGGGCATGAATTGCACTGCGCGGTCGGCGCGCACGCGCGTGGCCTCGTTGCCAGGACGGGGGGGCCTGGGATGTGGTGGTAGGCAACGAGGCGCAGGTGGTTCCCGGGGCCCCATGCGGACGCCTGCTGCCGCTGCGCCTCGCCGCGCACCCGCGCGGCCTCGTTGCCAGGATGGGGGAAGGAGGCCTGGGATGTGGTACAAGGCTTCGAGGCGCAGGTGGTTCCCGATAACGCCGAAGGCCATCGATGCTGCCGCAGGGGCATGAATTGCTGCTGCGCGGTCGGCACGCACGCGCGTGCCTCCCTTGGTGACATGCTAAAGCCCGCCCGCTCCGATACATGAGCGAGGCGATAGGATGCACTATATCGGGATAGACGCACACAGGAAGACGTGTCAGGCCACCGTGATGAACGAAGACGGACTGATCCTCGAACGGAAGAAGATAACGACGCATTTGATGGAGCTCAAGGAGTTCTTCTCCCGGTACAGGGAGAGCCGGGCGGTCGTCGAGGCCTGCCCTGTCTGGGAGGTCGTCTACGAGGCGGGCAGGCAAGCGGGCATGGAGGTCGTCCTTGCCAACCCCGGGCAGGTGAAGGCTATCTCCCAGGCCCGCGTGAAGACGGACAAGGTGGACTCGGAGACGTTGGCCCACCTCCTGCGTACCGACATGATCCCGGAGTCGTACATCGCCCCGACGTGGGTGAGGGAGCTCAGGAGGGACCTCAGGGGAAGGATGCTGCTGCTGAAGACCGTCGTGGCGATGAGGAACCAGCTGTACTCTGAGATGATGCGCAAGGGCATCGTGTACAAGGAGCAGTGCCTGAAGACGAAGAAGGGCAGGGACGAACTGAGGGAGGCGCTACCCATGCCCCGGATTCTTCGCAGGTTGGAGATCCTCGAGAGCCTCGAGACGGAGATGAAGGACTACAACGCCGAGATCCTGTTGCCGGCCTTCCACGAGAGCGAGGAGGCTCAGCTCCTCGCGACGATAGACGGCGTCGGGTTCTACACCGCCATGACGGTGGTGGCGGAGCTTGGGGATGTGCACCGGTTCCCCGACAGCGATTCCGTCGTATCGTACACAGGTCTGGCCCCTTGGGTAAGACAGTCGGGCAGCACAACGAGGTTGGGGTCCATCACGAAGGCTGGTCCCCCCAACCTCCGCTGGGTGCTCATCGAGGCCATGTACAGTCACCTTCGTTTCTGCAAGGCGAAGGACGAGTGCCGGCTCTGCCATTTCTACCTGAGATTGGAGAAGAGGCGCAAGAGGAAGATAGCCGTCGTCGCTGGTGCGGCGAAGCTGTTGAGGATCATGTACTGGATGTTGAAGCTGAACAGACCATACCGGCCCCAGGGGTTAGACCCCGGCTCATGGCATGAGGGTGAACCTCGTTCCCTTGAATGGGGAGAGGCTCCTGGGCTATAGGGCGCAGATTGGCCACCATGAGGTAGGACCTCGAATAGGTGATAGCTCGCTGGTGTGTTCAAAGAGCAGAGAGGGATAGGGAGGATAATGATGAAGTAGGATTGAAGACATATGTACGGTCGCCGGACGGGCGGGCTTTACATAGGTGCCAGGATAGGGGAGGAGGCCTGCTGCTGCTGGTGGAGGTGGCAATGCTGGCCAACTGCCCCCTGAGGACGGAGGGGAGGGGGCGGGAGCGGTGACGGGGCAGGTGAAGGTGGATTTTCAATGGGTTACTTAGGATTTGGGGGGGGGGGGGGGGGTCGTACCCGTGAAGGCGGGTCGGGGGGTATGTAGCAAGGGGGACCCGAATGTTAACAAACTTCACCGAAAAAAAACAACTAATTGTGTACTAATGATCGAT
>CBDUQW010000129.1:0-6543 GCA_965369625.1 uncultured Thermoplasmata archaeon | reverse complement strand
TGCTCGCCCTACAGCTCCTCAAGCACCACCGGCTCAGGCTCCTCCGGCGGCGGCATCGAAGGCGGCAAGGCCTGGGCCTGCCTGCGCATCATGAGGAGCATCACCAGCAGCACCGCCACCAGCACGACGACCAGGATGAGCAACGCCATGTTGACCGTGCTCGCGCCCATCTGCTCCTCCTTCGCGTCCTGCACCCCGCCCTCTATCTCGGTCTGGGCCTTGGACAGGTCGGCGGCCAGCTCCTGGACGTCGGCGATGATGCCGTCCAGCTTCCCCAGGTCCTCCAGCGCAGTGTCGATCCCCTCCAGGTCCGCCGTGGCGTTCGCCTCGAACTCGCGCACCGAGGACGCGATGGCGGCCAGCCTGGCCGCTATCGCCTCGTCGTGGTCGGAGAGGTTCCCCGACAGCGCCTCCAGGTGGTCGCCCAGCTCGGAGAGCAGCGTGGACAGGGCGGCGATGTCCTCCCTGACCTGGGAGGCGGCGGAGGCCAGCGATGTGAGGTCGCCGGAGATGCCGTTCAGGTCGGACCGGACGGTGCCGAGGTCGCTGGATATGCCGGAGAGGCTGCTGTCGATGGTGTCGAGGCGCGCGGTGAGGGCGGCCGGGACCTCGTCCACGTCCAGGATACCGTCGTTGTCGTCGTCGGGGTCGGCGTTGTCGCCGATGCCATCGCCGTCCGAGTCCTCGTGCTCGGCGGGGATCCACGGGAAGGCGTCGTCCGAGTCGCTGACGCCGTCATTGTCGGCGTCGAGGACCATCATGTAGATCTCGCGATAGTCGCTACGGTAGTCTTCCCAGACGATTGTGTCCCTGTAGATCGCCGGAAACCATGAGAGGCCGAGGTTGGTGGTTATCCTCGTCTCCAGGCAGCTCTCAAGGTCGAACATATACACGTCGTGATGGGCGTTCCTGGAATCGTAGTAGACCACCCTTCCATGGCTCACCCTGGGTTCGTATTGGTGGTTCGCGTCGGTGGTCAGCCTCCAGGTGCCATGATTGGTTTTGTAACAGTAGATGTCCCAGTTGCCATTCCTGACGTCCTGCCACACGATCCAATCGCCGTGGATGTCCGGATTATACTGGTCAGAGGCCTGGGTCTCGATGGCGGTCTTGGCACCGGTGTGGATGTTGACACTGTAGATGTCCCAGTTGCCGTTCTGGTAGGTCTGGTAGACCACGTCCGAGCCGTAGATCGCTGGCTGCATCTGATGGCTGGTGTGGGTGGTGAGCTGGGTCTGGGCTAGCGTGGGGATGTAGGCCATGTAGATGTCCGCATTGCCGTTCCGGGAGTCCTGCCACACGACATAGTTGCCGTAGATGTCCGGATAATACTGATGAGCGGTGTTGGTGGTGACGCGGGTCTCCGCGTCGTCGCTGATGTCGTACATGTAGATGTCCCAGTTGCCGTTCCTGTAATCCTGGTAGACTATCCTGTCCCCGTAGACCCGGGGGTAATACTGGAGTGCCGTGTTCGTGGTGACCCTGTTGACAGCACCGGTATCGAGGTCCTTGTAGTACACGTCGTGGTCGGTGCCCGTATGTGCATGCCAGGCCACGATATCACCGTACACGTCCGGATAGAAATTGTTATAGGAGCTGGTGTAGAGCACCTCCTCGATACCGGGAGGCGGCTGAGCGGCGGCCGGGGCCGCCAGCAGGCCCACCAGTCCGGCGGCCAGCATCATGCTCACGATCACAACGGTCAGGACCCTTGAACGATTCACCCTGTTTCTCATCCATCTCACCCTCTTGCATTTCAATTTCGAACAATCCGGTCGACAGTCGCACCATCGTGTAAGGTGCCGAGAGGATGCCCTCGGGACCCTGCCTCGTCTGGAAGCGATGCGGTCCTCGCGTGAAGCGATACGAGCGTACACATCGTGGCGCTGCCCCTCCCCGGTGAACGGATGGAATGGTATGGGGTTCACGTTATACTTTATGGTGGAACGGGTCGCTTGAGGAGGCCGAGAGGTGGCTGTGGGCAGCGCGGGCGGTGTGGCTGCGGGGGGTGGTCCGGTGAACGAGGCCGTGGAGACCGTGGTCGTGGACGACGGGACGCTGCGCGGTCGGTGCGCACGCGCGCACCTCCCTTGCTATGACAGGCAGGGTGTGGAGGTGACGTCGCGCGAGCCGGTGCCGGCCTCGGTCCCGGGTGACTTCACCGTCAGGCTGGGCGACGTGATGCCGGGCTGGGTGATGGAGGAGCTGGAAGCGGAGTTCGGGCAGTACGAGGGGGTCATCGAGGCCGTCTCGGGCTTCCTGTCGGCGATCCACTGGGTCGAGGTGGAGGTGCAGGAGGTCCCCGACCTGCTCGAGGGATTGGCCAGGTTGAAGGGGGCCCTGATGGCGGCTGCGACGTCGGCGGTGGGGGAGTGGTAGGACGCAGCGGGACGGGTCGTGCGACCCGTCACGGCAGGGGGGACCGTGTCCTGGAGCGAAGCGACGCGGGACGGGACGGGGGTCCCGTCCCAGTGAATGCGAGACTGCTCGGGCGAGGCTTAGCCAGGTACCTCCGCACCCTCGGGAGATGCCTCTCCCTCGTCCACGCTGATGGCAACCTTTTTTACAGGGAACCACCCATTGATGGCCAGAGCTGTGTTGGGGGGTACAAATGGGCAATCGTACTATCGTTCCTTTGATCTTCATTATGATGGTCCTGATGGTTGTCTCGGTATGCAATTCTGCTGGATCGGTGCCCGGTATGGATACGGACCTTGGGGATTCCAACGCGTCCTTCTGGGGGGAGTTTTCGGACGATGGTGCCGGATTCTCGGTCGCTGGAGCCGGCGATGTTAACGGCGACGGATACGACGATATCCTGATAGGCGCCCGTAATAATGACGACGGTGGCTCCAATGCCGGCCAGACCTACGTAATCTTCGGCAATAAATCGAGTTGGACGATGGACACTGACCTGTCCAACGCAGACGCCTCCTTCTGGGGGGAGGATATGGGCGATAATTCCGGATGGTCCATCGCGGGTGCAGGGGATGTCAACGGCGACGGGTACGACGACATACTGATAGGTGCTTGGTATAATGATGACGGGGGTTCCATTGCCGGCCAGACGTACCTCGTCCTCGGCAAGGCGTCTGGATGGTCGATGGACACCGACCTGTCCAACGCGGATGCATCATTCTGGGGGGAGGATGCGGGCGATCAGTCCGGATGGACGGTCGCGGGCGCAGGGGATGTCAACGGCGACGGGTACGACGACATACTGATAGGTGCTTGGCGTAATGACGACGGGGGTTCCGATGCCGGCCAGACGTACCTGATCCTCGGGATGGCGTCGGGATGGTCGATGGACACCGACCTGTCCAACGCGGACGCATCATTCATAGGTGAGGATGCGGGCGATTATTCCGGATGCTCGGTTGCGGGTGCCGGGGACGTCAACGGCGATGGGTACGACGACATACTGATAGGCGCTTGGGGTGATGACGACGGGGGCGGCTTTGCCGGCCAGACGTACCTCGTCCTCGGCAAGGCGTCGGGATGGTCGATGGACACTAACCTGTCCAAGGCGGATGCATCATTCTGGGGAGAGGATGCGCTCGATTGGGCCGGATGTACGGTCGCGGGCGCTGGGGACGTCAACGGCGACGAGTACGCCGACATACTGATAGGCGCCACTGGTGATGACGACGGAGGCGTCAATGCCGGCCAGACGTACCTCATCCTCGGTAAGGCGTCTGGATGGTCTATGGATGCGAACCTCTCGACCGCGAACGCGTCCTTCTGGGGAGAGGATACGGAAGACCGTTCCGGTGGTTCAGTCGCGGGTGCCGGAGATGTCAACGGCGACGGGTACGACGACATTCTGATAGGCGCTTACGGTAATGACGACGGGGGCTCCGATGCCGGCCAGACGTACCTCATCCTCGGCAAGGCATCGGGATGGTCGATGGACGTTGACCTGTCCAACACGGACGCGTCATTCTGGGGGGAGAAGTCGGTCGATTGGGCCGGAAGGTCGGTCGCGGGCGCTGGGGATGTCAATGGCGACGGGGTGGATGACATCCTGATAGGCGCTTTCTACAGTGACGAAGCGGGCATCGATGCTGGTCAGACGTACCTCGTATTCTATGATGATGGTGTACCACCTAAGATCGAGATGGATATGACACCAGCAAATGCAACCACTGGCGATGGGTTCACCTTCAATGTATCCGTATCTGACAATACTGGCATATACAATGTATCTATCGAACATTGGTATGGAGATTCTCAGTCCCATCATAATGTCTCTGCTAATCGATCAACGGGAAACCAGACAGATTGTACTTGGCTCGTAAATATAACGATCCCCTTTAGATCGACTGAAACACTCCATTACATCGTCCATGTGAGGGACATAGTGGAGCGTTTGACAAGTTCGATCCAGAAGGATGTGGTCGTGATCGACAACGACCTGCCCACCTTCGGGGTAGACGCCTCCCCCGGCACGGCGGAGACGGACATGTCCTACACCTTCAACGTGTCAGTCGAGGACAACATCGGCGTGGATGCCGTGTGGGTCGAGTACTGGTACGGGAACGGGACACGGACGAACGCGAGCATGGATCCGGAGGGTACCACGTGGGAGCACTGGATGATCGTCGCGGACACCTTGGAGGACCTCCACTTCGTCATCTGGAGCAACGACACCTCGGGTAACGTGAACTCCACCCTCGAGCGCACCGTCGATGTCATCGATATCAACGGACCCCATATAATCAACGAGGGCACAAAGAACTGGGCCACCACGGGGGACCCATTCGAGTTCACCCTCACGGCCCACGACAACGTGGGGCTCAAGAGGGCCACCTTATGGTACGCCCTAGACGACGGGGAGCTGACCCCAGTGCCTATGGAGGTCATCGAGGCGTACCCCAACTCGGGTAACACCCTCTACTCCCTCTGGATCGACGTGCCC
This sequence comes from uncultured Thermoplasmata archaeon, assembly GCA_965369625.1. Taxonomy (GTDB): domain Archaea; phylum Thermoplasmatota; class DTKX01; order DTKX01. The sequence continues at coordinate 1,625 of CBDUQW010000129.1, read as the reverse complement.
TCGGACCAATCGGATAACATCACCTACAGCTACGAGATAGAGGACCTCTACGGCAACGTCTTCCGGACCCACGTGGACATCGTGCGCGTGAGGGACAACGACGACCCGACGATCGTCGAGGACCGGACGCCGGGGGAGGCCCTCATGGGAGAGGACCTCACCTTCGTGGTCGAGGTGTCCGACAACACAGGCATCTTGACCGTCGAGGTGGAGTACGCCATGGGCGACGGCGACCCCGTGACGGCGGAGATGGTCGCCGAGGGATCGGAGGGCGTCTACACACTCACCATCGGCATTGCCGTCGACGAACTGGAGCCAATAACCTACAGATTCAGTGTGATGGACCTGGGGTGGAACGTGGCCAACGGAACCCAGGTACTGGTTCCCGTGGTCGACGCCATCTCGCCCGAGATCCTCGACGTCTCGTGGGGCTTGGCCCTAAAGGGCACTGATGTGACAGTCGTCCTCCAGGCCACGGACAACGTGGGGATAGCCCTAGCCTCCATCGATTACCGGTTTGGGGATGGACCGAAGACGATCTTGGAGATGGACGGGAATATGGAGGCCATTATCCCCGTCCCGAGGAACGTTGATGGGGACCTGCGCCTGGTGTTCACCGTCCAGGACGCCGCCGGGAACGAGGCGGTGAGCGAGGAGATGCTGGTGCCTCTCCTGAACGCGAAGCCTACCGTGGACCCCGTGCCGGTGTGGGAGGTCACCGAGGAGGAGGATTCGTCCCTGGACCTGGCCCCCTACATCTCCGACGCAAACGACGACCCCTCGTCACTGACCCTGTCGTGCAGCGACGGGACGGTCACCGTGGACGGGCTCGTGCTGAGGGCACTCTACGTCCTCCCCTTCCTGGACCGGACCATCGACCTGACCGTCTCGGACGGCGAGGACGATGTCGACTTCCAGGTTACCATCCACATCGTGGACGTGAATGACGCCCCTGTCATCATTTCCGTGTCCCCTGAGGATGGTAGCAAGTACAAGCAGGGCAAGACCGTCACCTTCACCGTAGAGGTCACCGACGAGGACGGGGACGATCTCACCATGACCTGGACCTCCGACGGGGTCACTATCGGGACAGGAGATACCCTGGAGTACAAGAAGTTGAAACCGGGTACCCGGACGATAAAGGTGACGGTGTCCGATGGCGAGGCATCGGTCGAGGACGAGTTCACCGTCGTCATCACGAAGGAGGAGGAGAGCCCCGCGTTGGGAGGGGTCTTCGCGTTGCTGGCGATGCTCGTCGGCATGGCGGCGATCATGATGAAGCAGAAGGACTAGCCCTGGGTCGAGGGGGAGTGAGGCGACATCGATCGGCACCTGATGGAATGAACCTATCCTGGAGCGCCAGTAGGCGCGACCCTGGGCGGGACGCGTGTCCCGTCCCCGTTGGATATGTCGCCCAGGTGGCTTTTCGAGAAGCTGGAGGGCATCCGGGTGTCCCTGGTGTAGGACAACGGGACCAAGGAGACCTCCTTCGTGGTCGAGCAGATGGACGGAGTGCAGTCCACGATGTTCGCCCGGCTATGCCTCGACCGTTACATCCTCAAGTGACCGAATTAATTTTCGAGGGGTAATAGGCTCAACTGAACCCCGGTCTATCATCATCCCCA
>CBDUQW010000128.1:0-6881 GCA_965369625.1 uncultured Thermoplasmata archaeon | reverse complement strand
TGACACGCTCCCCGAGGTCCACGGCAAGGACTGGTGCGTGAGAGGGAATTGTGGGGATGGGAGCATCCTTGGAAACGACGATGTGGAGGAAGTACTCCTTCCCGCGCTTGATGAGCTGGCTGTCGCAGACCTCGCATTCGGCGAGGAGTTTACTGTGGCCCCTGGACATGCGGAGAGGAAGCCAGATCCTACCATCTGGGGTGGGGATGGATGCAAACCAAGGCGCGAAGGTGCCTCCTGGTTTAAGCTTGAGCGTATCCTTTGGGACTCCAACAGGTGCGTCGGCGCCATCCTTAATCTTCCAGCTGATCTCACGGCAGTAATATGAGGGGAGGTCCGTGTGCACGCGAAGGAATCCATAATCATGTTTCAAACCGAGGGCATCCTTCCAGGACCTCCAGAGTGCGTCGAGGGCCCTACGTTTCCTCGCGGTAGGTTGGAATACCTTGGCCGTGATGGTTTTAACCAGCTGCATCTTGTGAATGTAGGGCATTATCCTTTAAATACCCAGACAGGGGAGGTCGGTGAAAGTGACCGCGTGGAACAGCCATGATAATGATTCACATGCTAAACAAATACAGCTTAGGAATGTCATTATCTTGCAGTTCGCCCTCCTACTGGCAATGGGTCTGGCAGTGCCTGGCATTTGCGGTGCGGCCGGGGATGATTGCCCACCTCCCAGCGTCTCGCCGCCGGATGACCCCGCCGTGGACGACCCCGGCTCAGGGGACGAGCCGCCCGCGGAAGACGATACCGGCCCCGCCGGCACCGAGGAGGAGTCCTCGAACGACGGTCTCTTCGGGTCCCTGGGCGGAGAGGGTTCGAGCCAGCTGACCATGGGGATTATGTTCGTCGTGGGAGTCATCGTGGTAGCCGTGTACCTCATCATGGTAGGCCGAATGGACGAGGACGAGGAAGAGTACGAGTAGAGAAGACCCGTCCTCCGCGAACTCGGGTCACGAACCTACCTGGACATGGCTATCCCGTTGATGGCGTCAGGGTTCTCTATGGATGAGAGGTCTCCCACGTCCTCCTCCCCCAGGTAGGCCTTCTTGATCACCCTGCGCACGATCTTGGCGCTGCGGGTCTTGGGAAGGTCGTCGACGAAGCGCACGTCCTCGGGCCGGTCCACCTTGCCCAGAACATTCCCCACCTGGTTGCGCAGGGCCGCGCGGAGCTCCTCGGACTCCTCGTGGCCTGGTTTGAGCACCACGAAGGCCATGATGCCCTCGCCCTTGATGTCGTGGGGCACACCGATGGCGGCCGCCTCGCTGACGGCCTCGTGGTCGATGAGGGCGGACTCTATCTCCGAGGGACCGATGCGGCGTCCCGCCACCTTGATGGTGTCGTCGGCACGACCCCGGATGTACCAGAAGCCGTCCTCGTCCACGTAGGCCCAGTCCCCGTGGTCCCAGATGTCCGTCCAGGTGCTCCAGTACGCCTCGATGTACCTCTCGGGGTCCCCCCAGAGGCCCCGGGTCATGGAGGGCGTGGGCTTGGTGGCCACCAGGTAGCCGACCTCTCCAGTGCCCATGAGGGAGTTGCCATCCTCGTCCCACACGTCGATGGACATGCCGATGCCGGGTCCGCGCAGGGTCGTGGGCTTGAGCACGTTGATGGGAAGTGGGGCCAGGAAGCACCCGATGATGTCGGTGCCCCCCGAGATGTTGATGATGGGGCAGCGGCCGCCTCCCACGTTCTGGAAGAGCCAGGTCCACGAGTCCGGGTCCCACGCCTCCCCCGTGGACCCGATGATGCGCAGCGACGACAGGTCGTGCTTGGCCACCTCCTCCTCGCCGGAGCCCATCAGCATGCGGATGGCGGTGGGGGAGATGCCGAAGATGGTGACGCCATGGTCGTCGATCATCTTCCAGAGCCGGTCGGGGCCAGGGTAGTTGGGCGCGCCCTCGAAGATGAAGATGGGGCAGCCGTGGTGGTGGGAGCCGATGATCATCCACGGCCCCATCATCCATCCGATGTCGGAAAGCCAGAAGAACAGGTCCGTCTTCTTGACGTCGAAGAAGTACCCCACCTCCTTGGCCACCTGGACCAGGGTGCCCGCGTGGGTGTGGACGGTGCCCTTGGGCATTCCCGTGGTGCCCGAGGTGTAGATGATGAGGGCCGGGTCCTCGGAGTCCATCACCTCGGTGCGGGCCTTCCTGCCCATCTTGAGCAGGTCGTCCCACCACACGTCCTGGTCGACGTCCCAGGGAACGTCGTTCCCTGCCCGCTTGACCACCACGGTGTACTCCACCGAGGGACAGGCGGCCACCGCCTTGTCGGCGTTGGGCTTGATGGCGATGGGCTTGCCCCTCCGGGAGGAGCCGTCGGCGGTGAACAGCAGCCTGGCCCCCGCGTTCTGCAGCCGCTGGGCCACCGCGGGGGGTGCGTAGCCCGAGAAGATGGGGATGCATATGGCGCCGATCTTCATGCACGCCAGTAGCTGGACCACGGTCTCGGGTACCATGGGCATGTAGAGGCCCACGGTGTCTCCCTTCTCGATGCCCAGCTGGAGCATTCCGCTGGCGCAGCGGGTGACCTGCTCGTGGAGCTCGAGGAAGGTGAGCATCCGGGTCTCCCCGTCCTCCCCCTCCCACACGACGGCCAGGTTGTCCGCGTCCTCCCCCCTGGCGTGGCGGTCCAGGACGTTGTGGACGATGTTGAGCTTGCCTCCCACGTACCACTGGGTCCAGGGGATCCCACGGGAGGTGTCCTTGACCGTGTGGTAGGGCTCGAACCACTCGATGTCCAGGTGCTTGGTGACCTCGTCCCAGAACCACTCGTCGTCACGGGACGCCCGCTTGATGAGCTCGTCGTAGTTGGGGATGTCGTGTACGCGCATGAAGTCGGTGATGCGGGCGTGTTCGATCATCTCATCCGTCGGTCGAAAAACCACGTTCTCCAAGGTCAATCCTCCTTCCCCTTCCAAAGGTTCCCGGGAAGCACTCCCCAGGGGAGTGGTGGAATGGTCCCGAGGCGATTTAACCCTTTGTGACGGATGGAATACGAACGGGGTCCGTTAATAATCAGGCAGCGATCGGTTAATAAACCTATATCAACCATCAACCCCCAGGACGATCCCATCGGCGAGAGGAGGACCCAAGGATGACCAAGAAGGGAAAGGACACCGAGATAATCTCCATCAGCCTGCCGCAGGGCGTTGCCAGGGAGATGGACAGGCTGGTGGTCGACCTGGAGTACCCCAGCAGGTCCGAGCTGGTCCGGGAGGCCCTGCGCGACTTCATCAGGTCGAAGAGGGAGATGGACGGTGTGGAGGGTGATGTGGACGGGGTGATGATCCTCCTCTATGACCACAAGGCCTCCCTGGTGGTCAGCGACATCCGCCACGCCAACATGCACCTGTTCAAGTCCTTCATGCACACCGACTTCGAGGACCACTCGTGCAACATCCACGACGCCGCTTGCAAGTGCTGCGAGGTGCTGCTCTTCTCGGGCGACGCCAGGGAGGTCCGGAGGGTCCATGACCGCTTCCGCGCCACCAAGCACGTGGAGGAGAGCCTTCTGTTCCTCGCCTGAGCCGACGAAAGCTCGACGCACATTATGGAAACCCTTATCTCACTCCATATCATTCTCCCGCCCGTTCCAGCCCGGGCCACACCTGGCCCGTTAATGGAAGTGTCCGGGAGGCTACACCGTGCAATTCGACCTCACCAAGGAACAGCTCATGGTCAGGCAGCTCGCCTACGACTTCGCCCAGACCGAGGTCAAGCCCATCGCCACCGAGTACGACGAGGAGGAGAAGTTCATCTGGCCCATCGTGGAGAAGATGGGCAAGATGGGCTTCATGGGCATGTGCGTGCCCCAGGAGTACGGCGGGGCGGGGGCCGACACCGTCTCGTATGCCATCGTCATCGAGGAGCTGTCCCGGGTGTGCGGGGGCACGGGCATCACGGTGGCGGCCCACAACTCCCTGGGAACGGGCCACATCCTCAAGCACGGCACCGAGGAGCAGAAGCAGAGGTACCTGCCCAAGTGCGCCTCTGGCGAGTGGCTCACCGCCTGGGGCCTGACCGAGCCCGACGCGGGCTCGGACGCGGGAGCGACGGCGGCCACCGCCGTTCTGGACGGCGACGAGTGGGTCATCAACGGCAACAAGGTGTTAATCACCAATGGCTCCGTCGCAGGCGTCTCCGTGATCATGGCCCGCACCGACCCCGGAAGGGGCGCCCACGGCATCACCGCCTTCATCGTGGAGAACGGCACCCCCGGCTACACCTACGGCAAGGACGAGAAGAAGATGGGCCTGCGTGGTTCCATCACCTCGGAGCTGTTCTTCGAGGACTGCCGGGTGCCGGAGGACGCCATGCTGGGCGAGCGGGGCATGGGCTTCATCGGCTCGCTGGAGATCCTGGACGAGGGTCGGATATCCATCGGCGCGATGGCGCTGGGGCTGGCCCAGGGCTGCTACGACCTGGGCCTCCAGTACTCGAAGGAGAGGGAGCAGTTCGGGCGCCCCATCTGCAAGTTCCAGGGCGTCCAGTGGATGCTGGCGGACATGGCCACCGAGATCGCAGCCGCCCGATGGCTGGTCTACCACGCAGCGGCCCTCAAGGACGCCAAGATGAAGCACGGCCTGGAGTCGGCCATGGCCAAGCTGTACGCCTCCGAGGTCAGCTCCCACTGCGCCAACAAGGCGCTGCAGATCCACGGGGGCTACGGATACACCCGGGACTACGACATAGAGCGCCTGCTCCGGGACGCCAAGCTCACCGAGATTGGCGAGGGCACCTCCGAGATACAGCGCCTGGTCATCGCCAGGGAGCTGCTCAAGTAGGTTTCCCCCAGGGGTGAATCCGGCTCCCATATCAACGATATTCGCGTCCATGGTCCACAGGATATCAGTTATTGGTTTACCATGGAGGGTACACTCAAATCGATTTATTTTCCGTTTCTCAATTCAGTTGTTGGAACTCAAATCATTTTGTTTATATAGATGGTCGTCGATTCCCCCCATCGCCGAGCGCTATCTCGCCCGACAGGGGATGGACCCCGTGGCGGAAGAGACGAAGATAACCAAGGAAGAGCTGCTGGCGAAGGCCTACGAGCCCCAACGCCTGGCCGAGATATACCACCCGTTCTATCGAGGGAAGATCGAGGTCGTCCCGAAGTGCGTGATCAGGAACTTCGACGACTTCGGCATCTGGTACACCCCCGGGGTGGCCCAGTCGTGCAAGATCATCCAGGAGGACCCGCTCCAGTCCTTCTGGCACACCAACCGGTGGAACACCGTGGCCGTCGTCTCCGACGGCACCCGCGTCCTGGGCCTGGGCAACATCGGCCCCGAGGCGGCCATGCCCGTGATGGAGGGCAAGGCCCTGCTGTTCAAGTACCTGGGCGGCGTGGACGCCATCCCCCTGTGCATCGACACCACCGACGAGGACGAGATCATCAACTTCTGCAAGGCCATCCAGCCCTCCTTCGGCGGCATCAACCTGGAGGACATCGAGAAGCCCAAGTGCTTCTCCATCCTGGACCGCCTGCGGGCCGACCCGGACCTCCACATCCCCGTGTGGCACGACGACCAGCAGGGCACCGCCACCATCGTGACCGCGGCCCTCATCAACGCCGCCAAGCTGGTGGGCAAGAAGCTGCCCGAGATGAAGGTCGCCATGATCGGCGCAGGGGCGGCCAACATCGCCATCTCCCGCGTCCTCGTGACGGCCGGCGTCACCAAGGGCAACATCGTCATGGTTGACAGTCACGGCTGCCTTCACCCGGGACGCACCGACATCGACCCCGAGGTGGACCCCACCAAGTGGGACATGTGTCTCAATTCCAACGCCGAGGGCATAGAGGGCGGTCACACCGAGGCGATGCGTGGCGCCGACGCCTGCATCGCCGCGTCCAAACCAGGACCTGGTACCATCACCCCCGAGGAGGTGGCGGGCATGGCCGACAAGTCCATACTCTTCGCCACCGCCAACCCCATCCCCGAGATCTGGCCCTGGGAGGCCAAGGAGGCGGGGGCGTACATCGTGGCCACCGGCAGGTCCGACTTCCCCAACCAGGTCAACAACTCCCTGGGCTTCCCCGGCATCTTCCGGGGCACCCTCAACGTGCGGGCGAGGACCATCACCGACGAGATGGTGCTGGCGGCCGCCTACGAGCTGGCCCAGACCGCCGAGGACAACGGCCTCACCACCGAGTACATCGTGCCCTCCATGGACGAGTGGGAGGTGTTCCCCAGGGAGGCCGTGGCGGTGGGCCTGAAGGCCATCGAGCAGGGCATCGCCAGGGTCAAGCGGACGAGGCAGGAGCTCTTCGAGAAGTCCGAGGCGCGCATAAGGCGCTCCCGCGAGATGACGGCCCACATGATGGAACATGGATTCATAGCGCCGCCGCCGGAGTGAGATCAAGGTCAACCTCTCATCGGGTCGGGACCGGATGGGTCATACGTCTTCTCGGACCCAGGGATTGATGGCCAGTCCAGACTAGGTAATGTATATTACTCAGTAAATTCAATGTTGGCGCACCTGCGGTTAGGAGGGATCCATGTTGAGAGTTGTTAGGTTCCTAGTCGTTCTGTTAGTGTTGAGCATGACCGTACAAGCCTTCGCAGGGGCAGCACCGTCCGGAGGCGACGCCCCTGAAGGCCCGACCTCCTCCAGGAGCGCACCCCCCTTCGATGGAGGGGATGGTAGCATCGACGATCCGTTCCAGATATCCAACGTGGACCAGCTCCAGAACATGAGCGCCAACAGGTCGGCCAATTACGTTCTCGTCGCCGACGTGGACGCCTCCGCCACCGAGGGTTGGGGCAACGGGTCGGGTTTCGCACCGATCGGGTCATACAACCACAAGTTCTTTGGCACATTCGATGGCGACGGCAACACGGTATTCAACCTGACCATCAACAGGTC
>CBDUQW010000127.1:0-6995 GCA_965369625.1 uncultured Thermoplasmata archaeon | reverse complement strand
TAAAGCCCTATGAGTTGCTCGGATCAAATCCAACGGATTCTTGACGCTATAGCCAACCATTATATAACCTATCTCACTATATTTAACTCGAGGAGTTGATGGTGTAGGCTCTAGATTAGACGTATTATTTGTTATCGCTTGCCTGCTCGTCCTGGGTCTCGGGTACCTGGTCCCGAACGCAGCCGGAGGACCGGTTCCAATGGAGGGTGCTTCGACGGGCCCACTCCTGTACTCCTCCTACTTCGGAGGGGAGGATGTCGAATACGGCATTATGACCCTCACGAACGATGTGGGGGAGATCATCCTCGTGGGAACGACAGAAGGCTCTGATCTTCCCATCACCAAGAACGCAATTCAAAATACTAGCGGCGGTGCTGACGATGGGTTCATCACCAAGTTCAGCTCCGATGGTCAGACACTCCTCTATTGCACGTTTCTTGGAGGATCGGGGAACGACGGTGTGATGAGCGCATCCTTTGGTCCAGACGGAGACCTGTATGTTGGAGGCATCACCAACTCTTCTGACTTTCCAACTACGGGGGATTGTTATCAACCCGATATTGCGGGGGACTACGATCCGTTCGTATGCAAGGTCGACCTGGAGAGCGGGAACTTGGTCTGGTCCACGTATATCGGAGGTTCCGGATACGAAGGTGAGAACTCCTACAACGGTCGAATGGTCACCGTGATGGCCGACGAAGGAGGAGGGGTCTGGGTGACGGGATTTACAGAATCCAACGATTTCCCTGTCACGAAGGGCTGTTATCAGAATTACTCGAGAGGGGGGCAGGACGTGTACATATGTCGTCTCAGCTCAGATGGTAGAACTCTTGAGTACTCAACCTACATCGGAGGGACAGGAGATGAATCACCCTCCGATATTGCGTTCGGACCGGACGGGGATGTCTACATTTCCGGGGGCACCTTCTCTGATGATTTCCCAACGACCCAAGGTGTGGTTCAGACGACCCATTCCGGTAACTGGGACGGATTCGTCTCAAGGTTGGACCCGACCACTGGTTCGTTGGACATGTCGTTACTGCTGGGCAGGTCCGGGATGGATGTGGTCAGGTCCTTTGCCCTAGGATCGACCGGGGAGATGTACCTGACCGGGTACACCAATTCTCTCGACTTCCCGACGACGGACGGGGCATACCAGGAGGACTTCAATGGTAATTTCGAAGCATATGCCTGCGAGATCAGCGCTGACGGGTCGGCCCTGGAGTGGTCCTCTCTGCTCGGAGGCACCGAAGCCGATTTAGCGGCGAGCATGTGCCTGCTGGGCGACGATCTATGTATTGTGGGGTACACCACCTCTGACGACTTCCCCGTCACCACGATGGCCTTCCAGGAGGAATTCGGTGGCGATTACGACGCCACCTTGACCGTTCTTGACAGGAACGGGACCTCGCTCCTCTTCTCGTCCTACCTCGGAGGTACTGGTTTCGACCTGCCGTCCAACGTGATCGCAACGGACGAGATGACGGTCCTGCTTACCGGGCTGACCACCCCGGACGGCTTCCCCATCACCGTTGACGCCCTCGACCGGACCCTTGGCCTCGTCGACGCCTTCGTCACTCGTGTCCTCCTCGACTATGTGCCCCCCGTGGCCGCCGCGGGTGTCGACATTATCCTCGACCAGCATCAGATGGCGACCTTCAACGGCTCGGCCTCTCAGGACAATCTGGGAGTGGTCAACTGGACCTGGACCTTCACCTACAATGGCTCCCTCGTGGTCATTTTCGGTTCAAACCCCACCTACACCTTCCACGAAGCCGGAGAGTACCAAGTGAAACTGGAGGTGAGGGACAGGATGAACGCCACCGCTGTCGATTCTGTCATCGTGACCGTCCGGGACACGACGCCGCCCGTGGCCGACGCAGGCACCACCCGGTTTATCGACGAGCACCAGACCATCGTCCTTGACGGCTCGCGTTCAACCGACAACCTGGCAGTCGTCAACTGGACGTGGACCTTTCTCTACGATGGTGTCACCGTCACCCTGGACGGGCCTGACCCCGAGTTCACCTTCGACATCCCCGGGCAGTACAACGTGACCCTCAACGTCACGGACGTGACAGGGCTATGGGACATGGACGGGGTCATGATCTTCGTCGTGGACATTACCGCTCCTGTCGCCGTCGCCCCCGACGACATGACCGTCGACCAGCACGAGACCGTCACCCTGGATGGAGGGGATTGCACCGACAACCTGGCAGTTGTCAACTGGACATGGGGGTTCGTCACCGGGGCCATCCCAGTAAGCTTGTACGGCGAGGTGGTGGATTTCACCTTCGACGAGGCGGGGGTGTACAAGATCTCCCTGTTCGTCGCCGACGCTTCGGGGAACATCGGTATGGATGACCTAATGGTGACCGTCGTCGACGTCACACCTCCCGTCGCCGACGCGGGTGAGGACCTAGAGGCCAATCCGGGGACGACTGTATACTTCGATGCCACCGGGTCTAAGGACAACGTGCTGATAGCGTCGTACAAGTGGATCTTCGTCTACAAAGGCCAGGATATCGAGCTGGATGGGACTGTGCCCACCTACTTCTTCGAGGTCGCGGGAACGTACCTAGTTACGCTAACCGTCACCGACCTGGAGGGCAACTGGGCCGAGGACGCAATTACCGTGACCATGATGGATATCGTGGATCCCACCGCGGTCGCCGACCTGCCCGGGTCCATCGACCAGGGGTCGATAATCACCCTGGACGGCAGCTTGTCCCACGACAACATCGGCATCGTCGACGGGCGTTGGACCTTCTTCTATGGGGGTGTGGATGTGAGTCTGGATGGCCTTGACCCCGTCTACACATTCCCGGAGCCGGGCGAGCTCCTTATGACGCTCACGGTGTTCGACGAGGCTGGCAACTCGGGTTCGGTAGATGTGGTGCTCATCGTTGCTGACACCGTCCCACCGGTAGCTGTGGCACCACCGAACATGACGCTGGTGGAGGGGACCACGTTGACCCTGGACGCCATCGGATCGACGGACAATCAAGGTATCGTGGACTACCTATGGAAGGTGGTCTTCGGGGGATCCACGGAGTTGAAGAACGGGGCCCGCACAACATACTTTTTCGGAACGGTCGGACACTACACCATCACCCTATTGGTCGCAGACGCTGATGGTAACACAGATACCGACAGCCTGGTCGTCTCGGTGAGGCCCATCATCGGGGACTGGCAGATAGGCCTCTTCATCGATGGGGAGGGCAAAGCCGTGGCAAAGGCCAAGGTGATCATCGAGTTCAATGGGACCACCTACGAGGGCAAGACCGACAACTCCGGCCACGTAACGTTGAGGGTCGACTGGCATGACCTGGTCGCCCCGGGAAAGGTGACCGTCCGCAAGGACGGCTGGGAGAAGCTGGAGTTCGAGGTGGACCTGGACGAGGATAGGAACCCCACCGGCGATATACCCGCGATGGAGAGGAAGACGGACGACTCCCCCGCCGCCGGAATCGTCCTGGCCTTCTTGGCCCTGCTGGCATGCCTCGCGGCGGTTAGGATCAGATGGGGCCGACGGCATTAGGTCCGTTCGTCAATGAGGGGGGGATCTGCGGAACAGTATGTTGGTGCCACCAGCGACCCGGGTTCCACCTCCACCAATATCCGTGCGTGTGGTGTCCATATCGAAAGCACGAGTGGCAGTATGCGATACGGAATAAGGGATGCCAGTCCACGGAAATATCAAGAGTGGTCTTTGGTTGATATGGACATGAGAATATTGAAATTCATCATTCCCTTTTTAAAAACTGTACGAAACTGGTAATGATGGCCAGTCCTCCCGCACAAACGACGGTTCGGGACGATATCTATCATATGAAACGATTGGGGCTCATAACATCCAAGGGTCGCGGCAGAAGCGCAGTATGGTCCCTGGTCGTGGAGTCAGTACAGGACCGGAATAGGCCGGAATAAGCCGGAGAATAAGCCGGAAGTAGAGGGTAGAACACGGATTTGGACGAGATGACGATGAACTCGTAAAATCTAAAAAAGACTTCGCGCATATTGTACTGCCCATCAATTGATGGGACCACGTTGTGAGACGCTTTTCGAAAATGTTCCAGCGCCCCGGCCACACACCCGTGCGGCTTCGTTGGTGCCATGATAGGGAGGTTTGACCTGCAGAGTGTGAAACGCTGCGCCTCGGTCGAGTGCGGCCTCAATGCCATGATAGTGGGGGCAGGGTGCTCGCCCCGGTCGAGGGGAGGCCCCACCGGCTGGCGGTGGAGGGACCGGGTGCTGGGGCGGGAGGCGACGGGACCTGGAGGAGGGGTGGGGGTGGCCGCGGGCCGCGCGGGCGAGATGGCCCGTGGAGGGGGTCCGACGCATCGGGCGGACCGGGATGTCGGTGCGGGACAAGGGGTATTGTGGCGTTCGTTGCAATGTGAGCCATTGCTTCTTTTTTCGACTGGAAAATTCCTTGTGTGGTACGGTTCGAACCCGGCACCCTCCAGGATCTGATGTGGGATATCGATCCCATCGTTCGGTGAAGGATCCTGAAGATCACCGTCCCTCTCACGGGACGTCCTCCGGCAACAGGGGTCCACTCCAGACGTTCACCAACCCCCCTGGGTGAGATATTAATACCCGCGGACACCTGTACATCGTGGTGAGTCCGGATGGACCGCAGCGGCGATTGGATGGAGCAGGCAGGCATCCTGATGGAGCAGGCCAGATGGCTCAGGAACGGTGAGTTCTATCCGGCCGCATGCTTCAACAGCCAGCAGGCTGCCGAGATGGCCCTGAAGGCCTTGCTGTTCTCCCGTCTGATCGACGCATGGGGCCACATGCTGACAAAGCTGCTTGACACGGTGCCCGGCGACATCACGGTCCCGGAGGAGGTCCGGGCCGCGGCTGCGTTCCTGGACCGATTGTACATACCGACCAGGTACCCCAACGGTTTCGAGGTGGGCGTCCCAAGGGACTACTTCGTGGCCTCGGACGCCGATGACGCTCTGGCCAGGGCCGAGGTGATCGTCGGGTTCTGCAGGGGGGCGATGAATGACCAGGGATAGGGTCCTGAGGGAGCTGGAGCGTTCCGTCCAGCGGCTCATCGATGCCCATCCCGAGGTCAGGCGGGTACTGCTATTCGGTTCCTACGCGAGGGGTGACCACGGGTTGCGCAGCGACGCCGATGTCCTCCTGGTGCTCTCGTCGAGCCCCCACGAGAGGTACTTCGACCGCATCCCGGCCTTTCTGGACTACTTCCTCGACATGAGCGTGCCCGTGGACATCTTTCCCTACACCGAGGCGGAGGTCGAGAGGATGCGAAGGAACGGCAACCCACTGATCCGGACCGCCCTCGACGGCCTCTTGGTGGCGGAGGCTTGAGAGCGGGAACGCCATCTCCCTCTTGATGGTGCACGGGTCGAGGTGGTTCGACTTGGTACACGGATGCATATCACGACCAGTCGTGTGAATCTTACTGGCCCCCCGTGCAGGCCAGGCCGGGCTCCCCGTCCAGGCACTTGTCCCGGTACCTGCCCTGGCCCGTCCTCCTCTTCCGACGCTGGAGATATCGCCGCATGCATACACCTGCACGAGGGTCCGGGACACGTTCGAGCAGCGTTGGGAGGTGGCCCGTGCGATCTCATGCGGGAAGGCGATCGATAGATTGCCACCCCGCCGATATGAGTGGGTGTCGGTTCCGATGGTGGCACCGCGTGCAGCTGCCCATCGGGCGGTCGCGCCTGACGGCGCTCCAGGACAAGGTCCCTCATGTCGGGACGGGCCACGCGACCCGTCCCGTTGCGGCTCCCCATGGCACGTGGACGAGGCCCTCTCCACCGGGCTCGAGTGGCTGGCCAAGGCGGACGTGGCCGCCATGCTGGACCCACCGGGGGGAGGACCTGAGCGAGGAGGCCGGGGTCCACTGCGACAGGGCGATGGAGGCCCTGCGGGAGGCGGGGAGAGGGGGACCGGGTGTTGTTCAAGGCCGGGGAGTGGCGGGTCAAGGGCTGGATGTTGGAACCTGGTCGGAAGGGGAGCTGATATAGAAACCATTAACATGTCGATGTCCTCAATATCTAGATACGACTCCCCGAGGGGTTGGGACGTGATCTCGCTTGCTGGTTACCGGGGTACCATGGGAAGGTGACAGAAGGTTCGTTCTCGCATCTGGCCTGTTCTTCGTGGTGCTCGCGGTGACCCTCCTGGCAACAGAAGCTGGAGGCGAGGTTATCCTCGTCCCCGACGACCACTCCACCATCCAGGCAGCCGTCGACGCTGCCAGTGATGGCGACGTTATCAGGATCGCCGCTGGATTCTACAACGAGAGCGTCATCGTGGATGTCAGGGTCACCATCGAAGGGGAGGGACAGGGTGCTACGATCCTACACAACACCGACTCCGACATCCTCAAGCTGACCGCCGATGGCACGAGGGTCTGGAACCTGACCATCTACGGATGCCGCCAGGATCATGGTATATGGCTCGAGGACGTGAGCTTATGCTGGATAGGGAATGTCACGTTCAGCAACAACTCCCGCGGCGTCTACATGGAGAACACGGACGATTGCCTCTTCTCAGACTGTTCGTTCTTCGGTTCAAACCGTGGTGTATGGGTCCAACCCGACTCCGATGGGAACGTGTTCCAACGTTGCCGATTCATCAATGGTAGCATGGGGTGGTACGTCAACACCGCGGGGTCCGCCTCGGAGAACAACACCCTGGTCGATTGCGAGTTCAGGGGGAACACACACAAGGCCGTGAGGATCGAACGGTCCGGGCTGAACACCCGGTTCCTGAACTGCACGATAGAGGACAACGGGAGCGGGGTCGACCTTGCCGACGGCAGGCACACCACCTTCATCGACTGCTCCATATCCCATAATGGTGAGGACGGCCTCTACATGGAAGATGCCGAGGGACTGTTGGTCCAGCATTGCACGATCTCCTCCAACGGGGGGACGGGCATCAACGTATCGGTAATGTCCTAATATACGATAGTTTATATGCTGGCAAATCCATACCCTTCTGGC
>CBDUQW010000126.1:0-7044 GCA_965369625.1 uncultured Thermoplasmata archaeon | reverse complement strand
CACGCTGGTCTCGGATGTTGTCATCGCCACGGACGACCAGCGGGTGGTGGACGCCGTCCTCCTGAACCGCATCACCGATACCAAGCACCTGTTCTTCGACATCGTCCCGGTGTACCGCTTCGACCACGGCTCCCTCCAGGTCCTGGGGGAGGCCTCCGCCCTGTTCAAGGACATGTCCCTCCCAGAACGGAGGAGGTACTGGACGGGCAGGGTCGGGGACTTCGGGGAGACGGCCCAGCGCCTGCGCGAGGAGGCGAGCCGCGTGATCCGGAGCCGGCCGGGCCGCCGGCGGGCTGGCCTGGTGGCAGGGGACGAGTGACCCCTCCCGGCCGAAAGGCCCAAGTGGCCGCATGCATTATCTTGACCCATGACCCACGGGTCCGACGACGGCCGATGGGACCTCATCCCCAACTGGGTGGGCGAGGCCCTGGCCTTCCATGTCGACGGGCGGCCCCTGGGCCGGGTCCGTTCCGGCCGGCCCCCCGATTCCTCGGTGGACGCCATGGCCGCCGTGGTGGTGGCCTTCCAGGGCATGATCCAGGACGCCCTGGGGGAGCGGGGGCGACCCGTCTCGGCGGTGTACGGCGAGAGGGTGCTGTCCCTGGTCCCGGGCAGGCTGGTCCACGTGGCCACCGTCGCCAGGGGGCGCCCCGACCCCGGGCTCCGCAGCTCCATGGAG
Source organism: uncultured Thermoplasmata archaeon (assembly GCA_965369625.1). GTDB lineage: Archaea > Thermoplasmatota > DTKX01 > DTKX01. The sequence goes on along the minus strand of CBDUQW010000126.1, from coordinate 6,365 downwards.
GAGGCGGTGGCCCGCATCGAGACGGGCTGGGGTCCCGCCCTGGAGGCGTGGTCGGGCTCGCCGGGGGAGCTGTCGGGGCTGGTCCATGACCTGGCCCCCGTGGTGGGTCGCACGGCGGACCGGAGCCCCGGCGAGGTCGCCGACCCCCTCAACGCCCGCGGTGTGTTCCCCGTGAGCGCCGTCGACTTCGAGGCCGGTCGCGCACGGTTCAAGGTCGCGGTCTTCTCCTCGGGCTTCATGGCCGTCCGGGGCGGCTACCTCGAGCTGACCTTCAACAGGGAGGCCCTGCGCCTGGCGGCCGCCACACCCTTCCACGCCCTCACCGAGGAGGGCACAGTCAAGGTGGGCACGGTGTCCCCCGGCGAGGCCAACGTGGTGGCGGCCCACCTGGAGCCCCGGGTCCCGGGAAGGAACCTGGTGGAGGGTACCGTCACGTTCTTCGACGACGCCAACAACCCCCGCCACCTGGAGGTCCCGCCCCGGGAGTTCGACGTGCTCTTCCCCACCCTGGGGCTCGACCCCCCTCCCGATGGCCCCTGGGACGGGCTGGACATGGCCACCAGGTCCTGGCGGTACCCCGCCAGCCTGGGGGGCCTGGACGTGATGCGCGCGGCCCGCACGGTGCTGGGAACGAGGGGCATGGTGCTGTCTGCGGGGGAGGAGGACCCGACCCCGCCCCCCACCTGGAGGGTGGAGGGCAGGGCCCTGGCGGACCGGTCGCCCCTCTCGGTGGGCATCAAGGTCACCGGAGGCGAGGTGCGCAGGATGGAGCTGGAGGTGGCCTCGACCCGCCCCGCCGCCGTCGCGGGGGCGCTGGCGGAGATGCGCAGGCTCCTGGAGGATGGGTTCTTCCGTCGCTGGAGGGGACAGGTGGTGCTGGAGGAGGAGGACCTGGGCGGTCCCAGGGCGGCCATGCCCCCTCCCGCCGACATCGACGAGTTCATACCGGCGCGATAGGATAACCAGGGACGTGCATCCCCTGGGGATGAGGTGCCGTCTATCGGTCCCCGTCCTTCCCGTTTCTCAGCAGCAGTTGCTCCACCGCGTCGTCGGGTACCATCGGGATGTGCTCGGACTCCTCGGGCCTTACGGAGACCGAGCCCTCCTCGCCGTTCGCCTGGGCCCTGAGGGCCCTGGCCTCCAGTCCCTCGCACTCGGGGGAGAGGATGCGCATCCCCTCCAGCCCCATGCCGACGAAGTAGACCACCAGGGATATTATCAGGGCGGTCATGTGCTTGGTGCCCAGGGAGAGGCTCTCGCCCTGCAGCCAGTCGTACGAGATGGTGAACAGGATCATCGCCACCCCGAAGCCGGCGATGATGACCCCCAGGCGGTTGCACACCAGGTCGTAGAAGGTCTTGTACACCAGGGTCGACCGGATGCGGGAGTCCCGGCGTCGCATCTCCCGGTCCACCTCCCGGTCCAGCCTGAGGCGCTCCTTCTCGGCCCTGCGCTGGGCGCGGGTCAGCCTCTTCGGAGGCTCCTCATCGGTCTCGACGACCTCATCGACGATGGTGCGTTCCCTGTAGAGGGTAGAGCCCTTGGCGTCCCGCTCGCCCCTGGCCTTGCGGACGCCTGCCTCCCCGGGAGTGACCTGGTCGCCCTCCGCCACCTCGACGACGGGCTCCATGAACTCGGGTGCGGTCTCCTCCTCCTCGGGGGTCCATTCCGCTCCCTCTTCCTCCTTGCTATCTTCCTCGGGGGGCATGGTCACTGTCCGCCCCTTCCTTGTGGGTGGGAATATATCTTAATTGTCACGTACCCTTCAGGCCCACGAGGACGGGTCCGACATGCCCTCGATCTTCAATCCTCGAGGATGTCGAGGTTCTCCAGGTCGCAGAAGAGGCTCACCAAGATACAGAAGCAGCTGGAGAAGCCCCCCGGCCGGGGCCGGCCCCTCACCAAGCAGGGCCTGATGAAGAAGATCGTCAAGGTCCTGCCGGAGAACCACCCCCTTGCGATCAACTGGGAGACGGAGGAGTGGGAGGAGGAGATCAACGGCAGGGAGCGAGAGCGCTTCAGCCTAACCTTCTCCGTCAACAAGAAGAAGGACAAGTACTACCGCCGGGGCTTCGGCAAGACCGCGGTGTTCACCGACTGCCACGACTGGTCCTCTGAGGAGATCGTCCGCACGTACAACAGCAAGTACCTGGTCGAGGACGACTTCAGGTGGCTCAAGGACCGGTTCCTGGTATGCATCACGCCGGTGTACCACCGCAGGGACGACACGATACGCGTGCACGTGTTCTCGTGCGTCATGGGCCTGGTCCTGGTGAGGTACACCGCCTGGAAGCTCCGGGACCTGGGGCTGTCGCCCCGCAAGATGTTCGAGAAGCTGGAGGGCATCCGGGTGTCCCTGGTGCAGGACAGACTCAGACGAACCCCATTGTGATCGGGTCTCCAGCTGTGAGGAGTGCGGGTTCGCCGTACTACGATGAGATCTACGTTCTATATCATGACAGGCAGACGGGGCGTATTGGGACGGCCTACTTCAGGGATATAACGGTCATTGAGGACAATCAGATTCACCTGGCCCCCATCCAATTGGCCAATGATTGGTACAAGCCCGTGTCACCTGTCATCACGGACGAGTTCCTCTACGTGGGTTGCAGTCACACAACCAGGAACACTCCCTACGGGTTCATGGGCGGAATGGTGTACATCAACTTGGACACCATCAGGGCAAACAGGACGATGGGCTTCTTCCACACCCTCCCCTGGTCCCTGGATGATGTGGAGTTACAGAACCACTGGAACGCAACACCGGCCATTATCCAGACGAGTAGCTCGAACCAATACCTTTATATGGGTACATCCGACCTTAATCTGTACGGTGGTAGGTTGTGGAGACTCTCCACCTAATGAACGTAGAGGTGAGAAGCACAGGCCAGCCTGTCGCACATCAAGTAAGGACACTGAGGGCTGTCCTCATCCCCAGGTTGAACCCTAATCGGATCCTCTTGCCCCTAATGATGGTCTCTGGCCTCGTCGTCATGGCGATACTGGTCGCATCCAGCACAACCAATGGAGAAGAGCCGGAGTGGGCGGATGACCTCGACGTGATGGAGCTGAGGTGGGAGGAGACGGGGCTCAACGTCTCCCTAGACGGACCGGGGATATGGGACATGGAACTCAGCCCTGATTACAAGTATCTCGCTGCGAGTACCATCGAATACTGTTACATTATTGATATCGAGAACCAGACGATATTCAGAAAGATATCGTTCCCCAACTCCTCGCTAGTGGATGCGACGTGGTCTCCCGACGGACGATACCTTGCTGTGTCGAATCGTGACTGGATCAGTGTTGTTATTTTAAATGCGGAGACATGGGAGATCAACCAAATCCTTGAATGGCACGATGCCAGACCCTTTGATTCAGGTATCTGCCTAGATTGGAATCCTAATGGCTCATTTCTTGCCACCAGTTTCCAAGGTGCACTCATATTTTGGAACACAACCACCTGGGAAGTGTATTATTATTGCTATGTTCCAGGAAAAGTTTGGAGTATCGAATGGAGCCCAGATGGTAAGCTGATAGCAGCTCCAAATTCGTATGGTCTTGCTGTGGTATCGTTTGAGGAACGTAAGGTTATTTTTACCGTTGGTCATAGTTATCGGACCCAGAGAAATTTCATTAGGGCTTCCTGGAACCCAGACGGTAGTAGAATGGTATTGCCTTCTTTCGAGATATATAATTACGTTGCATATATCTATGATACGGACAACTTCTCGTTAATTAAGACAATCGAAGGCCATACTTACCCCCTCGCCGATGCAAGGTGGTCGAGCGATGGCAAAGTACTCGTGACCACTTCGTTGGATCACACGATCGTGTTTTGGAATCCATCGAACTGGTCGATAATACAGAGGTGTACATTGGACGAATATGCTGGCGATATCCGGTGGAAATCAGACCTCACTAGTTTCTTCGTTCAAATAGGTGCTGGATTCGGAAATACGACCGTCCGTGAATTCCAGATACCGGAATCTAGATTAATCAGCCTCGAATATACGGAATCCGCAACCACTGGCGATCCATTCCGGGTGGAGGTCAACGTATCGTCGATCCTCCCACTGCGTTCCGTCTCGCTCGTCCACCGGTGCCCTGGCGATGTGTGGGTGACAGCCAACATGACGTACGTCAACAACGACACCTTCCGGGCAATGGTGATGATACCCGACAGACTCGGTGACCTGGAGTTCCGCGTGGAGGTCACCGATACCTACGGAAGGACGACCACCAGTGACATCTGGACCCTCCCGGTGCACGATAACGACCCCCCGGTCATCGGCGATGATACAAGTGACGCCATCGGGTGGTCGGGCCATCCATTCAGGTTCGAGGTCACCGCCTCCGACAACATCCAGGTGTCGACGGTCGAGGTAACGTACTGGATAGGGGGAGACCGAGCAAGCATCCCCATGGGAACCGTTGAAGGCTCCTACAGCGCCACGATAGTCCTCCCCCAAGTGCTGGAAAGCCTCAAGTACGCGTTCACGGTGACCGATTCGAGTGGATCGATCGCGGAGAGCCTGCTTGTATCCATGGACATCATAGACATAGATATCCCTGTTATCTCCATAGAGCCTCCAGGAACGGCCACAACGGGAGACCCCTACGTGGTCACGTGCCACCTCGAGGACAACATCGCCCTGTCGGAGGCGTGGATGGAGTGGGGCATCGACGGCCTTACTGACAGGCAGACCATCCCCTTGGTTGAGGATAATCCGCTCCTGGTGACCGTGACGGTCCCGCACTCAATGGGAACTCTGCACTTCGTCGTCCGTGCAAGGGACACATCCGGTAATGAAAACTCCAGCGCGGAGATGGAGGTGGAGGTGGTCGACAACGACGAACCCTACCTCCTGGAGGATCTGACGGAGCCGACCGCGTACACCGGTCGGGATCACACCATTACAGTTCGTGTCGATGACAACATCGCCGTTAGGAAGGTCGTGGCAACGTACAGTTTCGATGGCGGAGACACTCTCGAAGGAATCCTGGAGCCAACGACGTCCCTCCACTCCCTATCCATCCACATGCCCGAGGACGCGAGGGTCCTTGAGTACAGGATTACGGTAGTTGACACCTCAGGAAACACCAACGGGACTGAGGTAAGGAAAGTGGCGGTCCTCGACGTCATCGCCCCCACGATCAGTGGCTCGGGCGATTTCTCGATCCACACGGGAGACTCGTTCATCCTTACCGCGAATGGAGGTGACAACAGGGACTGGGTGGACGTCACGACGTACCTGAGGTATCCCGGGGGCGATTGGACGGATAGAACGATCAGAGCTGGGATGGCGTTCAACCTCAGCATCACGAGCGAGGAGCTGAACGCAAGCACCTCAGGATTCTGCGACGTGATCCAATTCTGGATTGAGGCAGTGGACGCCTCCGGCAACGCGGTCTCCCTCGGAAGCGAGGACGAACCACATCTCGTAACCGTCATCGATGACGAACCGCCCTCCATCAAGCTCCATGGACCCACCAGATGCGTGACAGGTGAGTTCGTGGTCTTCGACGCCGACGACAGCGTGGACAACGTGGGGATTGAAGGATACGCCTGGACCGTGGATGGACCCGAGGAAATCTCGTGGAGCGGTTCAACTGTCGAGACCTCCTTCACGAGGTCGGGGGACTACACGATACACCTGGTGGTGACCGACGGCAGCGGGAACCAGGCCACTCGTGACTACTACGTCAGGGTCGATGAAGCGCCTGACATGGATCCGGGGCAGGACCAGCTGTTATTCCTCGTCGTGATCCTCGGGGTATTCCTCTCCACCCTCGCCCTTCTTGTTACAGTCCGCAGGTAAGGGGTTGCGCCCCCGAACCACAGTTGTTTGGCCCAGAGAAATCAGGATATTGCCCGGACCTGGAAAATGCGCTCCTTGTCAATAAAACGATTTATTGGGAGAAATTCGGAATACAGCCTGTTCCGAAGATTGTGTAACTAAGGTGCATACAACAACAAACACTTTCACAAGATTCCGTACAATTCATGAAAATATGTCAAACCGGAGTTTGTAAAGTGGTTGGGAGCCAGAGCGATCTAAAACGTGGGGCCTAGCGATTTCGGAATTAATCCGGCACGAACCTCGACATCTCCAACTGGGCGAACAGGTTGGCGGCCTTCTTGTCCATCTCCTCGACGATGAATCGGGGCTTCCTCTTGCCCTCGCTGACCAGCGCCACGCGGATCTCGTCAAGGTACGACGCCAGCGTCTGCAGGTACATCGGGTGCCTCCCCAGGTCGTGCTGCATCAGGCGGTAGAGCATCAGCCCGAAGGGCATCCACGACATTCTGCTGAGGGTCGGGGAGGCCTGCAGGGCGGAGTACGAGCGGCTCCTCGGAAGGG
>CBDUQW010000125.1:0-7222 GCA_965369625.1 uncultured Thermoplasmata archaeon | reverse complement strand
GAAATATCTGCCCGACGGCCACCGTTACCTGGTCTAGGCTGGGCATGGTGGATGGGTCAGATGAATGGACCATGGCCGTGAAGTTCAAGACCATCGGAGAACACTCCGCGAGGATGTGTACCGTGAAGTAGATGATGTCAGACCCGCCCGCATCGAGGAGAACACCAGCGTGTGAATGGCCTACAACGAACCTAGCTCCCTCCAGGTAGGAATATTCGACCGTGAGGGTGAAGTAGTCCCAACCATTGCCCGTGTTCTCCACGGTCATGTTGAACGTCAACAGGTCAGTGGGAAGGGCACTCCTGTCAGGACGATCCACCGAGACGGAGAAGGCGAAGGTCTGGTTCGTGCGGAACGTGGCATTGATATCCGATGACGGACTGGACGGGTCGGCGACGGATGTCACGTTGATGGCAAACCAGCCTGTCTCGTTGCTTCGCACTCCGATGGGAACCGCTATCGAGATATCGATGAAGTGTGGGTGCTTCATCAGCGGGTCCGCGGTAAGGTTGGGCGTCACCCCCCACTCGTCGGTCCCAGACTCGAAGGTGAGGCCCCACCCCACGTCAAAGTGGGAGAAGGACGCCCAGACCAAGTAGCGGTCGATACCGTTGCCGGTGTTGTATAAGGAGTATCGGATGGTGGTGATCGATGGGGTATCGAGCAGGAACTCCCCGGATGCAGGGGGGTGGGCGAGCTGGATATGGCAATCGGGTTCGTGACCGATTATCACACCGAACCTATGGGTATCGTTGTTGGTGGTGTTCAGCCTCGGGTATGCGTTAACGGTGAACCAGTAGGTCCTGTTGAGCTGGTTGTGGGCTTGTGTGACTGTGATCGTGAGATGGCATGTCTCGTTCCTGGTCATAAGGAATTCGAACGGGCTGCCGGGAGTGTACGTACCCACTGCCAGTCCCGACCCTGGATTTGCAGTCAAGAACACCTGCCACAGCGGGGGAACTCCCTCTAGGTCGATGTAGACATCCTCGCTGACGGCCGTTCCCGTGTGCGTCACAGTGTAATTGAAGACGGAAGGATTCACCCCTCGTGCGATACGAACATTGGATGCATCCTGGTATTCCAGGTCCACGTCGTACTGCGCCCCCTCCACGCCGGCGGCAAGCAAGGCGATCGCTGAAAAGGCAAGGACCGCTATCAAGGCCATGATTGAAAATCGCGTTCTAGCCCGTATGGAATCACCCCTCAAGGTGGTCCATATCAGTTAGAGCCAGTTATTTAACGATTGTGGTATCTACCCGAGAGATGGCACTATGCCACCGACGGTTGTGACCGATATCGAAAGGGTTTTGTACCAACTCACCACAGAGGTTACCCGGAGAAGCTCGATCGCTCCCACCTATGGTCAAGGGGTCCCAGATGTCGCTAGCAAGATGCATCCTCTCCGGTACGTTGGCCCTGTTCTGGCTGTCCGTCATCCTCGGAACGGTCCAGGGCGAGATGGCCGACGAGGACCTGGAGATAACGTACGACAGGGAGGACGTGGTCCTCAGACCCGGCGGCGAGACCACGTTGACCTTCACCTTGACCAATCACGGCGAGGAGCCCATGGACGTGGCCTTCGCCTTCGTATCCGTGGATGCCCCGCGCCACTCGGAGGGATACTTCTCGACGGTGCTCACCACGTTGCAGCCAGGGGCGTCCAAGGAGAACCTGTTGGTCGTGAGGTCCCACGCCCAGAAGAGGGACGAACCCGACGTCTCCAACTTCGTGGTCAATATCTTCTGGGGCGCGGACATCACGCTGGATGACGACCAGCAACCCATCGAGAACACGGTGGACGGGGTCTGGGAGCACGAGTTCGAGGTCCAGCACGAGGCCGAACCCGGGCTCTCGCTGGTGGCCTCCGTCGTCGCGTTGGCGGTCGTTCTCGTCATCGCGCTCATCGTCCTCTACCCGGCGTGGACGGGGCACAAGGACCCAGATTGACCTCGCACGTGGCCAAGGCCTTGGCGGGGCAAACCCTCTTATAGCGGCAGACCCTCCCGCCGCCCGTGAAGATAACGTTCCTCGGGGGAGCGGGCGAGGTCGGACGCCTGGCAATGTTGATGGAGGTAGCTGGGAATCGACTGCTGTTCGACTACGGCTTCACCGCCTCCAAGCCCCCCGCCTTCCCGGAGAGGGCACCACCCCTCGACGCGCTGTTCGTGAGCCACTGCCACCTGGACCACTCGGGTCTGGTACCCGAGGCCACCCGCAGGCACATGGTGCCCATCCACACCACCAGCCTCACCGCCGACATCTCCGAGATGCTCTGGCACGACAGCATAAAGATAGCCGACATCGAGGGCAACGTCTTCCCGTTCAAGACCGAGGACATCAGGATGGCGTACCGGGCCGTCGAGCCCATGGAGTTCGGCGACGAGGAGGAGGTCCAGGGAGTGACCGTGCGCGCCCACAGCGCGGGCCACGTTCCCGGAGCCGTCATGTTCGAGGTGGTCTCCGACGAGGTGAGCCTGTTCACCGGCGACCTGAACAGCAGGGCCACGCGGCTTTGCAACGGCGCCCGCCCCGTCCCGTGCCGCAACCTGTTCATCGAGGGCACGTACGCCGGCAGGGAGCATCCAGACCGCCACGAGCTGGAGCTGGACCTCCTGGACCGCATCGACGACGTCATCTACAGGGGCGGCCGGGTGATCCTGCCCGCCTTCGCCGTGGGTCGGTCCCAGGAGATAGAGCTGATGCTGGAGGACTGCGGCCACGAGGTGTGGCTCGACGGCATGGGCAAGCGGGTCACCCAGACCTACCTGGACAACGGCCAGTTCCTCCGTTCCCGGGGGAGCCTCCGGGCCGCCGACGGCCAGGTCAGGTACGTCAAGTCCAGGGCGGGAAGGGACCGGGCGAAGGAGGCCGACGTGATAATCACCACCTCGGGCATGCTCGAGGGAGGCCCGGTGGGCAGCTACCTGCGCGCCCTGGGGAGCGACCCCAAGAACGCCGTCTTCCTCACGGGCTACCAGGTCGAGGGCACCAACGGCAGGTCCCTGATGGACGACCGGACGGTGGTGCTGGATGACGTCACCCTCAAGGTGGAGGCCGAGTTGGAGTACTTCGACTTCAGCTCCCACGCGGGGCATTCGGACCTGGTGAAGTTCATCAAGCGGTGCGACCCAGAGACGGTGGTGGTCATGCACAGCGGTCACCCCGAACTCCTGGCCGAGGACCCGGAGCTGGAGGGCTACGAGTTCATCCTGCCCGAGACGGGCAAGCCCTTCGAACTGCCCGGGTGAGCTCCCCTCGGACCCCGCACCGGTGCACGGGAGTGTCAGACCAGAGTAAATGGACACATCCAGGGTTATCTTCACTGGTAAGATTAATAACCCCTGGGAACGTCAATGGCGTCATGAGGGCCGCATCAGTTTTCATCCTCACCTTCCTCGTGGGCGTCATGCTCCTCGTCCCTGCCCCACCAGGGGATACGGCCTCGGGCGGCCTCTCCCCCCACGACTCGACCGAGAGGTTCGAGGCAGGTCACTGGAACACCACCTTCACCGATCCCTACGGCGAGGTCCTGAACGTCACCATCTACTATCCGGCCCAGGTCGAGGGCGACCAGACCCCGAAGGACCTCGCGGAGGCTCCCTATCCCCTCCTGTGCTTCGTCCCCCAAGAGAGGATACGGCCCTCTTACGACCTGTACGGCTCCTACGGCGAGCACATGGCTCGCGTGGGCTTCGTCACCATCATGGTCGACATGGAGCCCCACGAGGGCGTCGCCGAGGAGTACCCCCGCATGGCCAACGCCACCCTGGGCGCCCTCGGTTTCATGCGGGTGGAGGCCAACAGGCCCGGCTCGCCCATCCTTGGCATGGTGGACATGGAGGCCGCTGCCGTGGCGGGCCACGGGACGGGAGGGAAGGTGGCCCTGATGGCGGCCCTCGGGGACGGGGGTTCCGATATCACCGCCGTCGCCACCCTGGGTCTCATGGACAGCGCCTACGGCGACTGGGTCGCCGTGGAACGCACCGGAATGCTCGACATGCCCATGCACATACAGGGAGGTTCCGCCGACGGAGTGGCGACGACGACCGATTGGTTCGACGGTTTCCACAACAAGGCCAGGGGGTTCGTCTCCCTGATGGTCATCGCGGGTGCGAACAACACGGGTTACCAGGACGCCCCCCACCTCGACGACATGTCGGGCAGCGACGGCCCCTCGTCCATCGACCGCGAGGAGCAGCACAACCTGACGATAAGGTACCTCCAGGCCTTCTTGGACCGTCACCTCAAGGACGACGTCCAGGCGGGCGACAAGCTGTACGGGGCCCAGGCCAGGGCAGACCTGGACACCGGTGTGCTGCAGGGCTGGCTGTACGGCGTGCTCGACCTGGGGGTGGTCCTCGACCAGCCCATCGACGCGTCGGTGCTTCCCACCGGGGTGCTGACCGTCGAGACCACTGTGACCAACGTGGGGCCGTTCCCCCTGCCGGGTCGGAACGTCACCGTCGAGATCGCCAAGGTGCTCCCCGGTCCGGTGCTTGTGCGCGTCTTCGGACCAGAGAACCGCACGACGGTGCCCCTGCCCCCGGGTGGCAACGACACGCTGCAGTGGTCCCACCTGATCCACGAGTACGGCGATTACAGGGTCCTGGTCCGGATGGACGACCCCGACCACAACTCCTCCAACGACCGCGCGATGGCGTCCTTCCAGGTCTCCCCCCTGGAGGTGCCCATCATCGAGCACGACCCGCCGGACGCCCTGGAGCTGGGCGAGGCGTACAACCTCACGTGCCTGCTCACCTCCTCGGAGGGCATAGCAGGGGCCCTGGTCAACTACACCGACGAGGACGGTCTGACCTGGGACCTTGACCTCACCCAGGAGGGGACCACCGACGAGTGGTCCGTGATGCTCCCGGAGGCGAGGTCGATAGGCCAGGTGAGCTACAGGATCCGGGCCCAGGCCGGGAACGGTGCGTGGAACGCCACCAACCCCTACTACATCGGGGTGGTGGACACGAAGCCCCCCGTGATCGAGCACGAACCCCCCGGCGAATGGTTGCCCGTGATGTCCGAGCTCGACATCAATGCCACCATCACCGACAACGGGCAGATCGAGGAGGTGAGGCTGCTCTACACCGAGCCCACGTCCGGCGAGCACAACGTCACCTGCGGAAGGGACGGCGACCGGTGGTTCTATCCCCTTGTGCTTGGTCCCATCGAGGGTCCGCTAGAGTACACATGGTACGCAAAGGACACCTGGGGCAACGAGGCGACCCATGGGCCCATCACCATAGACCTGGTGGACCTGGGACCTCCCACGATCGAGGTGGTGGAGCAGGACCCGGTGGAGCTGGGGGACGACCCGGTCCTGGAGGCCAGGGTCACCGACGATGCCCTGGTCCACTCGGTCTGGGTCGTCTACAGGCTACCCGGGACCGACGAGTTCGTGAACGCCACCCCCGACCATGTCGGACAGCTGTGGCGGCTCCTCATCGAGGGCGTGACCAGCACCGGGGCCATCGTCCACGATTGGTGGGCCATGGACGTGAACGGGAAGGTGAGCTCCACGGGAGACCTCGACCTGGAGGTGGTGGACACCACCCCACCGGGGATCACCGAGGTGCGGACCTTCAACACCACCGTGGGTCCCCCCGTGGTGATAGAGGCCAGGATCGAGGACGCCGGCGGCGTCGCCGGTGCGAGGGTGGAGTACACCGACGTGGACGGCGTGCCCGGCACCTTTGACATGGTCGAGGTGACACCGGACATCTACGAGGCGACGCTACCGCACCAGCCTCACTCGGGCTCGCTGGTCTTCGTGGTGGTGGCCACCGACGTCTCGGGCAACGAGGCAGAGACCTCCAAGCGCACTGTGGTCATCCGTGACGTCGACCCACCCGAGATCGCCCACTCTCCTCTGTCGGGGCTCGTGGAGGGACAGGAGGTTGCCTTCATCGCCCATGTGACGGACAACGTGGGCGTGGCGGAGGTATGGCTCTACCTGCGCATCAGCGCGACCGGCTCCTTCAGGAGGCTCGCCATGGTGGAGGGGGAGGACGACATCTACAGTTACATCCTTCCCGAGGGCGAGCTGCTGTGGCCCAACGTGATGTACTACTTCGAGGCGGAGGACCTGCCTCCCTCGAGCAACCTGGCAGTCGACCCGCCGGGGGCACCCCAGTACGCCTACGTCACGGACGTGGCCGAGCGGTACCTGACCCTCTGGGGCTACGTGAGGACCGCCGAGGGAAAACCCGTCAAGGGGGCCAAGGTCACGGTGGAGGGCTGGGACGACGATCTCGCGTACGCCGACGCGGATGGAAGGTACGAGGTCACCTGGTTGACCAAGGGTTCCTGGACGGTCACCGTGACCGCCGAGGGCTACCTCGACAAGGAGGTCCCCGTGGACCTGACCATGGAAGAGCCCGTCAAGCGGCTCGACATCCAGCTTGAACCCGAGGACCCTGGCGGTGGCCAGGACGAGGGATGGCCGATGACGGCCTACATTGCCATCGTAATCATCATCGCCGCCGTTGTCATCCTGGTATACGTCCTACGCACCTACAAGGCCCCCGAGGGGAGGTGAGGTCGGCTGGCCCCCCTCCACGAGCGGGAGAAGGGCAGCAGCTACACGGGAGACCTGACCCGGGGATGCCTTCTCTGCGGCGAGGGCTCCAAGATGGTGCTCCTCGTCACGGGACTATGCCACTCGGGATGCTTCTACTGTCCCCTGTCGGAGGGCAAGCGGGGTCATGACGTCACGTATGCCAACGAGCGACCCGTCGACACCGGGGAGGAGGTCCTGGAGGAGGCCCACCTCATCGACGCCGAGGGGACCGGTGTCACGGGCGGCGACCCCGCTGACGCCCTGGACCGGACGGTGGCGATGATGGTCACCCTCAAGGAGGAGTTCGGACCCGACCACCACATCCACCTCTACACCTCGGCTCCCCTGGAGAGGGAACGGCTGGAGATGCTGTCCGAGGCCGGTCTCGACGAGATACGATTCCATCCACCCGTGGACGCGCTGCGTGACGTCGGGGGCGCGGGGTACGGCTCCTCCGTCCTCTCGGCATCGGAGCTGGGGATGGAGGCGGGCTACGAGGTGCCCGTCCTCCCTGACAGGGGGGAGGACCTGCGGGCCTTCCTCAGGTCCCTTGTAGGGGCCCCGGGGCAGCCCTTCGTCAACCTCAACGAGCTGGAGTTCTCGGTCACCAACGCCGATGCCCTCCGGGAGAGGGGCTACACCGTGCGCGATGACATC
>CBDUQW010000124.1:0-7498 GCA_965369625.1 uncultured Thermoplasmata archaeon | reverse complement strand
CCGTCAAGAAGAGATAGAGTGGCTGACCGTTTCGATCCCAAAGGGAAGGTGTCCAGTCCCCGGGATTCCTAATTCAGATGCTGCATTAAATGGCTGAATGGAGAATCATGAAGATGGAAATGACTCAGGACTCCTAATTCAGATTTCACAAAAAAGTCTTAAATGGAGAAAAGGAGAAACATCAAGTCAGTACGAAACAACGTGTCCGTTGATCCCACTGGCGAACTTGTTCCGCACGGTATAATTCCGTACAAACCGTACTTACCAACACGGACCACCGTCAGATCGGGCCCGCTCGGGTCGTCGGATCGCCACACTTCCCCCGTCCTTAGGATTCACCGGATGGCCGCCAGGTACCGGTGGGCCAGCCGGTTCTCGATGCCCTCTGGCAACCCCTTCACCGGGTAGACCGAGACCAGCTCCGCGGGCACGTCGAAGGCCTTGGTCGCCGCCGTCAACGCCCTCGCCTCCCTGCGTATGGTGGCCTCCTCGGTGGCCTCGAAGGTGGCGCCGACAGCCCTCACGGGCCTCAGCCCCTCGCAGAGGAGGAAGTCCGTCTCCCCGTTCTGCTTGAGGTAGTATAGGTCGCCCTGATCAAAGAGGTGGTTGAACACGACGTTCTCGAGGACCCTTCCCTCGTCGTCGTCCCAACGCTTCCCTAGGGTTATGAACGCGGGGTCGACGGCGTAGACCTTCTTGCCGTAGGTCGCCTGCTTCTTCAGGGAACCCGAGTACGCGTTGATGACCCCCAGCAGGAATCCGCTCTCCAGGTGGGCCACGTAGTCCCGGGCCGTGGAATCGTGTCCCAGGTCGCTGACGTCCCGGAGGGTCCGGTAGGAGAACTCCTTGCCGACGTTGGACAGGAGGAAGCTGGCGATGGTCCTGAGCGCCTCGGGGTGCCTGATGTCGTTCCTCCCCACTATGTCGCGGTAGATTATCCGGTCGAGGTACTCACTCGCCAGCCTCACGTCCCCCGTGAGGACGATGCGGGGGAACCCTCCCGTCCCCATGTACCTGAGGAATGAATCCCTCTTGTTCCTCGCCCCCGTGAACTCCAGGAACTCGTTGTACCGGAGCGGATGCGAGTGGAAGCTCTTCGTCCTCCCCACGAGCCCCTTGGAGAAGTCCGAGGCGAGGAGCCTGGAGTTGGACCCCGTGACGAAGATCTTCATCCTCCTGTGGACCCGGTGGGCGAACTTCTCCCAGCCGGGCACCTCCTGGACCTCGTCCAGGTAGAGGATCCTCCGGTCCCCCACCATGGCGATGTCGTAAAGCTTGTCCAGGTCCTCGACGCCGAAGCCGATGAGGCGCTCGTCCTCGAAGTTGACGTAGGTCCCGCCGTGTTCCCTGGCCAGTCCGTACAGCATGAAGGTCTTGCCGGACCTCCTGACCCCCTGGATCACAGTGACCTCCTCCCTCGCGATGCTCTCGACCAGCTGCGGGGTCAGGTTCCGGCGGTGGACGGTCTCCTCCCTTATCTCCTCCGCCCAGTATTCCACCACGTCCAGGATGACATCCTTCGAGGTCATGTGGTTCCCATCTCCTCGGCACTACTTATATTTTCGCAGTATATTGCGCATTTTGAGGCTTATTCTCGCAGTATACTGCGCAAATCAAACAAGAATCCCCCTGGTGATATATAAAGGGAGGGCAGGGGATGGGCGGATGTGGGAATTTGAAAGGTCGGAGAGATGATGGTGTGGGATCCGGGGAGGTACGTTGCTCGTTCGTGGCTGCTGTTCGGTACGCGATGACATCCTTGTTATTTCCAAGCAGTGATCATCTGGCTCCCCTTGCCACGCATCCCGCAATACCACTCGTCTCGTACCAATATCCCGATCCACCCGATGCGTCGGATCTCCTTCACGGCCACCGTCGCCCCCCCGCGGCCCGCGGCCACCCCCTCCTCCAGGTCCCGTCGCCTGTCCTCCCAACCCAGCACCCGGTCCCCCGCCAGCCGGCAGCGCCTCCCCTCGACCGGGGCGAACACCCTGTCCTGGCAATGACGGTGCGTGTGCGCCGTCCGCGCAGCGTTCCGTATCCGAGATCGATCGCCACGCACACCACAATCATTCTTGAGGCGAACAGGATACAATGGAGGATATATCAACACCCGTTGACGCGATGATCCAACCTTCACCGACCCCCCCGGGTCCGGTATAAGTATATCGGTGACGATAGGTCTGGACGGGATGCGTTATGAACGGGGGGAGATGTGGGTCACCAAGGAAGACGTTGCCCCGGTCCCAATGGGGCCCAATCCACACTTATTTATACTGGCTGCCCCGTAATGACTTTAGAAACTTAACAAATATGTTAATCTAGGCAAGTGATATCGTGCTGTGGCAAGAGGTCATCGAGAGGAGCGAGGCCCTGGGGGCCACGAGGAAGCAGGTCCTCGCGGAGGAGGTGCAGAAGGCGGTGCTCACGTCCCTCTCCCTGAGGGGGTGCTTCGACAGCATCGTGTTCCACGGTGGCACCGCCCTGCGGCTGTTCCACGGCAATCCCAGGTTCTCGGAGGACATCGACCTGGTGATGGTCGAGGGAGTGGACGCCTTCAGCCTGGCGGAGCCCATGGCCCAAGCCGGACGCTACGTGGAGGACGCCTTCCCCTTCCTCGCCTCCGTCGCGACCAGGGCCCAGAGGGACGACCCCCGGCTGCAGAGGCACATCCTGAGGACCGTCTCGGAGGACCACGGGCAGATCGTCAGGGTCCACGTCGAGCTGGCGCCCGTCCCGTCCCATCGCAACGGCCCCCGCATCCTGGACTTCCCCCCGGTCCGGCCCGCCATCAGGGTCGAGGACCCGGTGGAGATCCTGGCCGACAAGGTCTGCGCGCTGGCGTTCAGGCCGTACCTCAAGGGCAGGGACCTCTGGGACGTCCACTACCTGACCGAGGAGAGGTCCGTTGAGGTGGACGGGGAGCTGGTGAGGAGGAAGGCCGTCGACTACGGCGAGTCCATCCCTGGGCTGGTCGAGGGGCTGGAGAGGTCAATGGCAAGGGTCCAGGAGGAGGGCTTGTCCACCCTCGAGGGCGAGATGGCGCGGTTCCTGCCTACCCGGGTGCTGGAGGCCTACAGGTCCTCTTTCGGGGATATCCTGGAGAGGGTCGGGGACGTCATCGCCCACGCCGGGGAGCTGGCGAAGGCGGTGGGTCCTTGAAGGTGGACCAGTGGCTGGACCTGTTCAGGGCGAACAGGGGCAAGAGCCTCTTCTCGCTGTCGGACCTCGTCCTGCTGACCGGCGACAGGAGGTCCTCACTATCCGTGCAGCTCTCCCGGCTGGTCGCCTCCGGCGTCATCGAGCGCCCGGCACGGGGATGGTACGCCAACCCCCTCGCGCCCCCGTCCGACGAGGAGGCGGCGATGGTCATCAGGGAGCCCTCCTATCTCTCGCTGGAGTACGCGCTGTCGAGGCACGGCATCCTGAGCCAGCAGGCGAGGGTGCTCACCCTGGTCACCACCCGGCTCCCCTACACCTTCCGGACGGGCGACGGGGTGTTAGAGTACCACCAGGTGAAGAGGTCCCTGTTCCGGGGCTACCGGAGGGAAGGCGAGGTGCTGGTCGCCGAACCGGAGAAGGCGCTGCTAGACCTCATCTACGTGAGGTTCGTCAGGGGGAGGGATATGGCGAGGCGCGCCCTCGATTCGCTGCTGGACGACATGTACCTGGAGGAGCTGGACGCGGGGGGGTTGTCCCGGCACGCGGAGCTGTTCGACATCAGGACGAGGGACGTCCTCCAGGAGGTGCTCGGGTTGGATAGGACCCCCGGGAACGACGTGCTCGATCGTTGATACCCCGGTACATTATTGAGTACTCGACATTTGTGGGACCGCGTCGTAGAAGTGACACCCTGTCCCCCCTTGTCCTGGCAAGGACAGTGCGCGCGTGCGCGCCGGCCGCGCAGCGGGTCCGACCCCGCGGCCCAGGGCGCCCCCCGTCCACTCCACTGACCGAATGGAGCAGCCATGATGCAGATTCACATGCTGAACAAATACGTGGACCGAACCATTGAACGGAGCGCGAAGGTCCAGGTAAATTTAAATAATAAATGGGAGAATATTCGGTTTCCGGGCGGATAAAGGAATCTGGGGGACCTCATATGGTTATTATCAATCCGAATGAACTCAAGCTCATCGTCCTCGTGGATGTTGCCGACACCCTTGCCGATGACCTTGGCCTGGATGATGTGGCTCGGGACCTGTACCTCTATTGTCTGATCCACAGAGGGCTCCAGGATGTGGCCCGTGCCAAGGGGGGTGTGATGTTCCCCCGATGGTACAAGAGGGAGACAGGCGTGATACCGGTCGCGGAGCGGACCTTCGTGAACATATCCCACCGGGCGAAGGCATCGTTGACGAGGCTGACCGATCTCGGGTACATCGAACGCGTGAACCACAGTACAAGCCTCGGGGAGCTCTCCACGTTTCGCACGACGGACGCTGGGAAGGAGGTACTGAAAGACCACAGCGCAGAGGTCGGAGGTGCCAAGGTCGAGTCGCTCACGATGTGCAATCGGTGCGATGCCCCCCTCTCCTTGCGGGTGATGATGGATGAGGTCGTGGCGGATCACCTGGGTTCCCACGTCAGCGTCACTCTGGACTGCTCCAACGATTCCTGTGAGGAACACGAGGAGGTGGACTTCATCCACATCCTGTCAATGGAGCAGTCGGAGCTCCTCTACCTCATGAGCCAGTTCACCCATGAGGGGGACTTCTGGATCACCCTCAACGCACTTCGGATCCTCGTGTTCGAGGGCATCAGGTACAAGGAGGAGGGGGGGCGAGATGTGTTCGGGGGATGGGACTACGCCCCTGCCAGCGTGGGGTTCCGGGAGGGAAGGCGGTACATCAACCTATCCCAGGAGGCCGAGGATGACCTCAACGACCTCCGGGAGATGGGACTCATCGAGGAGTTGAGGGTGGGAGGGCCCCGGTCACAGTACATGACGAAATACCAGGTCGGCCTCGAGGGTAGGATGATGATCGATTATTTCCCCGAGCAACTCAGGAAGGCGGTCGATGGCTTCCTGATCTGTCCGAAGTGCGGGACCGACATGATATCCATCTTCTGCGGCCTTGACAGGATCGGAGCGGAGCACGAATGCCTTGTAAGGTGCAGGAGCGAGACGTGTGATCACATGAAGGAGAGCGAGATCATGAGGATCAAGAATGTAAGCTACGTCTCGATCCCCTTCTGGTATGGATGCGAACACCCGATACCATCAAGGGGAAGGTGCGATCCCAGGGACCCAATGGGTCCGTCGAGGATGTGATGTGATGGAGGATGACAAGGAGCTGTTGTTCCTCTCGCACCCGAGGATAATGGTGTGCGAATGGATCCCCTTCGGGACCTCTAACCTGAAGGCCCTCAACGACAACCTGGGTTCGTTCAAACGGATCAAGAACGCACTGTTCACCCACACCGTGAAAGAGTTGGACGAGGAGACCTCGAGCATCGAGGAGCAGGAGTTCACCAAGGTCTTCGTCAAGGATTACGACCCGACGGACTATGTCATGTTCGAGGCGGAGATCCACTTTCTGGTCGAGGAGGAGGATGTGATCCAGGAGGAGATCTTCGGCTGCTACGTGAACCACACTGGCAAGGTCGTTTACGGCCTCGAGCTACTGAGTGCGGAGCAACAGACGGCCGATGCTATCTCGGTCGACAACATCTCCCGGATCCTGGCCGACATCTGGGAGGACTCCTCGAGGATGATGGTGACCCTCATCACCCCCTACCAGCAGAGCCTCCTGGATCTGGTGTTCAGCGGCAACGCAGAGAACCGGGACAAGTTCAACATGGTGATCGCCGACGGGGTGAGGCTCGTTAAGAATGGCCAACGGATCGACCTGACACCTCCCGGCAAGAGATTGAACGAGAAGGAGCTGGAGGATTGGTCCAACGTGATCACGTCCAACCTCCTCGACGGGGAGAGTGTCGAGGCCGAGGTGCGTCAGATAATCGACGTTGTGCAGGGCGTCCAGGTCCTCTCCACGGGTTCATACGTCATCCAAGGAAGCCATGGGGTCCTCTTCATCAGGGGCCCGTTGATGCGCGTAGAGGAGGCCATGTCGTATTGGATGTTCCTAAAAAGCGCAGCTGTCTTCCTTGAGAACCTGTACCACCGGTTGTTCGTCATCAACGCCGACGTCATCGAGATCCAGGACATGATGCAGGACCTGGAACGGGATCCCAACTCCGTCGAGATCACCCAAAAGATGCTGGTCACGAACTCAAGCGACACCTCCTTCATCGACGAGACCGTCATCACCCTGGAGGATGCTGTGAGGAAACAAGAGGAGCATTTCGGCCATCAAATGGCATCTTGGAATGACGCATGTCAAGACCCATCGACCCCACCCGGAGATGAGGTCAGGTCCGCAGATAACATGGACTTCGCAGAGGTCATGGGGATCAAGAAGATGTTCGACAACACCAGTGCCAGGATCTCCGACATGAGGAACAACGTGTACGGAACCCAGATGAGGCTCAAGGGGCTGCGGGACAACGTCAACGCCACCAGCGAGCGCAGGATGCACCAGGTCCAGCTGGAGCTGCAGGAGAACTCTAGGGCCCTGGAGGACATCACGAGGACGAACGAGAGGACGGGATCCTCGCTCCAGGTCCTAGAGCTGATCCTCGCAGCGGCCCTGGCCTTCGAGCTCCTGAATATGACCTTCGGCGAGTGGTCGGCGGAGATCTACATGGACGACACAGGGTTCTGGGTGTACATGACCAGGCCCGGGGTCATGCTTGCCATCGCGGTCGTCGGATGGCTCGTCCTCGCTCTGGTGTTGATCCGGAAGGTGAAGGGCTCCGAGCAGGAGGCGAGGGAGTACCTCACCTGCCGGATCACGTACAATGTCAGTTGTGACATCGATAATGTAAAAAGGCTCATTGAGGGGAAGAGGGCGGATAACGAACTGGTCGACCTGGACGGAGACATCAGCATGCAAGGCGAGCGGGTCAAGGCCAGCTGGAGATCTACGGATCCAAAGTGGCGATGGCCCATGGAGACCTCGTTCAGGGAGCGGTTGTTCCGAAAGGTGAAGGAGACGGAGGTCACGCTGGTCTACGATGCTTGGAACGGATACCTCCTCCACGCCCTTGTGGAGGTCCCATCCCCACCCGACGAAAAGTCGATCGACGACCTGGAGCGACTCCTTTCGGAAGAGCTGATGGATGCCGGTGTGATCGAGAAGGGTATCGGGGTCCAACGCCCATCGATCAGCTCGACATGACCCCGCTGCAGGTTCATGGTGAACATGGCAAGCCTAACTGCAAGGTGCGATACAAGGGGGGCCAGGTTAGGATATAATCCGATGGTCCAAGAAGGATTCAAGTACGATCCAAGGTTCGCTGTGCCGTACGATGCAAATGCCATTTGACCTGAATGATTGGCACAATGGCTAACTCGTCCCGCACCCCGGAATACCCCTTGTCCCGCACCCCGGAATACCCCTTGTCCCGCACCCCGGAATACCCCTTGTCCCGC
>CBDUQW010000123.1:0-7695 GCA_965369625.1 uncultured Thermoplasmata archaeon | reverse complement strand
GGATTGTCTCTCACCGCTCCCGCTTGTCATTCATCACTCGGTATCCAAGAATCTCCACGCCCCGTGCACCCAATCGGAAGCCTTATAACGCCCCTCCGTTCTCCCACCAGGGAGGCGGGAGCCATGAGGATAATCATCATCTGCGGGGACCCTGCATGTGGCGAGGAGTACCCCGCCGAGACCAACGACCGTCTCTGGGAGTGCCCCCACTGTGGCCGCGAGCGCGAGAACCGGTACTACCCCTTCCTCAACGCCCAGCTGATGAACGCCCGCATCCACGCGGACGAGGCGGACTGGAAGGAGCACCACGACAATCTGCTGGGGACCGCCCAGGGGAAGGCGGCGGACCTCCGCGACCACATCGGGTTCCTCAAGAAGGACCTGCGGAAGCTCCGGGTCCGCCTCCCCGAGGAGGAGCAGGCCAAGCTACCGGACCTGGACACCATCGACCAGGTGGACGACTTCCTTGGTGGCTGGACGCCGGACGCTCCCGCCGACGACATGGGCCAGTGGCGGGAACTCCACGACCGGCTGCTGGAGGGCGCCCGTGGCGAGATCATCGCCCTCGAGGACGCCACACGGACCATGGAGGAGGAGATCAAGTCGATCAAAACCACCGTGGGCCTGGCCTGAGCCCGCCATCCCAAGGTTAGAGCGGATACCACACTTTTTAAATACCGGTATTCGCAAACCCTACCCCAATGGGGCAGCCAGGGACAGTTCGCAAGCCCCTGTTCCAGGGGCGGAGGGTGATGGTGACGTTCGTCGTCATCGCCGTCAGCATGGCCATCCTCGCCCTCGCCGTCGCCAGCGCATCGGCCGAGGACGACGGGAGGGGCGGCGAGCCCTCGGGCACGCTGTCGTACGCCGATGCATCCTACAGGTCGGTGACCTCCGACGGCGACGCGGCATCCTGGATGGCCTACGCCCACTGGGGTGGTGACCTGGACGGGGACGTGGTGAGGTTCTCCATGGAGCCCCTGCCCGAAGGCTGGACCTACTCCGTCGACGGTGCCGTGCCCACCAAGGGGACCACGTGGCTCTCGGACCAGGGCGTGCTGGACGTGACTATCAATATCGACCAGGACACCGAACCGGGGACGTACTACATGGAGCCCCGGTTGCTGCATCCTCGACAGGACACGACCCTGGCCTCCCTGCCGCTCTATGTGAGCGTCACCGCCTACAAGATGACCCTCAGCGGGTATGGCGTGCCCTCTGGACGCGTCATGCCAGGCGAATGGTTCGAGGTGGCCCTGGGTGTGAACGCCGACGCCCCCGTGGACCGGGTGGTCCGCGTGGAGACGCTGTGGGCACCCGCGGGCTGGACCCTCCGGACCAATCCGGGGGTCACATTTGTCAAGGAGGGGGTGGCGGAGCCCATCCTGGCCAGCATCACTGTGTCCCCCGATGCCCGCCCCGGCGAGTACTCCGTCATCATGGGCACGGGCACAGGTGACCCCAGGGCCATCGAGGACACATGGGAGTTCACCATCGATGTCGGCACTACACGGGGCCTGAGGCTGCTGGATGGACCCACCACCATCCCGGCCAGGTTCGGCATGAGCGCCTCTACCTACATGTGGGTGGAGAACACGGGGAACGTGGCCACCCGGGTCATCGACGTGACCCCTGCCATCGGTACCACCCTGCCCGACGGCTGGACCGTCAGGGTCCACGACACCGGGACCATCCCCGCCTTCGGTCAGGCGGAGGTGATGCTATCCGTCGGGATACCCGAGGACCACATGCACTCGCCCGCTGGGACGACGATGGTGCCCGTCCGCATCCTGACAGGGCAGGCCACGGAAGAGCTCCCTGTCACCCTGGCGGTCGAGGTGCCCGAGGTGAGGGCCATCGAGATCGGTCTTCCCATGCTCGCGGGTCCAAGGGACGCCACATCCCCCCAGACCAAGCCGTACGAGTACTCGGCGGACCTGCGCGTCAGGGACGTGGGCAACGGAGTGACGGTGCACCAGGTGGACCTTACCAGCACCTTCGATCACCCCATCATCGCCGTGGACCTGTCCCACAACTCCATCATGATGGTCTCGGGGATGGACGTGGTGGTCCACATGAGGGTCCGGGTGGACCCCAAGGCCGAGCCAGGTGTCTATTCTGTCAGGGTCGACGCCACCGGTGGGATGGACGGGCCGGCCTGGATATCCATCGGCTTCGAGGTGTCCGGAGCGAACGTGAGCCTGCTCCCCGACCTGGTCATCGAGGCTGACAACGACAACGCTGTCCTCGCCGATGCTGACGGAGGGGTATACAGGGTCATGGGTTTCGTGAGCAACCCTGACAATCTCACATATGACACCGTGGTGGTGTCCTTCTACTCCACCTCGGGGACGGAATCGCAGTTCCTGGGAAGCGTGCCCCTCGAGAACGTGTCCGCGGGGAGTGTGAAGGCATACTCCTTCTCCCTCGATGTCGAGGAACCCGGCGAGACGACGCTGGAGGTGCGCCTCACCGTGGACGGGGCGGCGCCCGTCGACCCCGAGGCCGCCTACCTGGTGGAGCGCTTCGAGGCGGTGCCAAAGAAGACGCCCGAGCCCGAGGGGATCCCCGTCGTCGTCATCGTCATGGGCATCGCCGTGGGCGCCCTGGCGGGCATCCTCGCCATCATCGGCACCGAGGCGGGCAAGTACGCCCTGATGGCCTTCATCGTCGTGCCCCTCTACACGAGGTTAAAACCCGAGCAGGTCACCAACCACTTCATCCGCGGTCAGATCCTGGGTTACGTCAAGGCGAACCCCGGGGAGACTTTCACACACATCCGGAAGGCCCTCGGGGTATCCAACGGGCAGTTCGTGTACCACTCGCGCATCCTGGAATCCCAGGACTTCATCACGTCGGTGAAGGACGGCGCCAACCGGAGGTTCTACCCCTCGGGCATGCGCATCCCCAGGGAGGTGAAGGACGTCCGGCTCAACCAGGTCCAGCGCATCATCTACACCATCATCCTGGAGTACCCTGGCATCAGCCAGAGCAAGATCGCCAAGATGGTGGAGCTGGCCCCCTCCACCGTCAACTACCACGTCAACATCATGACCAAGGTCGGCGTGGTGGAGCGCAAGCGCTCCGGTCGCCTGTCGCTGTGCTTCGCCAGCCAGGAGCTGGACTGAGCGCGCGCGGCGGCCAACCTGACCGTTGATTTAAATATCGTGAGGGCAATCCTCGCCCCGTGGTGTAAGTGGGATTCGACCTCCAGCTCTTTCAGGACCATGACTTCGAGCAGAGGACCTGCCCCTCCTGCGGCAACCTGTTCTGGACCAACGGCGGCGTGGAGACCTGCGGGGACAACCCCTGCGACGAGTACACGTTGATAGAGCGGCCGCCCATCCCCAAGCCCTACACCCTGGAGGAGATGCGCGAGGCCTTCCTGTCCTACTTCGAGAGGCACAACCACACCCGGCTCGAGAGGTACCCCGTGGTCGCCAGGTGGCGCAGCGACATCTACTTCGCCATCGCGTCCATCGCGTGCTTCCAGCCCCACGTGACATCGGGCAGCACCCCGCCGCCGGCGAACCCCCTTGCCATCTCCCAGCCCTGCATAAGGTTCAACGACCTGGACTCGGTGGGGCGGTCGGGCCGCCACCTGACCTCCTTCGAGATGATGGGCCACCACGCCTTCAACCGCAAGGACCACGAGGTCTACTGGCTGGAGGATACCGTGGCCTACTGCTACGACTTTTTCACCAACGTGCTCGGCATCGACCGGTACATCATCACCTTCAAGGAGAACCCCTGGTCGGGAGGTGGCAACGCCGGCCCCGCCCTCGAGGTGATGGCGGGCGGCGTCGAGCTGGCGACCCTGGTGTTCATGGCCTACCAGGCGGACCCCCACGGCGAGGTCGAGATCAAGGGCGGCACCTACAGCCCGATGGACCTCTACGTCGTGGACACCGGCTACGGCCTGGAGCGCCTCGCCTGGGCCTCCCAGGGGACCCCCACCGTGTACGAGGCGGCGTTCCCCGAGGTGGTCGCCGAGCTCAGGTCCGCCTGCGGCCTGGAGCTGGGCTCCGCCGACGACGAGACCACCCGCATCATCGCCGAGAACACCAAGGTGGCGGGGGTCATGGACCTGGAGGCCAGCTCGGACATCAAGGTGCTCAGGACCGAGGTGGTCAAGCGGCTCTCGGCCCACGGCGTCGACATCGACGTCGACCGTCTGACTCAGCTCATCACCCCCCACGAGAACCTCTACGCCCTGGCGGACCACACCCGGGTGCTGCCGTGGATGCTGGCGGACGGCGTGGTCCCGTCCAACGTCAAGGGCGGCTACCTGGCCCGCCTCCTGGTGCGCCGCAGCCTGAGGTTGATGGAGCGCCTCGGCTGCCCCCTCAAGCTCCACGAGATTGTGGCATTGCACCGGCCCGCCCTCCGGGGAGTGTTCGAGGTGGATGCCCGGTGGGACTACATAGAGAGGATCCTGGACCTGGAGACCGAGCGGTTCGCCACCACCATGAGGAAGGGCAAGCGGCTGGTCGCCAGCACCCTCGAGACCTCCAAGGACAAGGAGGTGCCCGTCGAGTCCCTCATCGAGTTCTGGGACACCTACGGCGTGCCCCCGACCATCGTCAAGGAGCTGGCGGCCGAGCGCAACATCGAGGTGGACATCCCCGACAACTTCACCACACTGCTGGCCACCCGGCACGAGCAGGCCAGCCCCGAGGAGATTGCCGCCGAGGCGGAGGCCGAACCACTGGACGCCCAGCTTCCTGACACCCGCAAGCTGTACTACGAGGCCCCCGCCCAGACCGAGTTCGAGGCGGTGGTCCAGTGGTCTGGGTCCGGCCAGGTCATCCTCGACCAGACCCTGTTCTATCCCGAGGGAGGGGGACAGCCCTCCGACGAGGGCGCGCTCCACGTGGGCGACGCCTCCCACCGGGTCAGGTGGGTCGAGAAGCGGGGCGAGATCATCGTCCATCACCTGGAGGACGAGGGCACCGTGCTGCCTGTGGGGGAGGTGGTGCGGGGCCTCATCGACCGGGAGCGGAGGGACGCCCACACCCACCACCACACCGCCACCCACCTGGTGCTGGCCTCGGCCCGCCAGGTGCTGGGGGACCACGTTTGGCAGTCGGGCGCCCAGAAGGGCACCGACATGGCACGCGTGGACATCAGCCACTACCAGAGGGTGGGGCCCGACGAGCTGCGGCGCATCGAGACCCGGGCCAACGAGCTGGTGCTCCAGGCCATCCCGGTGGACAGGTCCTTCGTGGAACGCACCGAGGCGGAGCGCAAGTACGGGTTCCGCCTGTACCAGGGCGGCGTGCCCCCCGGCGAGCGGATCCGTGTGGTGCGCATCGCCGACGTGGACGTGGAGGCCTGCGGTGGGACCCACGTGTCGAACACCGCCCATATAGGCTCCATCCGGATGCGGCGCGCCGAGCGCATCGCCGACGGGATAGTCCGCCTTGAGTACTCGGCGGGCATGGCGGCGGTGCGCCTTGGCCAGGAGGAGAGAGGGCTGCTGGATGCCGCATCGGACGCGCTGGACGTGCGTCCCGATCAGCTCCCCCGGGCGGCCCAGCGGTTCTTCCGCGAGTGGAAGGACCTGGGCAAGCAGGTGGACGACCTGACCCGCCAGCTGGGGGAGATCAAGCAGCAGGGCGGCGAGGAGGTCGCCCCGGGCGTGCGCCTGGTCACCGACCTGGGCGACGCGAACATGGGCGACCTGGTCACCATGGCCCGTCAGGCCATCACCAGCCAGGGCACCGTGGTGGTGCTCGCCTCCACCATGGGCGGCATGGTGGTGGCCTGCTCCAAGGACGTCGAGCTCGACTGCAGGGAGCTGCTGAGGGTGGCCCTCGAGGCGGCGGGTGGCAAGGGCGGCAAGGGCGGCGGCAGGCCCGACTTCGCCCAGGGAGGCGGCGACGGCGACCGCATGGACGATGCCCTCGAGGCGGCAAGGCTCGCCCTGCCCGGCCTCATGGGCTAGCTGACCCACCGACCGTGCCCGGCCGGACCATCACTGCCCCAGCAGCTTGAGGATCATCCCCGCCAGCCTGCTGTGCTTCGAGACGGCGACCACGTTCTCCATCTCGTCCTCGGTGAAGATGCGCACCCTCCTCACGTAGAGCAGGTACACCCCGAGGCCCGAGAGGAAGGCGGCGGCGAGGCGGGCCAGGAGGAAGAGGAGGTCCAGGCCGAGGGGCCCGGTCAGGAGGAACACGCCCGCGGAGACCACCATGGAGATGATGGCGCCGACCAGCAGACGGTTGATGGTGGGCGCGTCGGCGTCCACACCGGCCTCCCTCCTCGCGTAGTGGTAAAGGAGGAGGGAGTTCACGTAGAAGCTGATGGTGACCGCGATGGCGGCTCCCTCGATGCCCATGGCCGGAACGAGCACAAGGGCCAATACGAGGTTCAGCACGACGGCGACCATGTTGACCTTGAATATGAGGTTCTGGCGCGCCATGGCCGCCAGCAGGTGGTTGGCCTGCAGGCCCGTGGGCCTGACGAGCAGGTAGGGAGCGAGGATGAGGACGGCCGTGGCTCCGGGGACGTAGTCCTCGCCGTATATCAGGAGGATGGCGGGCCCCGCCAGCACCATCAGCATGGCGGCCAGGGGGATGAAGATGGCGTTGATCAGCTTGAGGGAGCCGCTCCACAGCGTACGCATCAGGCCCATCCTACCCTCGCCGTAGGCCTGGCTCAGGGCGGGCATCAGGGCCGTGCTTATCGCCTTGATCAGCACCAGCGGGATGGTGACGATCCCGAAGGCCACGTTGTAGATGGAGACGTCCTCCACCGTCCCGTAGTACGCCAGCATGTACGTGCCGGTCCAGTCGAAGACCATGAAGAGGAGCTTGCTGAGGAGCACCGGGAAACCGAAGGTGACCATCGCCCAGACCACGGTCCGGTCGTACCGGTCCTCGAGATGACGGCGGTCCTTCAGGTCCTCGCGTAGGGCGAGCACCATGGCCACGAAGGAGATGACCACCCACACCAGTGCGCCGGCGACGAAGCCCCATAGGGCACCCTCCGGACCCAGGTCGGCCACCAGCACCAGGGCGAGGGAGGTCACCATCCAGACCGCGTCCCTGATGACGTTGGCCGCGGCCATGACCAACATCCGCTGGAGCCCCCTGAGGATGCCGTAGAAGGCGCCTCCCAGGATGTTCAGTGCGAGCACGATGGCGGCTATCTGCATCAGGGGCTCGACGGGCTTGTCGAACAGGTCCTGGTAGAACCCGGCGGTGATGTAGAGGAGCGCCCCCAGGAGGATGGCCGTGGAGACCTTCGTGGTCACGTTGATGGAGACCACGCGGCGTACGTCGTCCTCCCGTCCCTTGGCCCTGTAGAAGGGGATGTACCTGGCAGAGCCCATGTTCATCCCGAGGGAGCCGACCACCTCCAGCATTCCCGCAACGCCCATGGCGATGGCGATCAGGCCGTACTGCTCGATGCCCAGGTACCTTGCCAGGCTGACGGACACGATGAAGAGGGAGATGGCGTTGATGATCCGGGAGGACATTATGAAGGCCGAGCCGTGCAGGACCCTCGCTGTCATCGCCGCCCCGGTCTCCTTCCCACCCTGGTCGGACCCGTCGTCCTCCTGACCGGGGGGATCGGTCTCCTCCTTCATCGGCGGACGTATCGAGGGGTCGGATATTAAACGTGCCTGCCTCGGCCTTGGGACAATATTACTCGATTGGCATGTCCAGAGCAATACGGTCCTCATCT